>CAYUFU010000008.1:10633-59739 GCA_964444145.1 uncultured Chitinophagales bacterium
ACGTACATCGGCTTCATCGCCATCGCCGTGCTCGTCCCTATTGTCCACCTCGCGCTCAAGCTCGAAGGCGGAGGCATGGTGAAACGCCTGATGCGCGATTTTGCCGCCGACTTTTTCATCGTCGGGAATCTGTTCAACGGCTACTTCATCACGTTCTTCATCATGAACAGCTTGTGGGTTCACGTGCCGTTCCTGATCGCGCTCGTCGCGGGCGACCAACTCGCCGGTGAGGCAACAGGCGGAACATTTCGTCTCCTCCTCATCCGCCCCGTGTCACGATCGAGAATTCTCTTTATGAAATACATCACCGCACTCTTCTATTCGTTCACCCTCATTACATTCCTCGCCGTATTGAGTCTCGGCTTAGGCGTTGTGCTCTTTGGCGCCGGCGATTTACTCGTCCCGCTTCCTGCGCGCAGCCTCGTTGTTATTCCCAAAGCAGAGGTTCTCTCGCGCATGGTTCTCGCCTTCGGTCTCGCAACGATCAGCATGTGGTGCGTCGCCTCGCTGGCGTTCTTCTTCTCGTCGCTCGTCGAGAACGCTATCGGTCCTATCGTCGGGACGATGGCAGTGATTATCATCTTCATTATCATCTCGAATATTCAAGTGGAACTATTCGAGGCTGTGAAGCCGTATCTCTTCACAACGTATTTTACCGTGTGGCAAAAGGCATTCGAGGAACCGATTTCCTGGGACACGATATTCCATCATGCGGCAATTCTTCTTGGGTACAGCATTGGCTTTTATCTCATCACTTGGTATATTTTTGTGAAGAAGGATGTGTTGAGTTAGCTGTTTTCATTTGTTGCATACTACCATTGGCGTACGGAGTTTCTCGCAATCTATTGGAAGGACGGAAAGCAACCGCTTTCTAAGCAGGTAAAGGTCGCTCTCGCCAAGGCGTTCACAAAGTTTGATGAATATCGGTTGGCGAATACAATCGAAAAGGCGGAATTACGTCGCGCGACGCGTTGTTTCTGTGTCACGCAAAACCGAAAGACGAAACGCAGGCTGCTCTTTGGAAAAGTATTGAGAACAACCAGCTTGTAGTCGCTGACATGTGGGAGGTTTCTCTCTCCACTGGCAAAGACAAACGCGCAGCATGGGAGCGATTGCCAGCCACGTGCATAAAGTTAGGCGTCTGTTAACCAACATGCTCATGCCAAATGCCATTAACAAAATAGGAATTCAGATGCAAAACAGAATCGAAGTCAACCCCAAAATTCATTTCGGCAAACCTTGCGTTGCGGGCACGAGAATTCCTGTTCTCGATGTGTTGGAATTGGTAGGCGAGGGAATTTCCTTTGCCGACATCATCAAGGACTATTATCCTGACATTTCTCACGAAGACATCCAAGCATGCATCCGATATGCAATCGAAGTTGTAGATGCTGAGGACATTCATCTCACGGTAAGTGCATGAGGTTCGTTGCAGACCAAGATGTTTGGGCTGTTACTCTGAATCTTCTTCGCTCAAATGGTCATGATGTTGTCACGGCTTCCGAGTTGCAACTCTCAAGAGCCGACGACGAAGATTTGCTCGCCCAAGCAAGGAAGCTCAACCGAATCATGATAACAAGAGACAGAGATTACGGCGGACTGGTTTTTGTGAAGAACTCTGGACGCGGTGTTGTCTATCTTCGAATCACTCCAACGACGGTTGCCAGCGTTCACGACCAACTTCGCCGATTGCTTGAATCTCATTCAGAAAAAGAACTTATGCGCGCATTTGTTGTTGTTGAACCAGGGCGCTACAGATTTAGGAAGCTCAAAGAATAATCTCTTCCGTGAAAGGACACCCCATGAACCTTCCGGCAATCCAACAAGCGCTCCGCGCGCGCAAATTCGACGGTTGGCTGCTCTGCGATTTTCACAATCGTGACCATCTCGCGTATCGCGTGCTCGGGCTGGATATGAGCAAGATGACGACGCGGCGTTGGTTCTATTTCATACCTGCGAAAGGCTCGCCGCGCAAGCTTGCACACAGTGTCGAGCCGCGTAAGCTCGATTCGCTGCCCGGCAAGAAAGAAATCTACCTTCCCTGGACGCAACTGCATTCTTCACTGAAAAGAATGCTGGGTCCGAAGAAGACCATTGCGATGCAGTACTCGCCGAAGAACAACATCCCCGCCGTCTCGATGGTAGACGCAGGTGTGATTGAGTTGGTGAAGAGTTTCGGACACAAAGTTGTTTCGTCTGCAGACCTGGTGCAATTGTTCGAAGCGACCATCAGCGAAGAAGGATATCGTTCGCACAAAGAGGCTGGCGTTCTTGTTGACCGAGTTCGCGCAGAAGCGTTCGAAGAAATTCGCAAAGCGATTCAAACCAACAGCGGGTTGACCGAATATCAACTCCAGCAATTCATCCTGCGGCGCTTCACAGAGAGCGGACTCGTGACCACCGATCCACCGATTGTCGGGACGAACGAACACCCCGCCGATCCGCATTTCGAATCAACCCTGGAAAATGCGCGACCGTTCAAGCAGGGTGACACCGTGTTGCTCGACATGTGGGCGAAGTTAGACAAGCCGGGCGCGATTTACTACGACATCACTTGGTGCGGCTACATCGGTGATGAGCCGTCGGAAAAGTATCAGAAGATATTCGACACCGTCAAGGCGGCGCGCAACGCAGCGATTGCCCTCGTGAAGGATCGCTTCGCAAAAGGCAAACCGGTCGGCGGATGGGAAGTGGACGACGCCTGCCGCAACGTCGTCAAGAAAGCAGGCTTCGGAACATATTTCGTTCACCGCACGGGACACTCCATCGGCGAAGAAGTGCACGGCAACGGTGTGAACATTGACAACCTCGAGACGAAAGATGAGCGGCAATTGATGAAGGGGAGTTGCTTTAGCATCGAGCCGGGTATTTATATGCCGAAGGCGAACATGGCGGTGCGAACGGAAATCAACATGTTCATTCGCTATGACGGCGTGCCTGAAGTGACGGGAGAGATGCAGGAGGAATTGGTCAAGATACAGTGACGGAGTGGCGTTCCGTTACTAAAGGAGGAGTTTCAACTTCTTCAAAACTTCATCAGTAACCGATTGCGGCAAGTGCACAATACGTTCTGCATGTCGTGCCTTCCAATCAAGGCATTTGACTTGGTCAGATAAGACGACTCCAGATACTTCTAATTGACCGGGAACAGGAACCTCAAATGGATAGCCCTTCACTTTGTTCGTTATTGGACTGAAGATTGCCAAACCCGTTTTGGCGTTGTATGAAATTGGTGAAAGAACTATCGCGGGCCGTCTGCCAGCCTGTTCATGTCCCGCTTGGGGGGTGAGGTCAATCCAAACTGCATCGCCGCGTTCGGGCACGTACGCCATTACCACTTCTCGCGACCGCGTGGATTGCCTGTTTCAACTTCGCTATGAAGATTGTTTTCTGTTATCGTAGCGAGAAGGTTGTCGAGTGTGAGATTTTCCTTTCCCTCAAGTTTTCCCGCAATGGCATCTCGAATTGCACAGGCAATGGCAGAATCGTCGTTCTCTGAGACATACCTCTCGCGCTGTTCGTCAATGACATACTCAGGAGGAGTGCCGCGCAGGACGGTTTGTTTTACGAGCAACTTGTTCTGCATTCTGTAAACGCGCGCACCGTGCTTCGGCTTCTCGTCTTGCATTTGTTCTTGCATACCTCACCTTCCAATAGTTGCTCTATCCCCACCACAAAATAAAGAAAACACAAAACGGAAGTCAACACCTAAAATCCGATTTAGCCTCACGCAAAGTCGCAAAGCCGCAAAGATTGTTTTGAGAAATTTCTGCAAAGGAGAATTCACCGAATTGGTGAAATGTTTTGAGAACTTCTGCAACAACATGTTCTTTTTCCCTTTCATTCTTTGCGCCTTAGCGTCTTTGCGTGAGATTTCAATATCGGAATTCAGGCAACATGTTTGTCTGCCATGACGGCGTGCCTGAAGTGACGGGAGAGATGCAGGAGGAATTGGTTCGTATCTGATGTGTTGAACAGCTCACATGTTCTGAAGTACTTGCCTTTGTTCTGTGGTGCCGACAACAGCCGCGCTCCACTATTTGGGTGGGGTTCGATGCGCGAGTTGAATCAAGATAATTCCCACAACGATCGCGAGCAACCCCAACCCTGTCTTCACATCAATCTCCTGCGTGCCTTTCACGAGTCCGACGATCGTTCCCGTCACCGGTGACAGCGCGAACGCGATGGCAAGCGTGACGCCTAAATTCTCCGTCGTTGCGAGGGAGGAATAAAAGCTCCACATGCCGAGACTTCCCGCGATGACACCGCCACCAAGGATGATCATCAACCACGCGCTGAGGCTGGAGTTGAAGGCGACTTCCTTCCATGCAGGAATCGAAACGAGCCCAAGCACAACAACGGCAACCGCAGTGCGCAACGTGATGCCTGCGATTGGCGCGATGCCGAGCTCGCGCAAACCAGTTTTTTCAAAGTAGCCGCCGAGCCCCCACGCGATTCCTGCGAGCGCGGCGTAGAGCACGTATGGTTTCATTTCGTTCTCCTTGTTTCTAAACCCTGAGTCCGCCGAAGCGCAGCGGAGGCGGAAGGCGGACGAAGGGCCTCACCATTTCAAAAAGTAGTAAGACCCTTCGTTCGCAGAGTGTACCGAATAAGGCGGGGCTTACTCAGGGTTGTAGACGAGTTGCATCGAAGCAATCCCAAAATCATTTTCTATAGCAGTTTCCTGAACTCGGCCAAGGTCAGATCAGCATCGCGTATAATTTGGCGGAGGGTTCCGCGTGCTATTTCTTTATGGTTGGGAATTGTGAGCGGATTGCGGGTTGGATGCCGAAGGTGAATGTGGCTACCCTTTTGATCGCGTACGTAGTAACCGATTTTCTGCAATGACTTCAAGAGTCGCTCGCCAGATACAACGGGGAGCGTGCTCATACTGCAACTCTAACGAGCACCGCTTTCGAGCCGTTACTTTTCTTCAACGGAAGTCCATCCTCAGCGAGGGTTTTGATGTGGAGTGAGATTGCCTCGCGAATGTTTCTCAACGCTTCCTTCTCTGTCTTGCCCTGCGATATGCAGCCAGGCAAGGAAGGCACGGTCGCCACCAACCAGCCGTCCTCATCCTTTTCAATCACGACTTTGAAATCCATAGTTGCTCCTCATGTCAAGTGATACCATCGCATAATATGGATGAATCATCAATTTCGCAAGGCGAGTTCGTTATTAAGGCGGGGCTTACTCAGGGTTGAAGAGGGCTTGAAGTTAGAATCTTCCACTCCTCATCCGTCAATCGTTTTCGCGTGTGCAATTGCTTCGGCAACTTCGCCCGCAGCACTCGCAAGCGTTCCTCGGTATCGGGATGTGTCGAAAGAAACGTCAGCCATTCCGATGAGCCTTCCGCTTTTTGCAGTTTCTCGAACAGCGTGACAATGCCTTGCGCGTCGACATCTGTTCGCTCGACAGCCTTCAATCCGAACATGTCGGCGTCGAGCTCTTCTTGTCTGTCGTAGGAAAGACTCACGAGCATGTTGCCGTTTTCCAACAACACCGACGTGACGCCGCCTGCATCTCCCACGAGGATCGAAGTGATGATGCCGAGAACCGCCGAGCGAATTATTCGTCTTACACCGTGCCGCAGTGCCACGTGCCCAACTTCATGTCCGAGCAGACCGAATAGCTCACTTTCGTTTTCCAACTTGTCCATCATCCCGCGATACATGATGATGTAGCCGCCAGGCAATGCAAACGCGTTGACGATGTCTTTGTTCTCAATCAGCGAGATGTTGTATGCAACTTCGTTTGTTGGTCCATCGAACCCGGCGACGATTGCCGCGCATTTCTCGAGGACGCGAATCACGGCAGAGTCTTGTGCAGTTTGTTCATTTGCGACCATGCCATCCATAACAACGGAGCCGAGTTTCTTTTCCATGTCGAGGGAAATCAACTTCGTTCCAGCGTTCGCAAGCAAATCCAATCCGACGGTGAAGAACACTCCTGCTATAATGATGAATGCAATCGTTCCCCACAACACCTGTTGATTTGGAGTCAGTCGTCCGAGCATGCCTTTTCGGACGTGATGGTTTGCCGCAAGCGCGTTCAGCGCTTCGACGCTTTGCAGCGAAAGGACCGAGCCTGTGTTTTTGAGTTCAATGCGCACGTAGCCGCTGCCCGCAGTCGTCATGCGCAGTTGATGCCACGCGAAAAGTTGTTTCGTCGCGTCGTGCACAATCGTGATGCCGTCGGGAACAATGTTCACGTCAACCGTGTATGAGTCTGTTCCTTGACTGTCGAAGAACAGTCCGCTGCCGTGCCAGGTGTTTGGTGAAGACATGTTGTTCATGGACATCATGGTAGAGTATTTTCAGGAATGAAAGACTGAGTTGCAATAGAAATGTAGTGTTTATGGAAACTACGAAACACCTTTTTGCCGCGCGTATGTTTATGAAGCTCCGTGAGTTGTCTTCTCATGGATGCGCCGCTTTGTTTTCTACCCGCTACCAACGGGCAAGAATTTACACAACATTTGCTCCTCATTGGACGGATTCTCCTTTGCAGAAATTCTCAAAAGGACTTTGCGGCGTCGCGTCTTTTGCGCGAGACCGAGATAGCCTCGTGCAAAGGCGCAAAGCTGTTGTGGAAGGATTGCGAGCCGGGCGAGTTGGAGATTTCGCTCACGGAATTCAGGGGCTAGGGGTTGAGTGTAACACCGCCCTGGCAAGAGCGCGGACGGCGCCGCTGTGACCACGAAGCAGACCGCCTTCCTGCGGCGCAGAATGAACTGTGGACGTTGTACCCCGTCTGCAGCCCCAAACATAGAACTCCGATGGACTCGACCGTTTGGGGCGGAGTCCATCGGTAACGAATCAGAAGTCTGCGCCGAGCGAGATGTAATACTTCGGCTCGCTGAAGCCGCTCCAGTACCACGCCCATGCGACATCGACGCGGACGAGGAAGCCGAGGAAGAAGATGCGCGCGCCGGTTCCCATACCCATCAGTAAATCTTTTGTCACCGTGTTGCCGCGCGCGTCCTTTGTGAAGAGTTGCAGTTCACGTTCTTTGTTCCATGCTGCACCCATATCGAAGAAGAACGCGCCGTTGATGCTTTGCAGCCCAATCGGCAAGGGTCCCGCTTGGAGAAACGCGAAGAGCGGATAGCGGAACTCGAAATTGAACAAGCCGTAGCGGGACCCGATGCCGGCGTTGTAGTTGTAGCCGCGGAGCGGGAGACCTGTTTGCAGGAAAATATAATCCTCCGCGTTTTCGAGCGGCACGTAGCCGCCTTCGAATTCGCGATTGATCCAGTTGTCCACCCCGCCGATGATGAACTTTTGTGGGTTGCCGCCGAAGCTGGCGCCGCCCGCAAGGCGCAGCGCCAAACTATATTGTCTGCCGAGGCGGACATATGTTCGATAGTCGGCGGTCACGTTTACGAAGCTCAAGCCTGCGGAGCCGAGCTTAGGGGTTCCAAAGATGTTGAACGCGTAGCGCGAGCCGTTCATGGGCCCGGTGTAACCCCAGAGCGCGGTATCGTGTGTGTAGCTCAACGATGGGACGAGCGTCGAGCGCGTTTGCGCGGGCACTTCGACGCGATCCAGATTTTCGCGCGACACGTTGAACCAACTCAAACCGAAATCCCACCGATTGAATTTGTCAATCGGATATTGTGCGTTCAGTCCCAGTCCGTACGTGCGGAAGCGATAGAGATTGCCGAACGGCGTTCCGTCGTCAATGATGACGAAGCGCGCGCTGTGAAATCCCGTGAAGCCGTAATCAATTCGCTCGGGGAGGTACAAATACTGCAGCGCGTAGTCGCTGTTCTTCAAGTCGAGAAGCAGGTTCGTGACAAAGACGATTTGATGGTTGCCTAACAAATCGCTGAACGCCATGACGGTCGAGCCGGTCACGCCGTAGAACGTGTTGTAGCCTGCGTTGCCATAAATGATGTCGGGCGAAAAATTGAGCTTGTACTTGTAGACTTTGTACTTGCCGTCCTTGCCGATGTTGTCGGTGACTTTGGGAAGCCTCGCTGCGATAGTCGAATCGGTCGGAACATTCTCCGGCAACTTTTTTTCTGATGCAAAGTCGCTGAAATCAATCTGCACATCGTTGCCGTAAACACTGGCGGTGTCGCTTTCGGTGGGCTTCTTCTCTTGCTTGGTCTGTACGGCAAGCGGAGGAGCGAATTTCTCCTTGAGAAACTCCGTCTGCTCAAGCTCGTCCTTCTTGAGGTCACGGTCGAACGGGTTGCGCATCAGGAAAATATCGAAGCCTGCAAAATTCAGCGAAGCAAAGGCAAGCTTCGAACCATCGCGCGAAAGCGAAAGCTGATATACACCGCTCAACGAATTCGTAATTGGACGAATCGCTTTCGTTTCCAGATTCAGCTCATAGATATTGTTGATGCCGTTCTTGTCGGAGACGAACAACAGCTTCTTGCCATCGGGCGACACAACTGCGGATTCCTCATCGCTGTTCGGCAGGTTTGTGAGCCGCGTGATAGTGAATGTTTCGGCATGGACCGAGTACAACTCGCGTTGTGAGTAGTCAAACGCGTGCATTGCGACCGGCTCGCGCCCAACATGCTCTCCGCGGTCGGACGAGAAGTACACCGTCTTGCCATCGGGCGACCAGGTTGGCTCGGCGTCACTGAACACGTCGTTGGTCAGTTTCGTCAGCTTCTTCGTTTCGAAATCGTACATGTAGATGTCCGGCTGTTCGAACTTCACCCCGACGAAGGCGAGCTTGTCCCCCTGCGCGGACCAATCAACGGAATAAATGGCATTCAGCTCAAACGTCAACTTTTCACGATCGCCCTCTTCAACGTCAATGATGACCACCGCATCCTGCTCACCGGCTTTCGTCGCCATCGCGATTTTCTTTCCATCGGGCGACCACGAGATACGCGGCGTCAGCAGTTTTAGTTCTTCGAAGTCGTTCGTCGTTTGCCCGTCAACGACCTTATCCAAGATTTTGCCATCAATCGTACTCATGACGAACACATCGAGATATTCATTGCGGTCGGAGATGAAGGCAATCTTATCGCCTTGGGGAGAGATCGCGGGACTCGTGTTGTAGAAATTGCCGTCCTTTTTGTGTTCTGTCAACCGGCGCGCGTAATCCGCAGGCTCTTCGCGCTTGGCGATATCGGGCCAGTAGAGCACTTTCATTTCTTTCTGCCACCGCTCGCTCAGTTCTTCGAGGCTCAAGCCCAGTGCACCGCGGAATCCTTGCTCAACGCTGCGCGTACTCTTAATGCGATTCAGGATGTCGCCGATCTTTTGCTGGCCGTATTTGTTCGCGATGTACCACCAGAGCGATTGCCCTCCGCGGTAGGCGAAGTAGCCATACAGACGATTGATGGGGGGCAGATACTCGTGCACCGTCGCGTCGCGCAGGAACATATCCGAATCCGTTTCCCATCGCTGCGCTTCGTACTCCGCGATGCCTTCGTTCAACCACAGCGGCAACTGCAACGTGATGTTGTTCGCGATAATGGATTGGATCGAGCCGCCGTAAAACATGTCGTTGATGATGGCATGCACCAACTCGTGGTGTATCACGTGGCGGAATTGTTTATAGTTTCCCTCGAACGGAACCAGAACCCGATTCTTGAACAACTCCGTTACGCCGCCGACCCCTTCTTCCAAATATTCACCGACGACGTTGCTCTGTTGAAAATCATTGTGTGAGTTCGTCACGATGATCGGCACGCGGTTTACAAGCTGGTAGCGGAACGATTTGCTTACCGACTCGTACGCAGACTCCGCGGCAACCGCCGTGAACTCTGCTATCTTTTCGCCGCCATCTGAGAAATAGATATCGAAATGATCGGTTTGAATATACCACCAGTTGAACTTCGCGTACTGCACCTTGTTCTTGCCGAACAACCCATCCTGCGCGTACACACTCAGCGGCATCATCAACGCTACGCACAACGCAACGCCCACACCAATAATCCGTCTCACAACATCCTCCATGGTATAGAACTGAATTTTCTCATGACAAATACTACTAAACTCACGCGCTAAATGCAACGACGTCCGACGCTCCCTGTCAACGAGGCGCCCGCATGGCTCATCGAACGTTCAGCTTTTGTTACATCAGGGCCGCACTGCAGGTGGATACGAAACATAACTCGGAAGGAGATTCACTTCATACGGTCGCTCCTCCGGAGCTCGTAAACAAATCTCTAAATCAAAATCTACAATGAGGACATGCCGATAGGCGATTGTTAGCCCTGTAGAGATGACCTCTTTGTAGAAACCCGACCATGATGATGACACGACGCTGCGCCGAAACGCCCTCTCCAGCCATCGGAGCAACAGGTTCGACACTCAAATATATTGCCAGTTTAACGAGCCACCGCAAAGTCAATTTCCCGCGTTTCCGGGTCCACCGAGACCACTTTCACGCGCACTGTGTCGCCGAGCCTGTACACTTTGCCTCGCGAGCGCCCCTTCAATTGGTAGCGTTTCTCATCGTACAAATAGTAATCATCGTCGAGGTCGCGCATCCGAATCAATCCCTCGACCAGCAGATCGTTGATCTCGACAAACATACCGAAATTCGTGACCCCCGCGATCACGCCGTCGAATTCATCGCCGACATGCCGCTTCATGTATTCGACCTGCATAACCTTTACCGATTCCCGCTCCGCCTCCACGGCAACGCGTTCGCGTTCGGATGATTGCCTGCAAATCGCAGGCAACTGCTTCGCAAGCTCCTCCCGACGATGCGGCTTGAGCCCCTGCTCGTACTCGTGGAGCAACCGATGCACAATCAAATCAGGATAGCGGCGAATCGGCGATGTAAAATGCGTGTAGTACTTGAACGCGAGGCCGAAGTGCCCGATGTTCTTTTCAGAGTACACCGCCTTGGCCATCGAGCGGAGAGCAACTTCGTTAATGACGGTCTCCACTTCCGACCCCTTCACCTTATCCAACAGCTTCTGCAGTTGCAGCGCGCTCACCCCCTGCTTTGCATCGAGGGAGTAACCAAACTGCTTCACGAAATTCGCCAAGTCCTCGAGCCGCGACGGGTCGGGCACATCATGCACGCGATAGACGAACGGCTTGGCATGTTCATCTCGCTTCACTTTGCCAATATGCTCCGCGACGATTTTGTTCGCAAGCAACATGCACTCCTCGACGAGGCGATGCGCGTCTAACCGCACCTTCTTGATGATCGCAGAGGGGAATCCTTGCGGATCGAATGTGAACTTCGCTTCGCCCGTATCAAAATCAATGCTTCCCTTCTTGCGGCGCTGCTTCGTCAACGTTTTCGTAAAACGATGCAAGGGCAACAGCATCTCGCTCAACTCGCCTTTGCCTACCTCGAGAATCGCTTGCACTTCTTCGTACGTGAAACGCCGCGCACTGTGAATCACACTCTTCGTAATCGTGTAGTCAACGACGCTACCATCTTCCGTCACTTCCGCGAGTACACTGTAGGTCAGGCGGTCAACGTTCGGACGGAGGCTGCACAAATCATTCGAGAGGCGTTCGGGCAGCATCGGGATGACTTCGTTCACCATGTACACACTTGTACCGCGCATCAGCGCTTCGGCGTCGAGTGCGGAGCCTGGTTTGACATAGTGGCTTACGTCTGCGATGTGGACACCAAGCTGAAAGTTCCCGTTCGGCAACGGCTCGAAGGAAACGGCATCATCGAAATCTTTTGCGTCTTCCGGATCAATCGTTACGCACAACGTCGTACGCAAATCGCGCCGTCCCTTCATATCGGCAGGTGTGATGACAGCAGGAAACGCGTTGGCTTCCGCCTCGACTGCGCTTGGAAAACTCGTCGGGAGGTTGAACTGACGCGCGACACTCAGCACTTCGACGCGCGCATCGCCCGCTTTGCCCAACACTTCAAGCACCACGCCTTCGGGATTCTGCGCCGGATTCTCCCACGGGAGCAGTTTGATGACGACCTTGTCGCCCAACGCCGCCCCGTTCAAATCCTCCTTTGCGATGTACACGTCGCGATTGACCCGTTCATCGTCGGGCCTCACGACATAGAAATTGCGACTCCTCTCCAATTCGCCGACCAGGGTCGTCGAGCCGCGCTCGATGATTTCGATGATCTCGCCTTCGAGCGTTCTGCGTTCCGCGCGCCGTTTTCGTGTTTGCGGCATCGCGAAGAGAGCGACCGCAACCGTGTCACCGTGCAACGCCGTTCCGAGCGACCGCTCCGCAATGTAGATCTCCTCGTCCGAGCCATTGAGTTTCACGAAACCGAAGCCGCGCCGCGTCATGCTCAACTTGCCGACGACTCGGTTCGCGTGTTTTTTTTCCTTCGTCTTCTTTTCCACGACGTAGCTGACGCGTCCGCGCGCATCGGAGATAAGGATGCCTTTTCTCTCCAGTTCGTCTGCGACTTCACGCAATGCGGCGTACTCGTCCCTGGATTGTATCTCCAGATGCTTCGAGAGTTCCTTCAGCGTATAGGACTTCGATGAATCGGCGGAGAGAAAGGTGAGAAGTTTTTTCTTGATGTGTTTGATGATGTGTGTCCTCGAAAGGGAAAACAGGTGGATGTGTTCAGAGCAACGGCAATCTATCCGCGCTTAGAACGAAAACCGATAAAAAAACCGTGCGGAGTTTACTTCCTTGCGCGACGATTCGATTTGCCCGAATAGTGTTGACGTGTCTACCTTGTGCTCGAGTTCGAACATGAAATTGCGGAGTAGCGGCTTGTCAAAGATCGTCCCGAACGAGTACAGGATGCTAAAGTTCGCGTTGTTGAACGGATCCTCTAAGATTTTTCCGCCATAGCGCCAGTATCCTTTGAACGCGGTGCCGCCGAATCGAATGTCTGCGCCGCGGCTGTCGTAGCGAAACTCGAACGAGTTGATGAACCCCGTCTTCTCGCGCAAAAATTCCGAGAAGGCTGCCGTCAACAATGACGATGCGCCGCCCAGCAGGGTCGTCTTAGCAGTTGCCTCGAGTCCGCCTGCGACGTCGTTGCGCTCGCCACGACTGAGGGGAAATTTCCCCGCGAGAATAAATGTAAGCGCGTCGGACTGCAAGTCGGACTTCGGTCCGTCGCTGTAGCTGTTGTAATCCACATTGTCAATCGTCATCGAAATATCGGACTTCGGCGCGAGGCGCGTGCCTGTGATCTTGTATGTGACAACGACGTTCTCCTGTTTCGGGGGCTGTGCCTGGTCGTTGTCGCGCAAGCCCTCGTACTTGGCCGTGATATGTAGCTCGGGATTGAACAAGTCGCCTGTGTAATTCATCGTCCCCTCGGCGTCGAACCGTTTGCCATAAAAATTGTACGACGCACGGCTGACAGTCAGGTTGCCGTTCCAAGTTTTTCCATCTTCGGTGATGGCAACTTTGCCCGTGATGTTTGCAAGAAGCTCTTCATTCGTTGCGGGATTGAAGATCATCCGCACCTCGTTGTTCGTTCCCTGAAAGTCGACCTGCAAATCATAACGCAATCCGTCAATAAAAGACGGCCCTCGCCGAACAATCTCCTCGTTCCATAAACTATCCACGCGCGCAGCAAAGCGAAAATAGCGCGACAGATTCATCGAGTCCTCTGGCGCAACCGTCTTCACCGTATCGTTCACGATTCGTATCGGAATGTAGAAGGTATCCTCACGCACAGACGCGGTGGTCGGCGGGAACGCGAGGCTTGAGTTGTTCACGAACACCGTGCCACGCAGGAGTGAGCGCTCGATGGTGCCCGTGTAGGCGAGGCCCTGCGGACCCGTTTCAACCGGCAACTCACCGTAGACCGCAAGCCCCGATGTACGCGTCCGCTTGTTGACGACCAGGAGATTTCCCGCAATAGTGAAGTTGAAATCCGATGGGAGAAGTTCGCGAAAAGCCATGCTCCCCTTAATGGTGACGATCCCCTCACGTCCCCGATTGTTGTCCTCGGCGATGTTACGGACGGTAACGGTGGTAAAGTGGATTCGTTCTTCTCTGGGTTCGAAGGCACCGTCGAGATGATAGTACATATTGTTCGGCGCGAACAAGAAGCGGCACCGTTCGATGCTCAGTGTGCCGGTGAAGTTCGGTTTCTTGAGCGTGCCTTGCACCTTCAAATTCGTTTTCACGATGCCAGAGAGTTCGTTGAACGTGGGCACAAGAGGATCGAGCAGACTCATTTGCAGCCCATCGGAGCGGACCGTGAAATCCATGTCGGCATCCGAGAGCAGCGAAGTATTCTCCGCGAGTGCGAGATTGATGGGAAGCGTCCCTTCGATCATGAGGTCGGGCGATTCCGCTTTGGAGATCGCGCGATTATCAATGACGAGTTTGGTGTTCATCGCCTTGTCCTTGTAGGTAAGGTCTCCCGTAATGAGACCGAACGGCAAGCCGCGGAACAAGACCTGCTCTGCGCGCAGCGAGGCGACATACTCCGGGGAGCTCAACGTGCCGCGGGCCTGCACGTCGAGATGCGCAAGACCTTCAAACCCGCGATCGTTGCGTTCGTCGTGCGGCAGCACATACCAAAGGTCGTCGAGGCGAAGGTTAGTGCAGACAAGGTGGGCATTGAGCGCGCCGCCCGTGAGCAGCCATCCGCTCAACGTCACCCGCTGCGCGCCACGCTGCAATGCGAGATGCTGCACCCGCAACCCGGATTGGCTGACGATCACGGAAGCACCCTCCTCTGCTTGCCATGCATACTCTTTGAACGCCGGCGCGAGTTTGCTGAACTTGAGTTCGAGACCATCGTCCGTTATACCGATTTGTCCGCTCGTACGAAGGTGGAGGCTCTGTTCGTAATCAGCGTTCACGACAAACCCGGCGTACTCTTTATCATAGAAGATACCGAAGTTGAGCGTATCGAGTTTTGTCCGATTCAGGTGCATTTTCCCCGCATCCACTTTGACGCGCAGTTGCAAGTCGGTGAGGGGAGCGATGGGTTTCAGGTCGTTGAATCGCAGCGTCGCAATCCCATCCTGAATAAGCATGCCGGAATCCGCGTTGCCGTAGAAGAATTCCTTCACGCTCACCTGAGCATCGCCGGCAAGGTTCTCGAAGCTACCGCGCAGCGACCCTTTGATCGTGCCGACAGCGTCGAATGTGCGATCCCCTGCGAGGATCGAAAACGGCTCGAGATTTTTCAGGCTCAGTTCGTAGTCCGCAGCAAGTGATTTCTCCTTCGCCGCGAGCCGTTTGCCGAACGCGTCTAATTCTTTCACGTCGGTTGCCGTCGCAAGCGTCGAGTCAAGCGACTTGAAGCGCTGTGCAACGGCGAGACTCATATTTTCGACTTCGTAACGCAGTAGGCCGACCATGTAATCGAGGTCGAATTGGCCCTTGATCGAAAAATCCGCGATGCTCGAACGAAGTGCGATGCTACTCTGCAAGGGGTCGCGCTGGTCAATCGAAAGGTCCACAACGCCCGAATCGATCTGGTACTCCTTGTAGCGTGAGGAAGAGAATGCAAGAGTGGCTGTACAATTGAGTTTTTCCCATTCCAATCCGGTTCCCTCCGCGCGAATGCCTAACGTCAAGTCGCTGTTCTGTGTTTTGTCGTCAACGAAGTCTGCAAGGTTGAGAGATACGATGCGACCATCGAGAGTAAATCGCGGGAGCAACTTGTTGGTGCGGTCGAGAGAGACCTTCAACTCGCTCTTCATCGCCCCAACAGCAAGGTCGGCGGTGCCCTCGAGCGTTCCCTGTGCGGCGGTGAGAATAAGTTTGGATGCGCCGATACGTCGCCCCGCGAACATGGAGGAGTCCAATCTTGCCTTAACGCTCGCGTTGAGATTGTCGAGCGATGTCCCGGAGCCCACAATGTCGATCGTGCCGCTGGCTATTGCGTCGAGCGTTGGATCGTTCAGCAGCGCGCCAAGGTTCAGCTCGCGAAGCATAACCTCACCGTCATACTGCAGCGAGCGCGGACCGCCGATTTTGAGTTTCGCTCCTTGCGCTGAAATCCCACCCATGTTGGATGCCAGCGTGAAACTCGTCATGAAGTCCGTCGGCGTACCGTTGAAGTCGAACTCAAGACCTACAGTGCCAAGCCCACTCAAGTTGGGCAGGTCGAGTGTCGAGAGCAGAGCAACCGCATCCGCATACACGATTTTGCTGCCCCGGCATTTGATGTCGAGCGCAAGATGCTCGGGCTCATCGAGATGCGACAGCGTTCCTCCCACATGCAGCTCGGAATTCCTGTTGGTGAGATCGAGGTGGCGGATGTTCAGTTCACCGAACTGACCGTCAACGTCCAGATCAGCATCCAGCGTTCCATCCAAAAAATCAATCTCTGGAATGAAGCGCTTCAGCTCGTTCAAATCTAACGGTGATGTCTGCAGCGACAGCTCGACACGATTCTCCTTCAGCTCTCTCAGATCGAACCCTGCAACGAGATCAACGTCGTGCAGGTCAGCGTCGAGATGGAGATTCGAACGTGCGGTTTGAATCGTGAGGTTCCGCACGCTTGCGCCTTTCTTCGAAGCCTGAACCTCGCCGGAGAACTTTTGCAGGCGCAGATCGGGGCGGTCGGAAAGAAATGACAGCGCCGCGATGAATGCGCGCTTCTCATCGGGTGCAACAAAGGCTCGCTTCACCAGCAACGAGAACTCGCGGAGGTGAACATCATGATACTCGACAAAGAAGGGACCCGTGTTCATGTGATCGCCTTCTGCAAGTCGCGCCGAATCTACCAATCGGATTTGTGCGTTGAGAACTTCAAACTGGTCAACGACGATGGGCCAATCGAACGGGGGGGACGTGGAGTCGTCGGGCGTCGGGCGCACCATGCGTTCGAAATTCCAGATGCTATCGCGCCCGCGCAACAGCGCGATCTTCGGACGAACAAGGGTCAGATGGCTTACGGTGATGCGCTTGGAGGGAAGCTCGAAGAGATCATAGCGCAGATCAATGCGCTCGGCTGCGAGGAGATGTTCGCCGCCGACAACGACGGACGCCGAATCAATGGAGAACCCCGAGACGAGATTGCCGTGAATTTCGCCAAGGTACACATCGGCAATCAGGAGGGAATCGAGCTGTTCGAGGGCAAGCGTACGAAGCTTATCGCGAAACCATTGCGTCTGCGTCAACCCGGCGATAGCGGTCAGCACCACAATGACGGTTGCCGCGCTGTACGCAAGCCATTTCAAAATCTTCTTCACGCTCACGGTTTCCACAACCTCGTTTCTGGGTTCGTCGCATGCGAGCATTAGTTGGTGCAATAGGCACGCAACACTTTGTGGATGACGTTTGTCGTCGACCGGCCACGTGTCAGCCGGATCGTTTTCACCACGCCTCCATTACGCTCGACGATGTCTTTCCCCACAATGTCACCAATCTTCCAATCAGCGCCCTTCACAAGAATGTCGGGAAGGATTCTTTCGATCAACCGTCTCGGTGTATCATCGCCAAAGAGCACCACATAATCTACCGCCGCCAGCGCGGAAAGCACGCGTGCACGATCGGCTTGCGTGTTGATCGGTCGTTGTGGTCCCTTGATGCGCCGGATGGATGCGTCGGTGTTCAATCCAACAATCAGAGCGTCGCCCAGCGCTCGCGCCTTCGAGAGATACTCGACGTGCCCGCGATGCAGAATGTCGAATGTGCCGTTGGTGAACACGAGGGTTTTCCCTTGGCGTCGAAGGGTATTGCGCTCGCGAAGAAATGCTCGCAGCGAGAGGACTTTCCTCATCGCAGTGCAGTCTGCTCGACGGGCGCTTGCACATGACCGTTGCCGGAGAACCTCAACGCTGCTTCGATCAAGTGGTCTGGCTGAACTGGAACGATACCAACATACGCAACCACGACACCCGCAGCGCAGTTTGCCAACGTGGTTGCTTCGTACATACTTGCGCCGGCGGCAAGTGCCATAGTGAGCGTCGAGATCACGGTATCACCTGCGCCGGAAACGTCCTGGACATTAGTAGCCTGACTGGGCATCACCGTGATTGCTCCGTTTGCTTCGAAGAGCACCATGCCCCCTTCGCCGAGGGTCAGCAGGACATGCTCTGCGTGGAGTTTTCTCAACAAATATCGCCCGGCTTTTTCAATATCCGCTTGCGATTTCAGTCTCCCGCCAATCACTTCTTCCACTTCACGGCGGTTGGGCTTGAAGACGGTGACGTTCTTGTATTCGAAAAAGTTATTGAACTTCGGGTCAACGGTAACGATCTTGTTATATTTTTTTGCAACCGCAGTCACCTCGCGAATTACCTCGCGCGTTACCACCCCTTTATTGTAGTCTTCGATGATAATGCCGTCCAGGTCGTGAATGCTGTATTTCACTGCATCAACGATGAGGTGCTGGAGATGTTCAGGGCATTCTGCTCGGGACTCGTTATCAATCCGAACGACATGCTGCGCGTGCGCGATGACGCGTGTCTTGATCGTCGTCGGTCTCGATGCGTCCGTGACGACGCCCGCCGCGGAGAGATTGCTTTCTCTGAGGATATCGAGGAATCGCTTGCCGGCGTGATCGTCACCGATCAACCCCACGAGCAGAGGTAAGCCTCCCAGCGCTTGAATGTTGTTCGCGACATTCGCAGCGCCGCCGAGCCGGACCTGTTCCTGAATCACTTCGACGATTGGAACAGGCGCCTCAGGCGAGATGCGACTGACGTTCCCCCAATAATAGTGGTCAACCATCAAATCGCCGACAACGGCGATCCGCTTTCCACGGCAGCCATCGAGCAGCTCTCGCAAGCGCTGTTCACTGAATCTTTGCATCGTGTTGTAGGCTTTTCCCCTTTTCTGACTGTTTCAATATATCCATTCACTGTGCGACAAGCAACGCGCTGTTCCGCACAAAAAATCCGACAGGGAGCTGTGCACGCGCACGTCCAACAGTCGGGGCGCGAAAGGAAACGGATCGCGCGCCGCAGGTTTCCCATGACCCCGCAGTTATGGAGCCTGAGTGAAAACGAATTCGACCTGTAGAGCGATTCTCCAGAATCGCTCAGTTCCACATTCTCACAGAGGCTCTTATACTCGTACAAGTGTTTAGTGCTGCCATGAATCTGTAGAAAGGACCCAATGGGCTCCTTCCACCGAATTCTCGAACGGCGGGGACAATCGCCGTGTGAGACACTTCACCAAGCATAAATTCCGTTTGCCCTTTCCCCAACTTCGCCGTACATTGTGTATCAAAATTATCTCGGACCAATGCTGAGTGGAATCATGCTGAACCAGTTGCACGCCTTGCACGGAGTGGATATTCATTTTCATGCCTCAACTACTTCGAAGGACTTTATCGGCGAACGCGACCGATCGAAAATTCCCGACACATACAAATGGCGGCTGGGGGATATCTACGCCTCCGATGAGGAGTGGCTTTCGTCGAAACAAGCCCTCGTCGCAGAGCTATCCCATATCGAAGCGTATCGCGGCAGGGTTACGGAATCGCCGCAGACCCTCTTCCGTTGCCTCGATCTCGTCAGTCGGCTCTGGAAGGAATTCCATCGTCTTTATTGTTATGCGAGCATGAATTCGGATTTGGATACCCGTGTCGCAACCTATCTCGCCATGGAGCAAGAAATGAGCGCGATCGGTGCGGAGTTCGGCGCGAAGTCATCGTTCATCGAGCCTGAGATTCTCAAAGTGGAGAAGGCGACGATCGATGATTTCATCAAGCGGGAGCGGCAGTTAGAAGTGTATCGCCACAACTTGTATGAAACGCTGCGCCGGAAAGAGCACACGGGAACGGAGGGCGAGGAAAAAATTATCGCCGACGCGGGACTCATGAGCGATGCGCCCAACACCGTGTACGGCATTTTTTCGAACGCTGATTTTCCGTTCGCCGAAATCGACATGAGTGACGGCACGAGAGTGAAGTTGGACCAAGCCGCATTCGCGCTGCACAAAACCGCGCCGAATCGCGACGACCGAAGAAAAGTCTTTCGTGCGTACTTCGGTAAGTTGAACGAATTCCACCGGACATTCGGGGCGAATTTGTACGCTGAGCTGAAGAAGAATATGTTCTACCAACGAGCACGCAAGTACACCTCATGCCTCGAACACGCGCTCGACAGCAACAACATTCCCGTCGCTGTGTACAAAGGTTTGATCGAGAACGTCAACGCGAACCTTGCAACGTTCCACCGCTATCTCACGTTGCGAAAGCGTATGCTCGGCGTTGACGAGTTGCACTACTACGATTTGTACGCGCCGCTCGTGAAGGATTTAGATTTGCACTACACAATCGAGGAAGCGCACAACCACGTGCTCGCCTCCCTCGCTCCGCTCGGCGACGAATACATAGCCGTGGCACGACGATGTTTCACGGAGCGATGGGTTGACGTGTTTCCAGCCCACGGCAAGCGTTCAGGCGCCTACAGCAACGGCGCGGTGTACGATGTGCATCCGTACATTCTGCTCAACTACAACGGTAAGTACGACGATGTGAGTACGCTGACGCACGAGCTTGGCCATACAATGCACAGTCACTTTTCCAACAACCATCAGCCGTACCCGACTTCGCACTATTCGATTTTCGTCGCTGAAGTGGCGTCAACATTCAACGAGGCGCTTCTGCTCGACTACATGCTGAAGACGGTGAAGGACGATGCCGTGAGGCTTACACTGCTTGGCAACTATCTCGATGGGATTCGCGGCACGGTGTTTCGCCAGGTACAGTTTTCAGAATTCGAGCTTGCGATTCATGAGCGAGCAGAGAAAGGCGAAGCGCTCACGGGCGAGTCGTTCAGCGAACTGTACGATGCAATCGTGAAGCGTTACTATGGACACGACCAAAGGATTTGCATCGTTGACGACGAGATCAAAGTCGAATGGGCGCATATCCCACATTTCTACTATACGTTCTACGTGTATCAGTATGCGACCTCGTTTACCGCGTCAGCGGCATTGAGCGAGCAAATTCTGGCAGGCGACACCGAAGCGACGAAGCGCTACCTGCAGTTGCTCTCCGCAGGCGGCTCCGATTATCCGATTGCGTTGTTGAAGAAGGCGGGTGTTGACATGACGACGTCGTTGCCGTTTGAATTGACCATGCAGAAGATGAATCGGGTAATGGATGAGATGGAGGCAATTTTGGCAAAAACGAAGGCCGTTTGAGTGTGCGTTCAGACGAGATCGAACACCCGCCATGTCCTCTCAACTCAGTGAGCAAACAGTAGCGCCGAATCCGTTTGCGCAATTCAAAACCTGGTTCGACGACGTGAAGCACATTCCCGATGCGAACGCGATGACGCTTGCAACAGCGACCCGCACAGGAAAAGTCTCCGCCCGGATTGTGCTTATGAAAGAGTTCGATGAGCGGGGTTTCTGTTTTTTCACAAACTTCAACAGCGCGAAAGGCAAGGTGCTTGCACGGAACCCCCGTGCCGCGCTTGTGTTTTTTTGGCAACCGGTCAACAGACAAGTGCGCATCGAAGGTGTAGTGAAAAAAATGTCCCGCGCAGAGGCTGATGCGTACTTTGCGACGCGTCCGATCGGAAGTCGGATCGGTGCGTGGGCGTCGCCGCAAAGTGAACCGATCGCCGATCGCACCTTCTTGGAGCGTCGCACCAGAGAATTCGCCAAGAAGTTCGGTGCGCATGTCCCGCGTCCGCCGCACTGGGGAGGTTACCGCGTCGTGCCGGAGTCCGTTGAGTTTTGGCAAGGACGCGAGAATCGGTTACATGATCGGTTGGTGTACCGACGAACACGGCGCGGCTGGAGCGTCGTGCGGCTCGCGCCGTAACTTGAGAACAGATTTTCAGCATCCGTTAGATGACTCGTCCCTCAAACCTCTGAGTGTCTGATTTCTTTCGGATAGTCGGTGATGAGGATGCCTGCGCCCAGTGCGAGAACCTTCATCGCATCCTGCCTCATGTTCACGCCATAACATGCCAACCCAAGTCCTGCTTCAAGCACATCCGCGGCAATGCGTCTATTGAGCTGTGCCTTGCTACAGACGAAGATGGTCGCGCCGAGCGCACCGCACATGCGCGAAGGCTTCTTGCCGAAATCGCGCACAGGCACATACAACGCACCGATGCGAATCGCGGGCGCAAGCTCATGAAAGCGTTTCAGAAACCTGTGATCGAATGACGAGACGACTGTGCGACCGACGCCGTGCCCTTCGCGCAGCACGTGCGCAAGCGATTCCGCCAAGCGTGTACGCGATTGGATTTGTCCATCGGTTTTGACTTCGATGTTGAGGAGGAAATGCTTTGGAAGGTCGCGTCCATCATCGAGCAGCTCGAATACAGCACGTAGGGTTGGAATGCGCTCGCCTGCAAACTGTTTTGCATACCACGAACCGGCGTCGAGTTGCTGAATCTCGGCGCTGGTCAGGTTCGAAACCTTCCCCCGTCCGTTGGTGGTGCGGTTGACACGTTGGTCGTGCAGAATGATAAGTTCGCCGTCTTTCGTCATGCGCACGTCCAGCTCGATCCCGTCGGCGCCGTCGGCGATGGCACGACGAAATGCGGCAAGTGTGTTTTCGGGCGCGCAGCCGGAACTGCCTCGATGCGCGATGATCAATGCCTCGCTCTGCTTCATCAGTTATGCGCCGATGAGCGTTTTGATCTTCCTGTGCACATGGTCTATCGGCGCGGTGCCGTCAACGTCAACAATGACGTTCCGCTGTTTGTAAAAATCGAACACGGGCTTGGTCGCGGAGTGGTACACACTCAGGCGCTTACGCACCGTCGCCGGCTTGTCGTCATCTCGTTGGATGAGCTTGCCGCCGCACACCGGGCACGTGGAATGTGTCGTGACCCCGTCCGTAAGCCTGTTGAAAATCTTTCCGTCGTTTGTACACACGAGGCGCGCGCTGAGTCGTCGAATCACCTCGTCGTCGCTCACGTTGAAATTGATAACCGTATAGCTGGCGATGCCGATCTCGTCGAACAATGCCGCCAGCGCTTTTGCCTGATCGAGGGTGCGGGGGAATCCGTCGAGAATGAAGCCCTTCGCAACGCGCGGCGACAGCAAAACTTCGCGCACGATGCCGATCATGATATCGTCGGGGGCGAGGCGCCCCTCGTCCATGATAGCCTTAGCTTTTTTGCCAAGCTCGGTTCCTTCGGCAACTGCCCCGCGCAGCATGTCGCCCGTCGAAATGTGCGGAATGCCGAATTCATCCGCCAGGAGTTTCGCCTGCGTGCCTTTGCCGACGCCGGGCGGTCCAAACATTATGAGTCGCATACGTTCATGAGATAATGGTTTACGTCGGGGGAAGAATGTTACGCAAGTGCAGGAGAAAGTCGCTGTACCGTGCGAGTCCTTCGCACGGCATCGCGTTCGTTGTTCACGGCAAGCTGTCCGCACGCCGCATCAATATCCTCGCCCGCGTTGCTGCGAACGAAAACCGAAAGATGGTGCTCGCGGAGCTTGTCGGCGAGCTGATTCATGCGCGGCGACGGCCTCAGGCCTACGCCTCTCACACCCGTAAAGGCAATATCGTGATACGGGATGATGTTGATCTTGCATGGGACGCGGCGTGCCAGTTTGATGAGCTGTGCAAGCTCAGCGTCGGAATCATTCACGCCGTCGAAAAAAATATACTCGTACGTCACCCGCTTTCTCGTTTTGCGATGATAGTATTCGATCGCCGCCATCAGGACTGCGAGCGGAAATTTTTTGTTGATCGGCATGAGCCTCGTGCGTGTTGCATCAACGGCGCTGTGCAGTGAGACGGCGAGCTTTGCCTTGATGCCGTCGTCTGCCATTTGCATAATCTTGTCTGCCCAGCCTGCGGTAGAAAGCGTGATGCGTTTCGCGGCGACGTTCATCCCGCTGATCAAAATCTCCACCGCGTTCATGACGTTCCTGTAATTCATCAGAGGCTCGCCCATGCCCATGAAGACAATGTTGGTGATCGGACGTTCGCTCACGCGACGAATTTGCATGACTTGGTCAATGATTTCCCCCGTCGTGAGATTGCGGAGAAATCCCATCGTTGCCGTCGCGCAGAACTTGCAATCCAGCGGACAGCCGGCTTGGCTCGAAATGCACAGCGTCAGCCGACGTTGTTCGTCCTCTCGTTCGGCGTCGGTTCCACGAAAGGCGATCCGCGGCGGAATAAGAACACTCTCTACATGGAAGCCGTCGCGAAGACGGATCAGGATTTTCGTCGTCCCGTCGCGATGTGACCGCTGCTGCTGCACGAGTTCCACCCCCTCGATACACGCCGAATGGAGCAAGCGCTCCCGAAAACTCTTCGCAAGGCTCGACATCTCGCCGAAATCCCTCACCGCTTTCGCGTAGAGCCAATCGAACAATTGCTTGCCGCGATAGCGTTTCTCGCCAATGTGTTCGGCATAGTCGGAAAGCTCTTGGAGAGTGAAGCCCAGTAGGTTGTCGCGCGGAGCAGTCATCTGGATTCAATGTACGAAAGGCACGTTGGGTTTTCAAGGAAGTTCTTACGGGGGTGGTGTGCGCCACATCTCAGGGCTGTTATCACCAAAAGAAAAAGCCCCTGAGCGGGCAGGGGCTTACGAAGCGTGTACCTACATCTCAGTTCTGCGCATCTACCTGCAGAAACATCTTCGTGCAAAGGACTAGGTTCTGAGTTATCGTAGGACCAGTACCTGTTGCGCGAATTACAGCACTGGTCGGCAGCGTCGAACCTGAAAGAGCCGCAACAATCGAGGCGAAGCCCGCTGCATTGTACGTTATCTTCCCACCTGAATTTCGCAAAGAAATTCCACCTGACAGATCCTCGTAATCCACATTGTAATTCAACACCTGGATTTCCGGCTGCGTGTCGAAGCGGACAAACACGGAACCATTTACTGTTCCGTTAGGGTGTGGGTGCTCAACTTTGATTTCCACATCATACACGCGTAGTTTTTTGAACTTGTTTTGATAGTCCGATGGAATCAAACTCTTAATGTTAATTGGACCTGTTGATGAGTTGAACGTACCTGAGCCGGGATTAATGGTAACGCAACCGGAGATTGGGTCCGCGTTGACCGTAACAAGGATCGGATCATTGATGCACTCGAAGCCCATCGTCGTCATCACGACGATACTCAATACGAGAAACAGTTTTGCTTTCATTGTCATATTCTCCTGAAAAATGTTCACCTGTCGTTCAATCAAAAACCGAAACCCAGACTTGCCGCAATAGCGGTGACGGACCCAAAGTTTAGGTCAACGTTCAAACGGAAGACGCCGAGATTCAACCCTGCGCCGACCGTGCCGCGAACTTTGTCTTTCCCCTCAAGTTCGACGTTCACGGCACCCGCGCCGGCAGATGTGGAGTTGAAATTCAGAGTCATCGTGTTGCTCGTGTACCCGAAGCCGCCGTAGAGATCGAGAACGGCAAAGCTTTTGCTCACTTGCGGTCCGACGAGAAGACTCTTTATCGTAATGATATCGCCGGCAGCGATTTGGTTATAGAAAATACCGAACGCAACGTGCACCGGAGGTTCATCTTCGAAATACTGGCTGATACTGTGGCGGCCGCCGATACCCCAGAAGGTGATTTTCGGGAAGTTGCTGATTTCGGGTAACGGGACGAAGCGAACAATCAGTTCCGTTCCCTGCACGTGACCGATCGTTCCTTGCAGCGCGGCAAGTGGGAAGAGACCCGCATTGAGCGCTCCGCCAGACTGACCGAAGCTCAATCCCGTTACAGGGTCGGTGAACACTGCAACGTTCTTATCTCCGAAAACGGTCGGAGCCTTGAAGGTCGTCTGAGAGTAGCCCGCTGGCAGCGCTGCATCATAGGTCTTCTGATCGTCCGAGAGAATCGCTCCCATTGCAACAATATTGAACGAAATATGTAGACCGCTCCGGGGAATTTCCGCCGAGCGATACCAGCCGCTCGTCATGTTGGCGGCGAATAAATCCTGCAACGGTTGTGTGTACCCGACCACCGTCTTACTATCGAAGGACTTCAGTGCGTTCTCAAAAGCAGTCTGAGCACTGGCCTGAGTTGATAGCAGAGGCAGGGTGAGGGCAAGAGTGCTGAACTTCAGCAAACCTCTTTCAAGGTTCATAGAAATACCTCCATTGTTTGTGATGAAAAGGTTAAATGCGGTGTGGCAAAATACCAATAGATTCGTCGGATGTCAACAGCACGAAGGGGTTGCCCTCGCTAATGACTGCGAACGAAGGGCGCAAATGGATGAGGAGATCGGTTGCCTAATTCAAAGCTCGGCATCTGCCTGCAGATAAACGTCAATCATAACATAGAGACTGTCGGGAATCGGCACTCCAGTCAGTGCCCCAAGAGTGGAGACGGTGATGCGTGGGAGTGGTGCCATGGTCAAGGCACGGAGCAATTCGGCGATGCCTTCGGATTGCGGCGAGAGATATTGTGAGCTTGTCAGGAGCGACTGCGGCGTATAGAACACCGACCACGGTACGTTGCCGGTTTCGGGAAATCTCAAAATCAATCGCGATGCGGCGGTGTCGACGCGAATTGCTGCAGCGCCAGCAATCGAACCCGAGTATTCTCCTTCCACCCGGACTCTGAAATCATAGACGCGCCCTTGTCGCAGTTTGTGCTTGTACTCGGCAGCGATGAGGCTGTCGAGATCGACCGTGATCGCGGCGGCAAACATGGCGTTTGTTCCGAGCCGAAACCGCGCACTGATCGGCGTCAGGTTTACTGCAACAAGCACGTTGTCGTTCACACACGATGACCCGAGCGTCGAGAACGCGAGAATCAGTGCGGCGGATCTTGTCCATACGTGATGCTTCACATCGTCCTCACTTCCAAACTCGAACTCGTGAATTCTAGAATCCAAACCCAATGCCGCCCGAGAAGTGCTGCACGGTCCCGAAGTTTGCATCTGCGAAGAGACGAATTGCCTGCAGGTCAATCATGAGACCGGTAGTGACGCGAAAAGTATTGCTGCCGGTGAGCGCGACAGCTACAGGCATAGGCACGGCACTTTCGCTTGCGCGGTAGGTGTAGTGTGCCTCCATGTCGCTCTGCTCCCATGCCGCGCCGGTGTAGAGTGTGAGGAGGCTGAAACTCTTGCTGAGGTGAAGGTTTACCGTTGTTCCTGTGAATTCGAGAATATCGCCGACGGAAAAGACGGAATAGAAACCGCCGATGGTGATATCAAGCGGGCTGTCCGTGATGTAGCGGCTGATGCTGTGGCGAATACCCGCGCCAAAAAGGCGCGTTGGCGGAAGTTTGTTGCTCGAAAGCGACGGCGTTGAAATGTAGCGCACCGAAGCTTGCGTGCCGAGGACGGTACCGATAGTGATTTGCGGAACGAAGAGTGGGAAGTAGTTCATGTTGAGAAGTCCGTCGGTGCCTTTGTATTCCAACCCGGAATTGATATCCCGAAATGTCGTCCCGCGTCCGCCGAAAATCGTCGCAGTCCGTCTCGACCCGTTCTCCGGAACGAACCCCGACGGTAAGTTCGCATTGTACGTGCGATCCTCATCGCGCACAAGCGACGCCATTGCGATTGCGTCAACGCGAAAATGAAACCCATCGTCCGGAATCGTTGCCGAATGGAACATTCCTGCGTTCAGGTTTGCCCCAAACATATCACCCAGTGGCTGAATGTAGCCAATCAACTCCTCTTTGGAAAACTGTTGGATGGTTACTTCGAATTGCGACTGCGGATGAGCAATGTTGCCGACAACGAACAGGATAGACATCGCCCACGCACAAGAACGTGCCCGTGCTTTCATTGTTTCTCCCCTAAGATTGGTCGGCGTGCTTCAAGTCTCCTCTCTTGACTGCACCACCGAGGTACGTTGTAAAACGGATGCGACTTTTTGAAACGAAGGGGTCGGGAAAACTACTGTTGAGGTTTTCTGTAGCTGTCAGGATTCCCGCCAAATTCTACGACTAAGATAGCACATAGGAATCACAAAGGCAATAGGTTGAGCAACGTAATTTTTTTTAGCTACGCATTCCTCAAAAACGCTAAGAGTTTTGATATATCATCAGGCAATTGAGAGTCAAAGTGCTTCACGATTTTTGTGGAGGGATGAATGAACGACAGCGTCTTTGCGTGAAGCGCTTGTCGGTGTATCAGTTTCAGCAGACGTTGCACTTCGGCTTTCTGTTTGGGCGAGCCTGGCCCGGCAACGCACTGCCTGCCGCCGTAGGTCGGGTCGCCGAACACCGGATGCCCGATATGGGCAAGATGAACGCGTATTTGATGCGTCCGCCCGGTCTGCAATTTCAATCTGATGAGTGTAAGATAGGGAAACGCTTCGATGACCTCGTACTCCGTCACGGCATGCTTCCCTTCCCGAACAACAGCCATCTTCTTTCTGTCGGCTTTGCTTCGCCCAAGGCTCGCCTCGATGACACCCCTCTTTTCGATGAATGTTCCCCATACCAGCGCCCAGTATTCGCGCGCAATGGTGCGCGTCCCAAACTGCTTCGCAAGGAACGCATGCGCCGCGTCCGTTTTCGCGACCACCATCAGCCCCGACGTATCCTTGTCCAACCGATGCACGATGCCAGGACGCGTTGCGTCGTTCAAGGTGGAAAGACGATTGCAATGGAACAGCAGCGCGTTGACGAGCGTGCCCGAGTAATTGCCAAACGCCGGATGTGTCACCATCCCCGCCGGCTTGTTGATGACGAGAAGGTCATCGTCTTCATAAACGATGTCGAGCGGGATATTCTCAGGGAATGCTTGCTGCGGAGGAGGTTTGGGCAGGCTGATGCGAATGATCTCATGCGGAGAAACGTGATGGCTCGCTCGGACTTTTCTTCCGTTGACCAACACCAAACCGAGCTCGATGGCGCGCTGCACTTTGTTCCGCGTCGCGTTCTCGATATGACGCGTCAAGAAAACATCGAGCCGCTCCTGTTTCTTTCCTGCAGGAACAACGATTTCGATTTCATGCACCATGAAGATAAGCTCCAAACCCCAAGTTCCAAATCGCAAAGAAGTTCCAAGTTCCAATATAAGCAAGGGGCATCACCCCTCCCACTCGGAGGATTTCAAAATTTGAGAATTGGAATTTCTTTGGAACGTGGAGACTTGAGATTTGGGACGGATGCTTCTCACTGCGGCGCGTTTTCCGACAGGGACGGCGGCGAGGAGTTCTGGTCCGCCTCCGCAACTGCAGGAACAAGCTGCTCGCCTGCTGCTTCTTCCTTGTGCCGATGCTGAACGAACAGGAGCATCACGATCCCGACAGTCACGGCGGCATCGGCTATGTTGAACACGGGCCAACGAGAGAGTGAGTACCCGAGAATATTCACATCGAAAAAATCAACGTCGAAAAAATCTACTACCTTGCCGTAGAACAGCGGGGCTTCATTGAAGAGAACGCCGTAAAACGTTCTGTCAATCAGGTTGCCGATAGCGCCGCCGAGAATCAGTGCCAGCGACGTGCGAAACTCGAGATGCTCCGTGCGCGCACGGAACAAATAGAGAAAGATTCCCAACGTCAGCGCGATAGAGAAGAGCGAAAAGAACAACTTGCCGCCGATATCAATCCCGAATGCCATACCGGGATTCTCGATGTATGTGAGCCGAAAGAAATCGCCCAGCACGGGCGTGCTCAACCCATACTGCATTCCACGAATGTTGATACCGAGCGACGGGATACTGATTCCCTTCACCCACAACTTCGAGACCTGGTCAATGATGACGATAGCGAGGCTAAGCCAAAGAATGCGCACGCAACGCCTCGGCTTTTTTCATTTTGGCAAGCGCGATTCTGCCGCGGGCACAGGGAAGATTCGTGTTCTTATACTCGGCGCACGTTTGCGCGGTCGGCACGGCTTCCAGACGCTCTTTCGGAATGAGCAACTCACACACACGACAAATGCCGTAGGTACCGTTCTCGATTCGTTGCAGTGCATCGTCGAGTTGGCTCACGAACTTGCTTCCGCGTGAGGCAAAGAGAAATGTTTTCTCGCGTTCCATTGCGTCAGTGCCTTGCTCCATGTGCATGGAGTAGGTCGAGCTTTCTGCGATGTACTCGCCCGTCGTCACATCCATGATGCTCTCTTTGAGATTGTCGAGCTCCTCAATGGTCTCTTTACGTTTTTCAAGAATCAGTTCTCTGAAATGGCGTAAGTCGCGGGGTCCGTACCCTTTCGGCAGGGTCATCTTCATTTTGATCTTCCCGGAAGTTTTTTTTGTCGCGGCTTTGCGCGTTATCGTTCGTGTTTTCTTTGTCGCGTGTTTTCGTACCGCTTTGCTTTTCGCCATTACGAATGTACTCCGTTCTTATTAAGTGCGCTTTTCTATTACGATATCTGCCGGTTCGCCGTTGATGTCATGCCGTATCGCCTGTCCATTCAATGTCTTCTCGCTCAACTCCACTGCGAGTGTTTCTCGCTTGATATAGTCGCTCATCGTCAGCAGTGCGTGCGCAAGACGCGATGATGCTCGGAAGTGGATAGCAATTCTATCGGTCACTTCGAAGCCTGCCTCCTTCCGCATATTTTGAATGCGGCTGACGAATTCGCGCGCAAAGCCTTCATTCACCAACTCAGCGGTCAACGATGTGTCGAGCGCAACCGTGACGCCGCCATCAGACTCGACGAGCCAGCCCTGAATGTCCTCCCGAATGATTTCGACGTCGTCCAGGCTCACTGTGTATACCGTGTTGCCGACACGAAGCTCCAGCGATCGGTGCTTCTCCAACAACGCTATTTCGGAAGCAGTCAACTCTTTGATCCGACTCGCCACATCCTTCGCCGCTTTGCCAAACTTCGGTCCGATGGATTTGAAATTCGCCTTCGCTTTCTTCTTCACAAGCCCCGATTCATCCGTGACGAATTCGATCGCCTTGACATTGATTTCTTCGAGAATAACGTCTTCCATCTGTTCGACTTCAACGCGCTCCTGCTCGTCGGTGACGGGAAGGATGATGCGCTGCAACGGTTGCCGCACTTTGATGTTTGCTTTCATTCTCATTGCGCGTACCAGCATGACAATTCTCTCGGCGCGCTCCATCCTCGATTCTAACGCAGCGTCAATGGCAGACTCCTCGACATCGGGAATCATCGTGAGATGAACGGATTCGCTCGCCTCACGCTGCGCAACCGTATTGAGATTGCGGTATAACTCCTCCGAAATAAACGGCGCAAACGGCGCGGAAAGTTTCGCGACCGCAACCACACATTCATACAGCGTCTGATAGGCTGCGGTCTTGTCCTTCCCTGCCTCACTCTTCCAAAACCGACGCCGATTTCGTCGAACGTACCAATTCGAGAGCTTGTCAATTGTGAACTCACTCACTGCCTTCGCAGCTTTCGTCACGTCGTACGCGTCCATGAGCGCCGTGTACCGTTTGATCAGTGAATTGAGCTCCGACAAAATCCAACGGTCAATCTCCTGCCGTTCGGCAACGGGGATGCGCGGCTCGGCATAGGTGAACTTGTCAATGTTCGCATAGAGCGCGAAAAATGCATAGGTGTTGATGAGCGTACCGAAGAATTTTCGCTGCACGTCAACGAGGTCATCCTCATTGAACATCGTCGTGCGCCACGGCGGACTCGCCATAACAAGATACCACCGCGTCGTATCGGCGCCATACTTTCCAATCGTCTCGAACGGATTGACAGTGTTCCCCAACGACTTCGACATCTTTCGTCCTTCCTTGTCGAGAATCAATTCGTTGACGATCAGATTCCGATACGCCGGCTTATCGAAGAGAAACGTTCCGATGGCATGCAACGAGTAAAACCAACCGCGCGTCTGGTCAACACCCTCGCAAATGAAATCTGCGGGATATTGCTCGCCCGAATCTATCCGTTCTTTGTTTTCGAATGGATAATGCCACTGAGCAAAACTCATCGCTCCAGAATCATACCAGACGTCAATCAACTCAGGCGTGCGTCTCATCGTCCCGCCGCAGTTGCACTGCCACGTGATGGTGTCAACAAAAGGTTTGTGCAAGTCGAGTGGTTCGAGGTTTGGGGGGTGAGGTTTGTCCACCGAACCCCGAACCCCGCCCTTTTCCTTCAACTCTGCAACACTTCCCACGCACTCCTGTTTTTTGCAACCATCGCATACCCAAATCGGCAGCGGTGTACCCCAAAATCTATCGCGCGACAACGCCCAGTCTTTGTTTTCCTCCAGCCAATTTCCAAAACGTCCTTCACCGACTTCGGGCGGAACCCAATTGATTTGTTTGTTCAGCTCGATCATTTTCGACGCGTACTTCGTCGTGCTGATGTACCATGAGTCGCGCGCGTAGTAGAGCAGCGGCGTCTTGCATCGCCAGCAATGCGGATAGCTGTGCGTGATGGTTTCCTTGCGATACAGCAGGCCGCGCTGCTTCAAATGTTGAATGATGAGTGGATCGGCGTCCTTCACGAATGTTCCTGCAAAGTCCGTCACTTCACTCGTGAACTCGCCGCTCTTGTTCACCGGATGAATTGTCGGGAGACCGTATTTTTTCGACGTTTGGTAATCGTCTTCACCGTACGCGGGTGCCATGTGCACTATGCCAGAGCCATCTTCGGTGGTGACGAAGTCCGCCTCGACAACATAGAAGGCTTTTTGACCAACGGGATGATAGGAGAAGAGGCGTTCGTATTCAAGCCCCGCGAGCTGCTTGCCTTTCATCTTCGCCGCCACCACGTACTCGCCCTCAAGCACGCTGAGCCGCGCTTCGGCAAGAATCAACTTCTCGCCTTTGTGCTCAACCTTCACGTAATCAACGTCGGGATGAACGGCGAGCGCAACATTCGAGATGAGCGTCCATGGCGTTGTGGTCCAAACGAGAAACGCCGTATCGGGCTGCGACGTGAGTCGCATCTTGACGTACACACTCGGGTCTTTCACGTCTTCGTAGCCGAGCGAGACTTCATGCGACGAAAGCGGTGTTTCGCACCGCGGGCAGTACGGTTGAATCTTGTAGCCCTTATAGATCATTCCGGCATCGAAGAACTTTTTCAGCGACCACCAGACGGATTCGATATAATCGTTCTCGAATGTGATATACGGTTTCGAGAGGTCAACCCAATACCCCATCTTTTCCGTCATCTGCTCCCACTCGGCTTTGTATTTCCAGACCGACTCGCGGCATTTTTGATTGAACGCCGCGACACCGTACTTCACGATATCGTCTTTATGCCTGAAGCCGAGTTCCTTCTCCACTTCAATCTCGACGGGAAGTCCATGGGTATCCCATCCCGCTTTGCGATGTACCTGAAAGCCGCGCATCGTTTTGTAGCGGCAGACCAAGTCCTTCAGCGTCCGTGCCATTACGTGATGAATGCCGGGTCTTCCGTTCGCAGTCGGCGGACCTTCATAGAAGGTGAAGCCCTTCATCCCTGCGCGCGTCGAAATACTTTTCTCGAAAATCCCGTTCGCTTTCCAGAATTGCAGAATTTCTTTTTCGACTTCGGGATAAGAGATTTTTTCTGTGAGTTCCTTGAACATTGGTTTTGTCTCTCACGCCAAAGGCGAAGGCGCACCGCTCCTCTATGCTCGGAGAAGTCTCGCCTTTGCGTGAGAATTTGTTACTTCAATTCAAACACGACAGTCACTTCTGCCTGGAGCGAAAGCTCACCTTGCATTACCGGTGCAGCGGACGAAGCATCCATTGCGGCGCTGCGCATCAGAACAGGAACAGGTCCGCCTTGACTCACGCTTTCGGAAATCGTCATCACTTGGCCGAGCGAGGCGCCGAGCTGTTTTGCGAGGACTTCTGCACGCGCTTTCGCGTCATCAGCGGCGCGTTTCAACGCGTCGCGTTCCAGTTCGCGTTGCGTCGAAGTCTCATATTGCAGTCCACCGAAATTCGATGCGCCCGCAGCGACCGCCTTGTCCATAAACTCGCCGACTTTGTCCATCAACTTCCCCCTGAACAGAACCAAGAACTCGTTGGATGAATTGTACCCGATGATCGGCGGCGGCTGAATTTGCTTCGAGTAATCGTACGTCGGCGAAACATTCACACGAGACGTTTGAATATTTCTCTCATCAACACCCATTGACTTGAGGAGCGCGAGAATTTCTGCTGTCTTGCCGCTTGCCGAACGCATCGCGGCAGATGCAGTTTGCCCTTGTGTGTTAACGGAAACGCTAAGACGAACTTGGTCGGGCAACGCCATGGTCATTCCTTCGCCGCGGACGGTAATGGTTCGTAGCGGCGTTTTAGGTTCTGCTTGTTGTGGGTAGGCGGATGCAGCCATCATCGTCAAAACTCCTATCAGCAAAATCGGTTTCATTTTTATTTACTCCGAAAATAGTTTATCAACCACAACACAACAGAAATCAAAACGCTGACGAGTATGCTTGTCGTCAGCGGAAAGTAGAATCGGAAATTCTCTTTCTCGATGCGAATATCGCCGGGCAGCTTGCCGAGAAACGGAACCTTGTCGAAGAACAAGAAACCGGCCCCTAACAGTGCCAGAATCGCGCCCACGAGAAGAAGGAGTTTTCCGATGTTCTGGAATTCCATGAATAGCCGATTCGCTGAAGCCTATGAATTGGAAGACCGACAGCTTGTCCGACGCCGTTTCGCTCGCCGCAGAATGATAGCCCTAAAGCAGTTCGACAACACCCTTCATAATCCGCGTCAGCTTCGGCTCCGCTTCATTTGCAACAGCAATTATCTCCGCAACGTTCGCAGGCTGAAGCGAGTCGGGAAAACACTCGTCCGTAATAATGGAGAAGCCGAGAACCTTGATGCCCATATGAACGGCGACGATGTTCTCGGGCACTGTGGACATCCCAACAGCATCCGCGCCAATCAATCTCAAGAATCTGTACTCCGCACGCGTTTCGAGATTCGGTCCAGCAACGGCGACGAACACTCCCTTTTCGACGCGAATCTTGTTTTCGAGCGCTACTGTTTCTGCAAGGGCAATCAACGTCCTGCTGTACGGCTCGCTCATGTCGGGGAACCGTGGGCCGAGCGAATCATCGTTCGGGCCGATGAGTGGATTATCGCCTTGCAGGTTGATATGGTCGGTGATAATCATGATACTGCCTTTTCGCCACTGCGGGTTCATGCCCCCCGCCGCATTGGAAATGAGCAGTGTATTCACGCCAAGAAACTTCATGACCCGAACAGGAAACGTCACCTGCTGCATCGAGTAGCCTTCATAAAAGTGAAAGCGTCCTTGCATCGCAACGACGCTTTTGCCTCCGAGCGTTCCGAAAATCAATCTGCCGTGGTGCGACTCGACAGTGGAAACAGGAAAGTGCGGAATGTCCTCATACTCGATGACAACGTCTTGGTTGATTTCTTTTGCGAGGCCGCCAAGCCCAGTGCCGAGAATGATCCCAACCGCCGGCTGTGCCGTGGTTTTGGTGCGGAGAAATCTTACCGCCTCGTCAATGTGCTGCCGGAGCTCCGTCATGCTCGATTGCTTTCAAGATGTTGTCGAGGTCAATGCTTTCTTTGCCCGTGCCGTGCGCGGGATTGTCGGCGAGAACCGAGTCGCCGCCGACTTCGAGCGCTTTCAAGAGTTCCAATTCGGAACTCAACAACACGCGCAAGCGCCCGACCATGGAATCGCGCCGAGCCTTGAGCTGCGCGATTTCGTTGTTGAGCTTCGCCATCTCGCCATTGGCATTGTTCAGAATCTGCGCGGCTTTCATTTCCGCTTCCTTGATGATCGTCTCGGCGTCACGGCGTGCCGCTTCGTAGGTCTTGCCGGTCGCCTCCTGTGCCTGCATCAAAGTCTGTTGCAGGGTCCGCTCGATTTGTTTGTAGTTCTTCAAGTCGGACTCCAACTCGATAATCTTCGCCCGTGTTTCGTTTTGTTCTTTGAGCAGCGTCTCGAATTCGTTCGCCATCATTTCCATGAACGTCTGGACCTCGACGGTATCATAGCCGCGCATTGCCTTCTTGAATTCCGTCCTTCGAATATCAAGCGGTGTGAGTTTCATGTCATCCTCCTTCATTATGGGCAGCGCGCTGATGCGCACCGCTGTGGTATCACTGAGACTTCGTTGTTGTCCGTTTCCCAAAAATCGCCGTGCCGATGCGAATCAGCGTTGCACCTTCGTCAATCGCGATTTCAAAATCTCCCGTCATGCCCATCGAGAGATGCTGCATCGTTGCGTTCGGCATACCGAGCTGCCTGATTTCCTCGTTCAATGCTCGCAACCGGCGAAACATCGGCCGCGAACCCTCCGGGTCAGGAAGAAACGGCCCGATCGTCATCAAGCCCGCAATGCGAACATTCTGCAAATCCGCAAGGCTCTGTACGAACTCCAGTGCCGCCTCGGGCTTTACGCCAAACTTCGTCTGCTCACCCGTCGTGTTCACTTCTATCAAACATTCGATTGTCCGATTCGCTTGTCGCGCTCGTTTGTCAATCTCTTGCGCAAGTGCACGGTTGTCAACCGCGTGAATGAGATGAATCCAATCAGCGATGTATTTTACCTTGTTCGACTGCAGATGCCCGATGAAGTGCCAGCGCATGCCCCTCTCGCCAAGAGCTTCGCGCTTTTGGAGAAGTTCCTGCACATAGTTCTCCCCGATATCAAGCACTCCGGCGTCGACGGCAGCAGCAACAAGCGATGGCGGAAACGTCTTGGACACCGCAACGAGTGTAACCTCCGACGGGTTGCGTCCGTTTTGGTGGCATCGCGCAACAATCCTGCGCCGAATTCCCTCAATGTTCTCGCTAATCACTGAAATCGAAGGAAAAATATAACCGAATGCGTTTTGAATTGCAATGAAACGGAAACCTGAATTCCGATGTAGAAACCTCGTGCAAAGAACGAAACGAAACAAAAGGCAATCAGAAATAATCTCTGAACGGCCATCGGAAGGCTTTATCCCGACTCTCGGTGGGATCATCCGAACAGCGTTGGCGAACTGAGGGCGGACTTATGACAGGAACTTTCTGAGTACGACAAATTCAAGCGGCATCTTGGGAATACCGAACCGCGGGTCATCGTGGGGAAAGGGCTTCCGCTCGCCCGTGCACACATAGCCATGCCGTTCATACCAAGCGATGAGTTCCTTTCTCTCGGAGATCACCGTCATGTAGATGTCTCTACAGTGTTGTTTTCTCGCTTCAGCTTCCGCAGCATGGAGCAATTGCTTTCCGATTCCTTTCGCTTGTAGTTCGGGAGAGACTGTGAGCATCCCAAGATACAACTCGTCGTTATCCTTGCGAAGGTGGACGCAGGCGACGATGGCGTCATCGAGCATGTACTTCAATATGACTGAATGCGGATCGTGAAGAATTTCAGAGAGCGCCTGTTCGTCGGTGCGAATCCCGCCCAAAATATCCGCTTCAGTCGTCCAGCCCTTTTTGGAGTATTCGCCGCGGTACGCGCTGTTGACGAGCGCGTTCAGTTGCGGAATGTCCGAGACATCGGCTACCGAAATCATACCATAAACGTCAGAGGATTCTCATGTCCCAACACAACGAGGCGGCATTCGCGTGCACGCTTCTAAGTGAGATTAGCTGGAGAGATTCTTTGCCGCCTCCAAGGTATTCCGCATCAGCATCGCAATCGTCATCGGACCGACGCCGCCGGGAACCGGCGTGATTGCCTTTGCCACGTCAGCAACTCGCGCAAAATCAACATCGCCAACGATTCTGTATCCATTGTTCGACGATGGGTCTTCGACGCGATTGATGCCGACATCAATGACAACGCAACCGGGTTTTACCATATCCGCCGTAATCGCGTTTGCTTTTCCCACTGCGGCAACGATGATGTCTGCTTGCCGCGTAAACTGCGCGATATCGGTCGCGCCTGTGTGCGCTATGGTCACGACGGCGTTCGCGCCTTTCTGTTTTTGCAGAAGAATATTCATCACCGGCTTGCCGACGATATTGCTGCGGCCGACGACGACGACGTGCTTACCCGACGGATCGTTACCGCTACGCAAGAGAAGCTCTTGCACCCCCGCCGGCGTACATGGTCGCATGCAGGGCTGACCGATGACAAGCTTGCCGACGTTGATCGGATGAAAGCCGTCAACATCTTTCCGCCAGTCAATCGCTTCGATCACTTTGCTTTCGTCTATCTGTTTCGGCAACGGGAGCTGGACGAGTATGCCGTGAATTGTCTGATCGTGATTGAACTGCGTGATGAGCGCAAGCAGGTCATGCTCGGCGAGCGTTTCCGGAAGTCTCTCGGTGATAGAGTGAAATCCCATCTCGTCGCACGCCTTCCCTTTCGAACGGACGTAGACTTGTGACGCGGGATTTTGGCCAACGAGAATGAACGCAAGCCCCGGGACGATACCGCGTGTGCGCTTCAGCTCTTCGGTTTCGCGCTTGACTTCAATTTTTATTTGCTCGGCAATTGCTTTGCCGTCAATAAGTTTTGCCATCATTGTGCTGTGATTTGCATTGGTGGATTATTGGATGAATGGAGTTCTGGATCCATCAATCCATCAATCCATCACTCCAGTCACTTCACTGATTCACTGCTTCGAGTACAAGCTCCGCGACATCCTTCACCTGCACCGCCGCCTCCTTCGCCTTCACGCCGTCGGTCAGCATCGTCATGCAGAAGGGGCAGCCGGTGCCGATGGTGTGCGCTCCTGTTGCGAGCGCTTCCTCCGTCCGCTCGATGTTGACGCGTTTGCCTTCGTGCTCTTCCATCCACATTCTTCCGCCGCCTGCACCGCAGCAGAAACTCTTGTCGCGTGAGCGTCGCATCTCGACTCGCTCACCTGCAACGCGGTCGAGAACATTGCGCGGCGCGTCATAGGTGTCGTTGTAGCGACCGAGATAGCACGGGTCGTGAAAAACGATTGTGTCTTTCTTTTCGGCTTTGACTTTGAGCGCGCCATTTTCGATCAGGCTTTGCAGGAATGTCGTGTGATGAACGACCTCGTAGTTGCCGTTGAATTGCGTGTACTCCTTGCCAAGTGATTGCAAGCAGTGCGGGCATGTCGTCACGATTTTCTTCACGTTGTAGTTGTTCAGCGTCGTTACGTTTTCTTGAATGAGGGTTTGGGCGAGATACTCATTCCCCATGCGACGCGCAGGATCGCCGTTGCATTTCTCCTCCGTGCCAAGGATCGCGAACTTGATTCCCGCGAGCTTCATCAGTTTGGCGAAACTCTGCGTTACTTTTTTGTACCGCGAGTCGTACGCGCCTGCGCAACCGACCCAGAACAGCACTTCCGCATCCTTCGCATGTGCCATTAACGGAATATCCAATCCCTCTGCCCAATCCGCCCGTGTCGAGTGGCTGAAATTCCACGGCGTGAAATTGCGCTCAAGATTATTGAACGTCGTCGTCAGCTCCTGCGGGAAGCGCGACTCGTTCAGCACAAGCCCGCGCCGCAAGTCCACGATCGTGTCAACGTGCTCGATCATCACCGGGCATTCTTGCACGCATGCCATGCATGTCGTGCACGCCCAGAGTTCTTGTTCGGTGATGAAGTTGTCCAAGAGCTGATGACCGATCAGGTCGGGCGCCGCGCCTGTGCCGTTGCCCCCATGTGCCGATTGAAGCAGGGGAGCTTTCTCCAATGTACGGGCGCGAACATCAACGATGATTTTTTTCGGATTGAGAAGTTTGCCCGTCGTGTTCGCAGGACAAACGGACGTGCATCTGCCGCACTCGGTGCAGGTGTAACCGTTGAGTAGCTGCTTCCATGTTAGATCATCAATATCAGTTGCACCGTATTTCGTCAGCGTTTCATCCGCAAGATTGATCGGCTTGAGCGCGCCTTTCGGCGTGATGCCGAGGTTGGAAAAGTACACATTGAAGGTGGACGCGATAACGTGAAGATGCTTGGAGTACGGAAGATAGTTCAGGAAACCGAGCACGGCGAGCATGTGCCCCCAGAAAAACAGGTGGTACCACGTCCGTGCAGATTCCGTGAAGCTGTTCGCAAACAGCGCCGAGATAAATCGCGCTTCGTTGTGCACGCCCTCACCCATCGCCATGCGCGTTGCGTTCTGGCCGAACATCGTGATCATCACCATCAGTATCATGGCTAACACACCAATGGCATCCCACTTCGAGTGACCCGAAACTTGCAAGCGTTTGGGCGCGAAGAACAATCGGCGGAGAAGAGATACGACGACCGCAACGGCAACACATGCGCCGAACAAGTCTTGAAACCAAATCATCGGAGCGTAGAGCGGACCCAGAAACGCCAGCGACCCGCCGAACAATCCTTCGATGATGGACTCAACGACGGCGCCGAGCAGCACGATGAACCCCCAGAAAATCAACACGTGTAAGAGACCCGCGAACGGTTCGCGCATCATCTTCGATTGGCCTATGGCAATCGTCAACACATTCTTGATGCGCTGACCGATGTTGTCGAAACGGTTTTCTGGTTTGGCGAGCTGGAGGTAGCTGATGAGTCGTTTCGCGTTGTAAGCGAAGAACGCAAGCGCTGCGACCAGCACGATCGCAAAGAGAATGGAACTCAGCATAGGGAATCCAAGTTTCGTGAAGTGTTCGGGTGAGAAAACTTGGTCTCAATATACAGCAAAGCGGTGAGAGTTTGTAGGCTTCATTGATTTTCCTATGCGATTTGCGTAGAATTTTGTCAGAGTTTTCACACACACATGTCCACTGCGATTTCATCCACGGCAGCAATCGAGCCGAAGACCACCGTTGAGTCCTCCAACGCGAAGCGGTACAGCCGCACGAAATTGCAGCTTGGCATCGGCTCGTCAGTGGTTTCGTTCATTGTGCTTCTCTCGCTGGTTGCGTTTGGGTACTCGGCACGGCTGCGCGATTGGGTGTTCACAGTAACGACGAACGATTCGCTCGCGCTGATTCTCTTTGTTTTCGTCGTCGGGTTCATTGATGCGGCGTTCACCCTCCCCCTCGGGTTCTATTCCGGTTACATCGTCGAACATCGCTATAACTTGTCGAATCAAACCATTGGGCGATGGATATGGGAGCGTGTGAAAGGCTTGCTCGTCGCGGCACCGTTCATGATTCTCGTCGTGCTTGCACTTTTCTACTGCCTGAAAACCTACGGCGACGCATGGTGGCTTCCCGTAAGCATTCTTCTCACGTTCATCTCCGTCGTGCTTGCGCGCATCGTGCCGACCTTCATCATGCCCCTCTTTTATAAATTTACGCCAATCGAGAACGGCTCGTTGAAAGAGCGGATTCAAAGGCTGTGCGCGAATGCCGGCGTTCGGATCGAGGGCGTGTTCTCATTCAACATGAGCAAGAATACGAAGAAAGCAAACGCGGGTTTTACAGGCATCGGCAAGGCGAAGAGAATTATTCTCGGTGACACGCTGCTGTATCATTTTTCCGAAGAGGAAATCGAAACTGTCTTCGCACACGAGCTTGGACATTACAAACATCGCCACATCATGATTGGGATGGTCGTCGGCGTTCTCTCAACGTTCATCGGTTTGTTCATCACATCGAAGTTGTATGCAGGGTCGCTTTCGGGGTTTGGTTTCGAGACGATCACGGACTTGGCAGCGCTGCCCTTGCTCGGGTTGTGGCTTTCGGTGTTCGGTTTGGTCACGTCGCCGCTGGGTAACGCCCTGTCGCGAAAACATGAGCGTGAAGCGGATCGCTATGCCATCCGGACGACGAGAAACAAGCAGGCGTTCATCTCAGCGCTCCGCAAACTTGCGAACACGAATCTTTCGGACCCTGAGCCGAGCCGGTTCGTTGAGTTTTTCTTCCATTCACACCCATCTATTGCGCGACGGGTCGCGATGGTGGAAGCAATGGAGCAATGAGCAAGATAGTCGGGGTGTTGCGATTTGTCGGAGTGACGATTGTGTCACTCTCGTTTGCGAGTGTGATTCTCCTGACGCTTTTGTTCAGTCGCAGCAGCAAGGTGTTTCATTGGTACTGCCGCAAGTGGGCGAACGTCGTACTGTGGCTCTGTGCCACAAGCGTTACCGTACGGGGAGCGGAACATTTGAAAGGCGGCAACGGCTTCGTCTATGTGTCGAACCACGCGAGCATGTTCGACATTCCCGCCGTGATAGCGGGCATCCCCGATGAAATCCGGCTTGTGTATAAGAAAGAGTTAGAATGGATTCCGCTGTTCGGTTGGGGATTGAAATACGGAAGTTACATCGGCATCAATCGCGGACGCGGCGTCGAGGCGCAGAAGAGCCTGGACGAAGCAATCGAAAAGATTCGCAACGGTGAGTCGGTGCTGTTGTTTGCGGAAGGAACCAGAACACTCGACGGCAAGTTGCAACCCTTCAAGCGCGGCGCGTTTCATATCGCTGTCCAGGCGGGCGTGCCTGTTGTGCCGCTGACGATCAACGGCAGTTTTCACATTCTCCCCAAGCATTCGATTGCCATCGAGCCGGGACATGTCGTTCTTGTCATTGGGCAACCGATTCATCTGGAAGGAAAGACGGGAAAAGAGGCTGAACTTGAACTCATGGAGAAAGTACATGGTGCAATCGCCAAGAACTATGTCAACCAATAACATTCTCCTCGCTTTCGCGTTTGCGCTGTGCGGGATGAGTTGCAAATCCGACCCGCTTGGCGTGACGAGTCCGCGCACACGGCTCGGTGAGATGAAGGCGGCGGTGATCGCAACCTATCGCAACACCGACGGTGTGTTGGAGATGGAATTCCGCGGACGTGTCGTTTCCCCGATGGAACCGCGCGACTCGGTGTACAACGTCGCAGGCAAAGGAGCATTCAAGCGGCGGATCGTTTTGCGGGACACGTTCTCGACGCGGCGCGATAGCATCACCATTTTTTATTCGTTTCCCTCGGGCATCGCCGTGCGCATTGATACGTTCATGACATTCATCTGCCATTTCAAACAAACACCGACGGGGTTCGGTTTGATTCTCAAAACCAAAGCGGATAGTTTAGTGTGTCTCGCAGGCAACCTCTCGGGCGGCGAGCTGGAGTCGTTCCTCGCCAAAACAGGTGTGCAGAATTTTCGCGTCAGTGTCGGGCCCGATGCCTACGTTACACGCAACACAACATGCGGACGCGAAGGAGATTACAACACGCTCTTCAGCGTGAAGACCGGTTTCGTCGGCGTGCCGCCCGGCAAAAACGACATCCTCAAGGACGGCGCCTTGACGTACTCGACGTTCAACATCGTCAACACACAAATCATCAAGAACGTGAAGAACTGCACGAGCTATACGGGCGAGTTCGCGTTCATCGCGGTGAGGCAGTAGATGGTCAGTATCCAGGAGGTCGAGTATGTTGCGGCGCTGGCGCGGCTTGCCTTCTCGGACGCCGAGAAAGAGACTCTCACGCATCAGTTGAACGACATCCTCACATATATGGAGCAACTCAATACGATCGACACTTCGGCTATCGAGCCGCTGTCGCATGTTATCGAACTGAGTCCCGCTGCCGGCACGATGCTGCGCGAGGATGAGTTGCAGCCGTGTGTCTCGCGTGAGGACGCGCTGAGGAACGCACCGGCGAAAGCGGAACCGTATTTCAAAGTCCCGAAAGTTCTTGGGGAGCGATGATCCGCGTTGTCGCCATCATTCCCGCCCGGTACGCTTCACAACGCCTTCCCGCCAAACCCCTCGCCGACATCTGCGGCAAACCGATGGTGCAGCATGTGTACGAACGCGCAGGGCAGTCGCGTCGCGTGGATGACGTGGTTGTAGCAACGGATGATGCGCGCATCGAAGCGGCGGTACGGTCGTTCGGGGGCAAGGTGGTGATGACTCCCTCGTCGTTGCAAAGCGGAACCGATCGCATTGCGTTCGTGGCAAAGGAGCTTCCCGACGCGGACATCGTGGTCAACGTGCAAGGCGATGAGCCGCTCATCGAGCCGGCGATGATTGACGAAGCGGTCACAGTTGTCGCCGAAGGCGATGCGCTCGTTGGAACGCTGGTGAAGAAAATCGAACGTCAGGCGGAGCTGTTCAATCCAAGTGTGGTGAAAGTGGCTCTTGGCGCGAAGGGTCAGTGTCTCTATTTTTCCCGCTCGCCGATTCCGTTTGGAAGAGATGTGGAGCATGACGAGTGGCTGCGGTATCACACGTTCTACAAACATATCGGGGTTTACGTGTTTCGTCGAGATTTCTTGTTGCGCGTTCCGACGATGGCGCCGACGCCGCTCGAGCAGGCTGAGAAGTTGGAGCAGCTTCGCATTCTCGAACATGGGTTTGCCATCACGGCGGCGGTTACCACATTTGACAGCATTCCCGTCGACACGGCAGAGGATTTGGAGCGCGTGCGCATGACGTGCGCGAACGAGCATGAGCGAGTCTGAGTACAGCAAAGGGTTCTTCGGTGAGTTGCGCGCCGCTTTTGTACGCGGCGTTGCGGTCATCATTCCGTTGGGGTTGACGTATTGGTTCTTCAGCGCGCTGCTGAATGCGATTGACGGTATTCTCTCGCCGCTGCTCGAACAGGTGTTGGGCAGAAGAATTCCTGGGCTCGGGTTCATTTCGATGATGCTGTTGATTCTGCTCGTCGGATTGTTGTCGAGAAATATTGCGGGGAGAGTGTTGTTCAGTTGGTTTGAGAATTTGTTGAAGCAGATTCCTGTTGTGCGAGCGGTGTACGGGGCAATCAAGGATTTGGTAAGCGCGTTGGGCGTGGGTGGGAAGGGCAAGTCGTTTCGCGAAGTTGTGCTTGTGGAGTATCCGCGTCCCGGCTTGTACACGCTTGCGTTCGTCACGAACGAAATGCCGTATGTTGCATCGAACAATGCGCAGACAGATTTCGTGAATGTGTACATTCCGAATCCGCCGAATCCGACGTCGGGTGTGTTGATTCTCGTTCCGAAGGAACAGGCGGTGAAGGTGAATCTCTCGATTGAGCAGGGTTTGAAATTGGTGTTGTCTGGCGGCATCGTGACACCTGAGAAGCTGTTGCAAACGCAAGAGTGAACGACGCCGTGGACGTTGATGGTACGCAGAGATGTGAAGAGGTCTCTGCTACGGAGCTTGTGCGGCGAGGGGTGGTCTCGTGCTACCAAGAGGTCGTCCTTACGGGACTTGGTTGTCACGTACCCTTGGATGTCTTTTTTTTTTAGCACCGCAGGTGCGTCCTATTTGTAGAAATATGAACCCAAAAAGAAATCAAGCTCCGTAGGGAGCGACCTATACGAGAGCATGCGCAACATGATACAGCGAGTTGAAACGCTGCGGGCGTCCTGAGCAACGAGGGCGGTTGCGCTTTCCACGAAGTACCCCGCCGTTCTTGCGGCGCAGTTGACTATTCGGACGATGTAGCCCGTCAGCAGCCCCAAAAAATTATTTGAACTTACATGAAACGTCAGAGGCAAGTAAAGTACATTTTCGTCACAGGCGGCGTCGTCTCATCGCTCGGCAAGGGGATTGCGTCCGCATCGCTTGGCTTGTTGTTGAAGTCGCGCGGGCTGCGGGTGACGATTCAAAAATTCGATCCGTATTTGAACGTTGACCCCGGAACGATGAATCCGTTCCAGCATGGCGAAGTGTACGTCACCGATGATGGCGCAGAAACTGATCTCGACTTGGGACACTACGAGCGGTTTCTCGACATTACGACGTCGCGGAAGAACAATACGACGACGGGACAGATTTATCACGAGGTGATATCGAAAGAGCGGCGCGGCGACTATTTGGGCGCGACGGTGCAGGTGATTCCGCACGTGACGGATGAAATCAAACGGCGGTTCGAGGCGCTCGGTCAATCGGGCGAGTACGATATCATCATCACGGAGGTCGGCGGTACGGTCGGCGACATCGAGAGCTTGCCGTTTCTTGAAGCGATGCGGCAGTTTATGTTCAAGGTTGGACGGAAGAACGCGATCGCGATTCATGTGACGCTGGTGCCGTACATTGGCTCGGCGGGAGAGATCAAGACGAAGCCGACGCAGCACAGTGTGAAGGCGTTGTTGGAGCTTGGTATCCAGCCGGACATTTTGATTTGTCGCTCCGACCATCCGCTCTCGGGGGACGTGCGCGAGAAAATCGCGCTCTTCACGAATGTCGAGGCTGAATCGGTCGTTGACGGGCGCGATGTGACGACGATTTATGAGGTGCCGCTGGTGTACGCGGAGCAGGAGTTGGATGAAATTATTTTGGAGAAGCTCGATCTCACGTGCCCAAAGGCGAATTTGCGCGACTGGAAAAAATTTGTCGAGCGAGTGAAGGAACCGGCGGGGCGTGTCGTCATCGGCATCTGCGGAAAATATACCGAGCATCAGGACGCCTACAAGAGCATCAGCGAGGCGTTTGTGCATGCTGGTGCGGCGAACAATGTCGGTGTGGACCTGCACTGGATTCGCGCAGAGGATGTTGAGCGCAATGGTGCGGAGAAACATTTGAAGGGGATTTCCGGGCTTCTGGTTGCGCCCGGCTTCGGTGAGCGTGGCATCGAGGGAAAGATTAAAGCGATAGAGTTCGTTCGCAAGAACAAGATTCCGTTCTTCGGGATTTGCCTTGGCTTGCAGTGCGCCGTTATTGAGTTTGCGCGCAATGTCTGTGGTTTGGAGCGAGCGAACAGCACGGAGTTCAAGCCAACAGACCAGAACGTCATTGACATGATGCTTGAACAGAAGCATGTAAAGGATTATGGCGGCACGATGCGCCTCGGTGCGTATGCCTGTAAACTCACAAAGGGAACTCGGTCATATCACGCATACAAGCAAGAGATAATTTCGGAGCGCCATCGGCATCGCTTTGAGGTGAACGACGCGTTCAAGGAGAAGCTTGCGGCGAAAGGGATGATCTTCAGCGGCATTTGTCCCGACAACGGCCTGGTGGAAATGATCGAGCTCCCCGACCATCCCTGGTTCGTCGGAGTACAGTTCCATCCTGAGCTGAAATCACGGGCGACGAATCCGCATCCGCTTTTTCGTGATTTCGTGCGAGCGTCGGTCGAGTGCGCGGAGAAGAAAGGCTGACGGGAAAAAAAATTTTTTGGCGCGAAGAAAAGGGGTTGGCGCGAAAGAAATTTTCTGCTATATTGGAACCAGACCAACCTACGTAACCATCTTTCGAGAACGCCGCGGCGCATATCTTCCTCCTATGCAAGTCCGCTGTTCATTTGTCAATCGCGAACGAATTCAGTAGCGCACCCCCAAGGGGGAAGATGCACTTTCTTGTTCGATAGGAATTTCGTTTCATCCATCAACATCACCACCTAATAGAAAGGGACTTGCCTTATGAACTCCACACTTTGGGCAACTATTATGCAGATTCTGCCCTGCCTTGGCGCTGCAGGACTCCTTGGCGGCTTGCTAACGTATTGGTGGCGTAGGCTCACAGAGAAAGACCGCTTCGCTGCCATCGAATCCGAATGGGAAGCGAAACTGCGCGACCGGGACAAACAAATCGGCTCGTTGAGCGGCGAGTTGAATACACGCTCCGGGCGCGTAAAAGCGCTCGAAGCCGACATCGCGGCAAAGACCACCGACTACAACAAGCTCATGGTGCGCCTCGGCGAATTGGAACCGCTGACGATTCAATTGAAAGAGCGCGATGCCAAGTTAATGGATTGGGAGGCACGTTGGAAGAATGCCGACCTCGAAATCGGTACCCTGCGCGCGCGCATCAGCGAGCTGGAACCTCTCAACGCGCACCTCGCGGAACGCGACAGGAAAATCAAAGACCTCGAGGCACGACTCACCGCTGTCACGAATGAGAAGGAAACGGAAATCCTCCGGCTGCGCAAGCGCGTCGCAGAGCTCGAGCCGCTGCAACTCCAGGTGCAGGAGCGTGACAAAAAGCTCGCGGAGTGGGATGCGCGCTTCGTAACCCTTGGCAAAGAGAAAGACAGCGAGATTGCTCGCCTGGCCGCACAGATCTCTGCCCTTACACCTCTGACAGGCAAACTACAAACTGCCGAGGCGACGTTAAAGACTCGTGAGGAAGAAGTTGTTCGACTGAAAAAAACCATCACTGAGCTTGAGCCGCTCCACGCACAACTTGCCGAGAGCAACAAGAAACTCGCGGAATGGGAAATCCGCTGGACGGATTTCGGACGCGAGAAGGATGGCGAGCTGGCGCGGCTGCGAACCCGTATCGGCGAGCTGGAAGCGCTGAGCGTGCAGATTCAGGAGCGCGACAAGAAGCTGACCGAATGGGACAGCCGCTACAGAGCAATGGTCTCGGAGAAAGACACGGAGATCGGCAGACTGTTGAAGCGTCTCGGCGAGATCGAGCCGTTCATCGCGCAGGTACAGGACAAAGATGCGAAGCTTCGTGAATGGGATGTGCGTTTCAAGAATGCGATGGCAGAGAAAGACCTGAAGCTGCGCGAGTGGGAAACGCGGTACCAAACGCTCGTCAAGGAGAAAGATGAAGCAATTTCGAAACTCCAATGGCGCGTGGGCGAATTGGAACCGTTGCTGGGACAGTTGGCAGATCGCGATAAGAAACTGCATGAGTGGGGAGCTCGCTACGACGCTTACGTGAAAGAACAAGACGAAACGGTGAGTAAGTTGCGTTGGCGGATCGGAGAACTCGAACCGCTCATCGCGCAAGTACAAGAACGCGACGCGGCATTGAAGCAGTGGGATATCCGCTACAACAAACTTGTCCATGAGAAGGATGCTGAACTCAAGGAACGCGACAAGGCGCTGCGCGAGTGGGAAGTCCGCTTTGAGCGCACGACGCGTGAGGCGGGCGCAGAAACGGAGAAACTGCGCAAACGACTCGCCGAGTTGGAGCCCCTTGTCAACGAGGTAAAGGAGCGCGACAAGGCGCTGCGCGAGTGGGAAGTCCGCTTCGAACGCACGACGCGTGAGGCGGGCGCAGAAACGGAGAAACTGCGCAAACGACTCGCCGAGTTGGAGCCCCTTGTCAACGAGGTAAAGGAGCGCGACAAACTGCTGCGCGACTGGGAGGGAAAGTTCGAGCGCGCCGCGAAGGACACCTCTGGGGAGATGGACAAGCTGCGCAAACGCATCGCCGATCTCGAACCGCTCCGCGATGAATTGGCAGACCGCGAGAAGCGTCTGCGAGAATGGGACGGTCGCTACACCCGAACGATAAAAGAGAAGGACGAAGAAATCGAACGCTTGAAGAAGCGGATTGTTGAGTTGCAAAATCGTCCTGAGAAAGTTCGGACCGTCACGATTGTGAAAGAAAAGAAAGTACGCGTTGCAGCGAAACCCAAGAAGGTGGTTCGCAAACCGCAAAAACGCCGCATCCGTGAGTACGACGACTTGAAACGCATCTACGGCGTCGGGCCCGTGCTCGAGAAGATGCTACACAGAAACGGCGTACACTGGTTCAAACAAGTGGCGCAATGGGATGCCAACGACATCGCGAAAATGGATGCTAAGCTGGAAGGATTCCAAGGACGCATCGTGCGCGAGAACTGGGTGCGGAGCGCCATCGAGGAACACTACAAGAAGTACAAGGTGTGGCTCGGTGAGGGCGAACCGAAGATTACAATGCCCGAAACGCGATAGCAAACCTCACAGGGCGGTCAGGTTGACCGCCCTTGTGCTTTCTCCATAACTGACGTTACGCAAGGCGAGCCCAAC
>CAYUFU010000009.1:0-2778 GCA_964444145.1 uncultured Chitinophagales bacterium
GAGCGAACGCTTGCGGCAGTCGGCTATCAATTCACTTGGGGTGCAGGGCTCGCGGCGACGCAGAAGGCGTTCGCTACGATGAAATAACCAACGAGGTGGTAGAAGCGGCATTCCTCCTTACAGGATAGTGTCGCTCTTGCGAGCAACGTGAGCGATTCGGAGAATCGCTCTACATCAGGCGCCGGCTTTTTCTATAGGGGGCAAAAATCCAACATGAAGATTCTCGTCAGCGACCAGCTCGAACAGAGTTGCATTGACATTTTAGTTAACGAAGGTTTCGAGGTTGACAATAAGCCCGGCCTCTCCGCCGATGAGTTGAAGGCAACGATCGGCAACTACGAGGCACTCGTCGTCCGCAGCGCTACGAAGGTGAACGCCGATGTGATTGCGCGCGCGGAAAAGATGAAGATTATCGGAAGAGCAGGAACGGGCGTTGACAACATTGACGTGGCTGCAGCGACGCGCAAAGGTATTTTGGTGATGAACACGCCCGGCGGCAACACCATTTCTGCTGCCGAGCACACCGTTTCGATGCTCCTCTCGCTTGCGCGTAATATCCCACAGGCGCACAACAGTATGGTGCAGGGAAAATGGGAACGGAAGAAATACACCGGTGTCGAGGTGTTCGAGAAAACACTCGGCGTCGTCGGTCTCGGCAAAATCGGACGCGAAGTCGCGAGCCGTTGTCAGGGGTTCGGCATGAACGTCATCGGCTATGATCCTGTGCTGTCGAGCGATGTCGCCACGAAGCTGAATATCGAGCTTGTAAGCCTCGATGAGATTTATCGCCGCTCGGATTTCATCACACTGCACACGCCGCTCACGAAAGAGACGAAGGGATTGCTGAACGACGTAACGCTTGCGAAGTGCAAGAAAGGCGTTCGCATCGTCAACTGTGCCCGCGGAGGAATCGTTGACGAGGCGGCGTTGTTGCGTGCGCTGCAAGCGGGCCACGTGGGCGGCGCGGCGCTCGATGTGTTTGAAGAAGAACCGCCGAACCCCGACAAGATCGGGGCGCTGTTCAAACACGAGCGCGTTGTTGTAACGCCGCATTTAGGCGCGTCGACGGAAGAAGCGCAGGAAAAAGTCGCTGTGCAGATTGCACATCAGATTGCCGATGCGTTGAAGGGCAGAGGGTATGTTGGATTGGTCAACGGCGCCGCGCTCCAACTGACGATGAAGGAAGAACTTCGTCCGTTTGCCATGCTTGCAGAGAAACTCGGAAGTCTTGCCGCGCAGCTTGCGTCGGGAAAATTCAAGAGCGTGACGGTTTCGGTATCGGGCGAGCCGCTTGCCTCTTCGATGGAGCTGATGAAGGCAGGCGTGTTGAAAGGAATCCTCTCGAACGTGTTGCCCGAGCCGGTGAATTTCGTCAACGCGCCGGTGTACGCGACGGAGATGGGGCTTGCTGTGAACGAGCAGCGCGAAGCAGCGAGCGGAAGTTTTCCAAACACGCTGAAGGTGAGATTTCAGACCGAGAGCGGCACGCGCGAAGTTGCGGGTACGGTCTTCGGTGCGTCCACAATTCGTTTAACTAAGATAGATGGCTTCCGCTTCGAATTGAACCCGGAAGGAAACCTTCTCGTGTACAACAACATTGATAAGCCCGGCATGCTCGCCCGCGTCGGTTCGATCCTCGCCGAACACAACGTGAACATTGCGGGCGTTTCACTCGGGAGGACAGCTATTGGGGAGAACGCGTTGACGGTCATGAACATAGATGGAGAAATTCCGTCTTTGGCGCTTTCCGCCTTGCTCAAACAGCAGGGCATTTCCAATCTGAAAGTTGTGCGCTTGGATTAGGGTTCCATTTTAGTAGACGCATGTTTCGAATTAAATACACTTACAGATTTTTCATGATTTAGTACTTGACAAAGAATACCCCTGTCTTTATATTGATTCGGCTTCAATTCCTATCGTTCTAATTCTAACACACAGATTTCAAACTAAGGAGGGTATGGTCGTTCGAATTTGTTACTACATTTCTCACGCCTTACCAAAACATAATCTAAATTGAGTACTCGACGAGCGTGAAGCGATCCCAGGTTGCCGGGGTCGTAACTCACACCATTACGCTCATATCATCATCAAGGATATTCTTCCCGGAGAAGGGGGAATCACGTTTCAATTCCACACACTTGTAGTACAAGATGTATGTCTATGAGTGTTCACTAATCAACCATAATCAATAGAGGTACGTATGATCCGAAGATACCTGTTGACATTGACTCTGGTTATCGTGGCGGCGACGACTCTTTTCGCTCAAGACGGAAAGATTCGCGGTCGCGTGCGCGACAAAGAGTCCGGTGAGATGCTCACAGGAGCAAACATCACCCTGGAGGGAACAAAATTAGGTGGCGTTACCGATGCCAATGGTGAGTATATCGTCCTTGGTGTACCGCCCGGCGTTTACACGGTTCGCGCGTCGCTTGTTGGCTACGCCCAGACTTCCATCTCAAATGTTCGCGTTAGCGCGAACTTGACGACGACTCAGGACATTTCACTCACACCCAGTGCGGTCCAACTTACCGGTGTCGAGATCACGGCAGAGCGTCCTCTCATTCAGCGCAACACGACGAACACAGTCCGCCAGATTACACAAGAAGATATTCAGAACCTTCCCTTCCGCGGCGTCCAGAACATTCTTGCTTTGCAAGCCGGCGTTGTGCAGCAAGATGGTGAGTTGCACGTTCGCGGCGGTCGAGACGGTGAAGTTGCTTACTACGTTGACGGTAGCGGAACGACAAATCCGATATTCAACAGTCAAAACGTAGATGT
>CAYUFU010000009.1:2878-10335 GCA_964444145.1 uncultured Chitinophagales bacterium
ACGTTGACGGTAGCGGAACGACAAATCCGATATTCAACAGTCAAAACGTAGATGTCATTCAGGATGCGATTGAGGAAGTGCAGTTGCAGGCCGGCGGTTACACAGCGGAGCACGGCGGATCGAATTCGGCAATTGCCAAGACAACTCTGAAATCCGGTGGCACATCGTTTTCGGGAAGTATTGGTATCCTCACCGATGACCTCGCGAAACCGGGTGAACAGTTTTTGAATACATCGGCATTCGGTCGCCGGGTTATCAGCGCGACAATTGGCGGTCCGTTGTTTGGCGACTTGAAGTTCTTTGTCGCTGGGCAGCACAACTATGTCCGCAATCGCCAAATCATGTTCTTGGAGCCGTTTTCGTTTGATACGAGTGATGTCTTGAGAGGTGATGTTGCCAATCCATACGGAGTAGGAACGCCCTTGCCGGCGCCGTTGATTTTTGAGCGGAACTACATCCCGAACAATTATTTGCAGATCAACACCGTTCAAGGAACACTTTCGTATGACCTCGACGCGCTGAAACTCAGACTGACCGGTAGTTATCAGGCGGACGAGGCACCCTTCAACGGTGGTCCCGTATCCGCCGTAAAACCCGTTCTAGGTGGTACGGCGATTACAGACCAGGAAGGTGGCGGCTGGCCTGCGGTTTTAGTGAATTATTATAATCAAAGACGGACTCCAGTAGATTTTACGAAGACCTGGTTTGCCAACATGCGTGCAACCTACTTGTTCGGAACAACGACTACCGCAGAAGTTGGTTTCTCGCTCCAGCAACGAAATTTCAGCCGTAAGGATCCAACCTTTGGCGAGGATTGGACGAAGTACGTTGACAGTGCTGCGAATGCTGCTGCAGGTTTTACCGGATGGACGAGCGCCTACCAGTGGCCCCAACAGTACAGCGTCATTGATGCATTCAATTTTAATCATGAAAACACTCCCAATAACACCTTCAACAAGAACAAGCAATTTGCAATCGGTGGTTCGGCTGATGTGACCAGCCAATTGAGTAGTTCTGTCGAGATTAAACTCGGTGGACGATTTGAATCCTGGACCACGCGAAGTTACCAAATTGGAAATATCCGCCAAGCAATGACTTTGCTGTACGGGGCAGATGGTCGAACACCGCGGGTGTTCTCAAGTCCCGAGGCTCGCCGTATTGCGCTTGCCAGAGGAACTGGTGGCGGCAACATCAATCACTACGGGTATGACGTTGACGGCAACGAAGTGGGAAGCGGCGTTGATGGTCCGCGTAAACCGTTGTTCATATCAGGCTATGCGCAAAGCAAATTTGAGTACAACGATCTGGTCATTAACCTCGGTGTGCGCTTCGAGCGGTATGATACAAAGAACAAGACCTTCGCTGATCCGACTAATCCGCCGTTCATTGATTCTTTGGACGTTATTGATGAATCTAAGCTTGTGGATCAAGAACCGTTCAATCTCTTTCTTCCACGCGTGAGTTTTTCTTTCCCTGTTTCCGACAAGACAGTGTTTTATGCGATGTATGGCAAATACGCTCAGTTGCCGTCGTTGAATCAACAGTATGTTGGCAACACAGTGCTCAGCCGAACTGTCAGCCCAATTACGCGTGGAAACGCCTTCCTGACTCCGGTCGGGTTCCTCACGAAGCCCGAACGAACAACTCAATATGAAATGGGCTTCCGTCAAGTCATTACAGATAACGTTGCCTTGACCCTGACGGGTTTTTATAAAAACCTCGAGGATCAATTGCAGGTAAGGACGTACGTCAATCCTACGACTGGGGCGAGGCTATACACCTCATACCAAAACGAGGACTTTGGAACGGTGAAGGGCCTTGAATCAACGATTGAGGTGAGGCGGTACAAAGGGTTTGCTGCCAAGTTCACCTACACATTATCTGATGCGCAAGGAACTGGTTCGAATGCGCGCGCAGCGTTTGGAGCTATTGAGCAGAATATCGGTCGTCCCACGAACTTTATTAATCCGCTGGAATTCAACCAAACACATCGAGGGACGCTGCTGCTCGACTATCGTTGGGGCAAGGATGAAGGCGGGCCGATTCTCGAAGGTGTTGGCTTGAATCTCCTTGCAACATTCAATAGTGGCCACAGCTATACGAAGGTTAAGGAACCGACAGAACTTGGTCAGGCGAGTCAGTGGAACGTCGGTGTCGAACCGCTTAATGACCCGCGTTCGAGTTTTCCTGTCGAACCGATCAATGCATCGAAGACTCCGTGGGTGTTCAACCTTGACCTCAATGTGACAAAGACATTTTTCTTTGGCGGTCTTTCAGCAGAGTTGTATGTAAATGTCCTGAACCTTCTTGATGCGAAAAACGTCATCAATGTATATCCGACGACTGGAACAGCCCAGGACGACGGATGGCTCGGAAGCCCCGCAGCTGTGCAATACGCGGCCAATCCGGCATACGTTGCCTTCTACAAGGCGATCAACTCTGATAACAGGTGGGCATATATGCAGGCAACCGGTAATGACCTCTACGGTTCGCCTCGACAGATTCGCATAGGAACACGGCTTGTTTTCTAAACAAACTATAAGGAGCTATTCAATGAGACGTTCTATTTTCCAGAACTGGTTGAGGATGGTTCTCGTTATGACCCTCCTCGTTGGCTCTACGGCTTTCACTGCAGAAGGTCCAACGAGAATCAAGAAAGGGTCGTCGACGTCGAACCCTGCGGGCACTCCGCAATACTCGATCCTCAACATCAACAATCTGTGGACATGGTTCCGTACCGACGGGCAGTCGAATCACTCGCCTCAGGGCGACGATGGAACCTATTATCCGCGCGGAACGCGTTGGGTCATTTACCAAGACGGGTTCATGTGGGGTGGCAAGGCACTGAACAGCAGCGTCCGAACCGATACGAACCGCCGCCAGACGATTCGCGTCGGAGGGCAGACCTATAACGTCGGTACAAAATCCGGATGGATAAACGGTACCGGTGCCAATGCTACGGCTGTCTCCACGGCTGATCCCCGAGCGCGCATGTGGAGAATACGGCGCGATTACAAAAAGCTTAGTGACAGTGAAGTTGCTCGCGATGCGGGGGAAGTCAATGAAAAACTGCTTAGTGAAGTTACAGCTGCAGACAAAGCCGCTGTTCTCGCCCAGTATGAAACAGACTGGAACCAATGGCCTGTCGATCTTGGCGCTCCGTATATTGAACGAAACGGCCAGCCCGGCTTTCAGCGCCCGCCCGCTTTTTCTGCAACGTTCACGGTTGATAGTCTCATCTCAGGAAACTACGATGAGCCTGGAGTTGCCGGAAGCGATCCTAAATCCCCTGCAGACCAAGTTGTTTGGACAGTGTTCAACGACTTAGATGAGACAGCTTCTCTCGGCTTGTATGGGTCGTATCCCCTCGGTTTGGAAATCCAAATGACCCTCTGGGGCTACAAGCGTACAGATGCCATGGGGAACCTTTACTTCAAACGATACAAGTTCATCAACAAAGGTGGTGTTGATGTCTCAGCGACCGGTACCGGTCAGAAAGGTTCGTTCTGGATTGACAGTATGTTTGTTGCCCAGTGGTCAGATCCGGACTTGGGCGCCTTTGGAGATGATTTGTGCGGCGTTGATACGACAATCGAACGCGGGAAGAACAAAAGCTTAGGCTACGTTTACAATGGCAATGCGATTGATTCAGAATTCCGAAAGTTCTCGCTTCCCCCGCCTTCCGTGGGTTATGATTTCTTACAGGGTCCGATCATTCCCGCAACTGCCTCGGATACAGCGGTGTTCGATCTAAAGTATCGCCGTGGATGGAAGAATCTGCCCCTTACATCATTTGCATACTTCTCCGCCGGAAGTGGCATCTCCGATCCGCCGTTTAGCCGCGAAGGTGGCTTGCGTTGGTGGAGAATGTTGCAGGGATTTGTTCCCGATCCGTCCTCCAATCCATATCGCCTCTATTCCTTTCCTACGGGCGAACCAACCTCGAAATTCCCGCTCGCGGGTGACCCGGTGACTCGTCGCGGTGTGATTGATGGGTTGGGTCAAACTTGGTCGTTGTTGCCCGGAGACCGACGTATTGTTTTGAATAGCGGTCCGTTCACACTCGCACCTGGCGACACGCAAGAAATTGTCGTTGGAACAGTAGCGGGTATTGGTTCTGACAGGCTCTCGAGCATCAGCGTCATGAAGTTTAACGATCGCTTCGTCCAGAATACATATGACGCTCTGTTCCAAGTACCAAAGGCGCCGCAAGCACCCGACGTAAAAATAGCTGAATTGGATGGGCAAATCGTTCTTGAGTGGGGTAGCAATTTGCAGCGGGTAAATGAGACGGAGACCACCGTCAATCAACCCGGTGCCTATAGGTTTGAAGGATACAACATCTATCAGCTCCCGAGCAGTTCATCCAGTCTATCGGATGCGGTTCGTATCGCGACGTATGACCTTCTCACCGATCCCACTGTTATTCTTGACGAACAATTCGACCAACGGTCTGGACAGATTCTGTCTCTCCCTGTCCAATTCGGAACGAATAGTGACATTAAGCGCTTCTTCAATGTCACTCGGGACTACGTCCGTGATATTGACCGTCTCTATAACGGGCAAGAGTATTACTTTGCGGTTACCGCGTATAGTAGAGCCACTGTTGCCGGATTCTTGCCGGCAGCTCTCGAATCAGATGTTATCGTGCAGAGGGCGCGCGCGCGCGTTCCGTTCGGAACAACCTACAAGACAAAATACGGTGACACCCTAAAGGTGAAAAAGATCTCTGGCGTCAGCGATGGCATCGTCCGCCCAATCATCATTGATCCGACGAAGTCAAATGGCGCAACGTATCGTGTCAGTTTCGATACGGCAGGTGGCAATACAACATGGCGATTGACCAACGTTACTGCCAACACGACCCTAACGTCAGGTGAGACAAACCAATCAGGAGATGAAAACTACAGTTTTAGAGAAGGTGGGATTCTCTTGAAAGTTGAGGGTCCACCTCCAGGCTTGAAACGTCTGGACACATTCGACGGTGTTCCTGAATCTCAGTGGGGGTGGAAATGGACCGGGTCGCGCTTTCTCACGTGGGCGAGCGGCGATGGATTAGGTTTCGAAGGCTTCCGTGGAGCGGCAGGATGGGCATCTCCGCGCTCAGTATTTGGTTCGCCTCCGGTAATGCTTGTTCCAGCAACCCAATTGAAGAAAATCGAAATCCGGTTTGCCGCAACCACAAACAATCAAGGTGCATTCGATCCTAACGATCCGAATGCGTCATACGCATACCGGCACGGCCGCGCATTCACGGCTGCGCCGGCTCGACCTGAGTTTGCAACATGGATGATCAATCGGACAGGTTCTGGGTATATCTATCAGGACTATCGCATCAGCGCTCCTCTTGCTGCGTACGATGTTGATGTGAATCCGCCGCGCCGCTTGGCAATCGGATACCTGGAAAACAACGTTGCGGGCGGTGCGGTGAATGGCTTCTACTGGCCTCCGCTTACCGGCACCGACAACGTCGCTTCAACAGGTCCGCGTGAGTGGTTGTGGATATCAGATGATACCTACACGGGTGCAACACCCAATCCGGTGTACCAGAATGACCCAATCTCGGGCAATCAACGGTACATGTACTTTTGCACGTGGGCTCGTCGGAACGATAACCCATGGCCCACGGGAAATGTTTTGGAATTGATTCCAAACAGACCCAACACACCTCAGGATGTGTTTGAATATTCTCTTCCGGCTCCCGAAACCGGGAAGGCGTTGGAAAAAGCCAGCGCGGACAAGGTCGGAGTATTCCCGAATCCATACTACGCGTTCAATCCAGCGGAGACAAATCGTCTCGTGCGGTTTGTTACGTTTAACAATCTTCCTGCAAAAGCAAAGCTGCGAATCTTCAATCTTGCCGGCCAGCTTGTTCGGACGCTTGAAAAGGATGATGCATCCACGCAGTTTTTCCGATGGGATCTCAATAACGAGGATAATTTCCCCGTTGCGAGCGGTATGTATATCGTTCACATTGAAATGACGTTGCCTGCAGATGGATCGATCGCAACCAAAGTGCTCAAAGTTGCGATCATCCAAGAGCAAGAAGTCCCCGACGTGTTCTAAGGGTCAATTACATCACGAGTGAAAAAAGGAGAAATTACGATGAATACCAGAGTCATATATGTAGTCGTTATGCTCTGTGCTCTGATGGGGCTTGCTACGGACATCGGCGAGGCACAGAACAAACGTGTTGGTACTGCGGGCGCAATGGAACTCACTATTCCCGTTGGCGCTCGCGATCTTGCGATGGGCGGTTCCTCCTTGGCAACCACCACCGGGATCGAAGCAGTTCATTGGAATCCGGCAGGTCTTAGTGTCCTGCCCGGTTCCGCAGAGGGAATGTTTTCCTCTATGCAGTACATCGCAGATATTACGATGAACTACGGCGCCATCGGAGCGAACTTCGGCGATATTGGTGTCGTTGGCCTCAGCATCCGTTCGGTGAACTTTGGCGACATTCCGCTTACAACAAACCAAGACCCGGAAGGTGCCGCGGGGAGGTTGTTCTCGCCTACGTATGTCACGGTGGGCTTGACGTACTCGCGCCAAGTATCAGAGCTGATCTCTGCCGGTTTCAGTGCGAAGCTGGTGACAGAACAGATTGATCGCGTTTCGGCGTCGGGCGTTGCGCTCGATTTCGGAATCCAGTATCGCGGCTTGGCGGGACTTTCGGGCTTGAACCTCGGCGTTGCCGTTAAGAATATTGGACCGCAAATGAAGTTCGATGGCGCAGGACTGATTCGCGATGCGGTCGCGCTTGGCGGCAGCAGACCTGCTCAACCCTACAAGAGCGACGCAGCAAGTTTCGAGTTACCCTCATCTGTCGAGATCGGACTTGCGTATGTCAATTCGATTAGCGACGAGTCGCGCTACTCGATTAACGGATCGTTTACCAACGACAACTTCTTCTTCGACCAATACCGCATAGGTGGAGAATACATGTGGTCGTCGGAAACCGTCAACCTTGCGGCACGAACAGGTTACAGCCTTGTTCCCGACGCCGATGCTTCAGGTCGCATTTTTGGCTTCACTGCGGGAGCAGGCTTTACCTACAAGACAGAAAGCCTCAACATCACGTTCGATTATGCTTTCCGTGAGGTTGATCTGTTCGCGAACAACAATGTATTCTCGCTGAAACTCGGCTTTTAGTTCGTTGGTGTTACTGTAGTCATGAAAGGCTGTCCTTCAATTGGACAGCCTTTTGTTTTGTTCCCGATTCCTTCGGTTATTCCCTTAAGGTTATTCTTTGAAGAGAACATTCTTCCTCATCGTGGTTGCCTCTCTCGTGCAACATGCTGCTACTGCCCAAGGAGACTTTCCCGAAACTGGACGCCAAGCGATATGGCAGCGCGCAACCGATCTGGCAAACGACATCAATGTTTTGAGCATAGCTATCCGTCCCGGCGACGAGGACCTCGAAACCCTTGCGTATCTCAGGCTCGCCCGCGGCGCGC
>CAYUFU010000009.1:10435-23378 GCA_964444145.1 uncultured Chitinophagales bacterium
CCCGGCGACGAGGACCTCGAAACCCTTGCGTATCTCAGGCTCGCCCGCGGCGCGCGCATCTTGAGTGCGTATGTGACCAACGGCGAAGCAACCGAGAGCGATAGAGCAGACGATTTGCCGCCTCAAATCGCCGCGCAACTTCGCGATGAAGCCACTCAGGCACTTCGCTATCTCGATGGCGAAGCATACTTCCTGACCCTGCCTGATTTCGGTGCAGCGAGGGACACCGCATCAGTGCGGAGGCTTTGGCCGATTGATACGTTGCAAAAGAAGTTGCGAGCCCTGATAAGTCAATTCCGTCCTGACTTGATCGTGCTTGCACATGACTACGCCATGGGATCAACTTCACCTAGCCAACGTGTAATAGCAGACGCAGTCGTTGCCGCCTCGCAGGCGGTCAGACGCGAGTGGGCGGTGAACTACATTGTTGCAAGGACCACTGGGAAGGCTGCAATGGTTCCTGTACACTCGATGCATCCGCTGTGGAAAAAGAGTTACAGGGCGATCGGTCGTGAGGCTCAAGCTCATTACCGCACTCTTTCCATTCAATTGCAACGTCGTCTCGTTGAAGAGTCGCCATCGTACGTAACAATACGTCCCTTCTCTCGATCTCCGCGTCGAATAGATGCTGGGCTTCCGGTTGCTACGCCTGCTGCTCTCCAAGCAACGGGGCGGAAGGTAAGGACGCTCTGTTCGTTGCTGCTCAACCAGAAGACAGATGAGATGCTCGCACGTGTTCGTGTCACTGCGAAAAAGAATATTGCTGAAATCCTGGAAAGAGTGGAAAGGCGGCTCGCCCAGCCACTTGCCCTTACACCAGTGGAGAGGAAGCGCCTTCTCAAGTGGAAAGGGTCGTTGGAGGATTTGCGCAACGCCGTGCTCGGCGTTCAGGCACATTGGACGATTTCAGACTCTATCGTGACCGATCGTCAGGTCATCTACTTGACGGTGGATTCATTGCGTGGTGCCAGCACTGATGGGACGACCGAGATCTTTTTTGCCAACGCACAGCAGGGATGGATCATCAATGAAGACCTCCATCGCCGACTGCCATTCAACGTGGGTGAAGAATTCCGACTCCTCTCACCGCAAAAACTGGAGTACAATTACCCGCGGGTTCAGTATGGCCTATACCGTCCTACTCATGACGAAGTGTTTACGTTCTTCATTATTCACAAGGCAAAATCGCCCGAGGAAAATTTTGTGTATCGTGGGCATGTTCCGTTAAAATACGCTCCTCGGTTTATCACGGAGGTTATTCCTCCGATTGTCCGCGCCGTGCAAGGCGAGCAGGTCATGATTCGCCTTATGAATAACTCCCGCGATGGCGTTCAAGATACAGTTGCCGTCGTGGATTCGTTAGCCACAGCGTCCCGAAGTGCATTTTCATTGATTGGCAAAGGGTCAACGCATGAGGATACGCTGACACTCTCGTGGCGGACATCGCCTTTCCCGAGCGAATTCGTCAGCTCTGTTCGGATTGGCGAAGTGCAAGTCTCACAATTCCTCGTCCGGAATTTTTCAGTCGAAGTGAATGCTCAAAAGAAAGTAGCGTTTGTTTCGCCGTGGCATAGGAGTTCCTTGGCAGACGCGTTGCGAAGAATCGGCGTTCGCTCAAAGGCAATTTCGGCTGCGGAGTTTTCAGACACATCGTGCCATGGCATTAATGTTCTTGTACTTGATCGAAGGTTGTTGACACTTCAGCCTGAGTTCGCATCGCACGAACCTGCCCTCCACAGATTCTTAGAATCGGGGGGACATCTTGTCGTTCTTTCGCAGGATGCCGACGCGTGGAACGTGACGTGGCTGGGGCGAATGCTCAGACTCGAGAAGTCGTCAAAAATCGCGTCGGATTGTCCCGTGGCATTGGACACGACGCACCCCCTGCTGTCAACACCGAATAAGGTAAGCGCATTAGATTTTGACAACTGGCTTTTTTCGCTTGGGAGAAACACGATACGTGCTGCGTCAGATGCTGCAGTCGAGTATCCAGTGACAGCAACCTGCACAGATACGCCGTTGATTGCCTCGATGCAATCTGGCAAGGGAAAAATAACATACGTTGATCTCACACTCGCGCCGCAATGGATGAGCGTGAGCCCCGGTTCGCTCCGCCTGCTTGCGAACTTAGTTGCGAATTAGGATCTGAATGATATTGACCCGACTGATTGACATCGCGCCTTTGCAACTTCGCACGAGGCGTAACCGCGACGAGTGTACTTGCATTTGATGGCAATTTTCAGTAGGCTCAAGCGTAGAGCAATGGGTATTGAGGGGGAAGTTACTCGTTCACCATCGCTTCTCTCTTCGCCGGGAAGACATCACGTTTTCTCAAAAGTTCTATTCAGACACACGAGTATTTTGGCGTCCATCGTTCTTTCCACAACCCATCACCATCCGAAGAAGCATTCTACTTCACAGTTAATAAGGTCTGCTTTTTTCCACAATTACGTGAGAGGATTCTATGACAGAATCGAGACTACTGCTCATTACTGCTGCGATAGCCGTTCTTTGCATAGCATCGTCGGCTTTTTCGCAAACCGCGTCGGGAAAAATCTCCGGGAAGATCACCGACACAGATACAGGCGAACCGATCATCGGAGCGAATGTCTCGCTTGTGAATACGTCATTGGGGGCTTCGACGAACATAGAGGGTGAATATGTTATCTTAAATGTTCTTCCGGGGACCTATGCCGTACGCATTTCCTACGTCGGATATCAGTCGCAGCTCATCGAAGGAGTTCGTGTCGTTGCCGGCGTGACGCGACCGCTCGATGTCAAGATCAAAGTTGCTGCGGTTGAGATTGGAGACGTTATCGTTACTGCAGAACGAAAGTTCTTTGAAGAAAAGGCGACGAACGACGTTCGCGTGTATGATAGCAAGCAAGTCGAAAACCTTCCCGTCAAAGGTGTCGAAAAAATACTCGGCATTCAGGCTGGAGCTGTTACCCAAGAAGGGGATGGCGGTGTGGCGGGAAACGCGACAGTCAACGTGCGCGGCGGTCGCGGTGGAGAAGTGCTGTACGTGATTGACGGTATTCCGCAAAACGATCTGTTTACCGGCAATACCTTCGCGCAAGTCAGCTCTGATGCGATAGAGCAAGTATCGTTTCAGCTCGGTGGCTTCGAGGCAAAGTACGGTCAAGCGCAAAGCGGCATTGCCAACGTGACGACAAAGAGCGGTACCAGTTCGTACTCCTTTGCAGCGAACGTTCGAACGAGCACATTAACGGATGATTTCGATTACAATGTGTACAATGGCACGATTTCAGGACCGTTGTTTCCTGGCTTAACGAATCACTCGATCTATCTCTTTGCTGAGCGAGGGTGGTTCAAGGATGGCGACCCGTCGGCGGTCGGTCCGTCGGTTCCGAGCATTGGGCTTGATGTCAAATATCGTCCCAACAACGAGGATGCCGTTTGGCGATTTAGCGGGAAGACCATCCATGATATGAGTTTCATCAAGCTCATTCTCAACACGAACATCAATTTCCGCAATTCGCGCGACTACATCCACCGTTATGTCAAGAACAACTCTCACCACAATCCGCGTCGAGAGGTGAGGAACTATTCCTTTGGCGCGCGCCTCAGTCGCTCGCTCACCAGCAATTCCGTTATCAACGTCAACGTAGGCTATACACGCTCGCGCGAGGAGGTAGGCGATGGGCTTTTCTTTCGGAACCTTGAAGCCTATGGCGATCCCCGGCTGAATCCCGAGCTTGCAGCTAAGAACTTGAACATCGGCTCTCGAATCGGACTCGATAGGGTGGGAGTGTTTTTCGACGCAGGGCGAGTCTCGAATAGTTATACAAACCAAAAGAGCGATAAGTATTCGGCAAGTTTTGATTTCAACGCTCAGTTTGGTAAACACGAGATCGAATTAGGCGGAGAATACAATCTTCATACATTCCGCCGGTATGAAATCACGCCCGTGCAGCTTTCATTCCCGGGCAAAGATACTGTATCGTTCGAGGAGCGGGCGAGACTCACGACGCCGTTCTATTTCGGGTTTGATGTCAGCGGGCAGCGTGAGACTGCCACGGACGAAATAGATCCTGTCACTAATGTCAACATCGGTCCTCGTAAACCGATCATTGCCGCTGCGTACGTTCAAGATAAGTACGAATTGCAGGACCTTACGCTGAAGTTGGGAGTGCGAATGGATTATTTCGACACAAAAGCTTTTGCACTGAAAGATGAGACTCTCCCCTTTGATCCAGTCACGGGGGCCCCGGTTCTCGAGAAAGTGAAATCCGAGTTGATTTTCAGCCCGCGCATCGGTTTGGCATTTCCGATTACTGCCACGACGAAGTTCTACGCCGGCTACGGGAAATTCGTTCAGCAGCCAAAGCTGGAGGATGTCTACACGGACTTTTACGACATTGATCAGTTGAAGACGGACCAGAATTTCGGCGTGAACACGGGACGCTTACGGAGTGAAGTGACGACAGCGTACGAGTTAGGGTTCAATCAGATTTTGGGTGAAAACTCTGCATCGTTAGGTATCAATTTGTTCTACAAGAACACCGAGAAACTGGTCAATACGACGACGCGATTCTATCAGCGCCAGCCCGGTGGGCAGTTGTTGCGTTACTACGGTCCATCCAATTACGATTTTGGAACGATCAAAGGAGCGACGCTGACACTCGACGTTCGGAAAATTAAGTATCTCTCTCTGGCGCTCAACTACACGTTTCAGATCGCCGAGGGAACCGGGTCTTCGACGAATTCATCGTTAGTCGCAACCTTCCGAAATGTCAACGGTGAAGTCCCGATTATTATTTCACCGTTGGATTTCGATCAACGGCATACGGGGACGGTAAACATCAATTTTTCAACCGGTGCGGGCGAGTTGGGATTTCTTGAGAATGTGTCGGCCAACTTCCTTGCGGTTTTCGCAAGCGGAAGACCATATACCCCACTCCAATCTCAAGACCTGTTGGCGGGATCGTCCAACTATGGAGACACCAAGGGGTATGTGAACTCTGCGTTTGGTCCAGGCAGTTTTTCCGTAAGCATGCAGCTCGAGAAGTTGTTCAAGTTCGGCCAGTTGAGTATCGCTCCCTACTTACTTGTTGAAAACCTCTTCGGTGCCACGAATGTTGTTGAAGTTTATCAATCCACAGGCGATCCATACACCACTGGTTTTTTGCTGACCGATCAGGGTCGGCGGATTGTCCAAGATCAAATCCAAAATGGTAACCCGAACTATGAATCGGATTACAAAGCGCTTGAGCGCGACCCGTCGAACTTTGGGATTCCACAACAAATACGATTGGGGATCAAGGTCGGGTTTGGAAGTGGATATTAGTTAAAGACATGAGAGGATACTATGAACTCACGATTGATCAAAAGGTTCTTTATCCCGTTCGTGCTGAGTGCAGTTCTTATTCTCACAACGGGTTTCAGAGGGAGCGGCAATGGCTCTTCCACATACACGCCACGATCAACCCCTGGTCTCGGCAAGAAAGCCGGCGATGCGTTCCGCTTCTTCATCAACAACATCAACATGCCGATGAACAGCTCCGGCGTCATGGGCGATGTAAGCATTGGTGGAAGCAGCGAGGGCCGGATTGACGGCATCAATTTTCTCTTCTCAGGCGGATTCTTTCTGAGCGGCAAGAATCCCAATGGTTCGTTGTGGGCAAATGCCGTGGCGAGCGCTTCGCGCATCCAAGATTTTCAACCCGGCCGTGCACGTGCGGCTGCAAGTGACGATGCACAGATCTACGTCATTGATGGAGCGAATCCTCCCTTCGGACAAGATTGGCAAGACTGGAGCGGTGCCGTTGCGCTGGGTGCAGACTACTATGACGGCAACCGAAATGGTCTCTACGACCCCGTTGACTTGAATGGCAACAAGATTTGGGACCCCAATGAAGATCGCCCCGACCTTTTGGGTGACCAAACGGCTTGGTGTATCTATACGGACAAGACGCCTCAATCCCAGCGCCGGTGGACGGATCAGGCTGCACGAGGGATAGATATTCAGCAGACGGTTTTTGGTTTTCGTTCTGCAGGACCGCTTGGAAACATGGTCTTTCTGCGATACCGGATTATCAACTCAGGAACGGTTGCCTCGAGATACGACTCAGTGTATTTTGGCGTATGGGCTGACTCTGACCTAGGCGATTTCGAGGACGACCTTGTCGGAAGTGACATTGGCCGAAATGCAGGTTTCACTTATAATGATGGAGACGATAATTCCTTTGGTTCCACTCCGCCATGTTTTCTGATCGACTTCTTCCAAGGTCCCATTGTCTACATCCCCGGCGTGACATTTCTGGACAACAATAACAACGGGAGGTACGATGCGGGCGACACGCCATTGACAACGGCGAGGAATATTCGTGGTCAGCATTTCAATCTTGATACAGTGAGTCATCCACAGACGTATCCCGGCGCAAAGAACCTCGGCCTCTCATCGTTCGTGAATTATATCCAAAGTAATCCGGATCGTGGTGATCCCGCCTTCGCAATAGAGGCTCGAAACTATATGCTCGGCCGTTTGCGGTTGGGCGGAGTTCTCAATCCTGCCAATGATCCGTTTGGAACCGTTCGTGGCCCCGCGGTTCCGGAATCCCTCTGGAACTTCTGGTACCATGGCGACCCGGTGGCCAATACTGGATGGCTTTACACAAATCCCAGTGATGTTCGACAGATGCAAAACACAGGACCGTTCACATTGATTGAAGGTCAGCCGGTCGATATTGTTGTTGCGTACATCGTTGGGCGTGGCACTGATGCGAGAAACAGCGTCGCATTGGCAAAACAATTCTCGGACAAAGCCCAATTCATCTATGACCGTAACTTTGAGGCGGCTCCACCCCCACCTCCGGTTACAGCGCGAGTCCGAACAACAGAAAACTCGATCGAGGTCATCTGGGACACGTATGAACAGATGCGTTTCCGCCATGTGACGTCAGCCTGGGATATGCGTTTCCAAGGTTTCGAAGTAACGATGTACAACAAACCGGGTTCGACTGCTGCGACAGAAGGTGGAAAGGAAAACGCCAAAGTGATCGCGCGCTACGACAAAGCTGATATTGTGGACAATATTCTCATCGAAAGTGCGGACGGTCAGAGGAATTTAAGATTTCAAAAAGGCATTCAGATAGACTCCGCAACCTATGCGAATAGCTCGACAGGTCGCATTCGGCTCGTCATTACAACGGATCCGTTTACGGGGAAAGCTCTCCTCAAGGGTCGCCCGTATTTTATCGCGATTACAGGCTACGCCGTTGATCATCTCAGTCTTCTCCCTGTTCGCAGTGGAAGTCGTGACTATTATGTCTCCGCGGCTTCGTTTTCTCAATTCACCGCCAATCAACCGACTGTGATCAATGGAGCAGCAGGTATCGTGACGGGAAGTGATCTCAACGCGCCCTTCCGGTTCGAAGAGCAGGCGACGCAGTCTTCGGGTGTTGCGGCAGGCAAGGTGTATGTTAATGAGGTGTTTCGCGAACAGGTGAGCGGCAACAAATACCAACTCTCGTTCTTCAGGGACGCGACTCAAACCAAATACTCGTTGTTTTGGAGAGTGAAGGATCTTGGCACGAACACGGTGAAGCTGGACTCACAACGGGTCTATCCCGATTCACTGGATTATGCGGTGCGGCTTGTGGACGGTTTGCGGTTTAGGCCGGTTCAAGTTCAGCCCGCTATTCTCACTCCCACATACACAAACGCAACTAAGTGGTACACACTTCGTCCCTCCGTCTATTATCCTGGGAAAGACCTGCCTGGAGATCCGAATGGTCCAGAGTTCCTGAGGTCCCGCCAAAGCAACTTGACCATTGTCGAAAAGATGCGTCAGATTGAGATTCGGTTCGGTCCAACACAGAAGGCATATCGCTATGTGAACACGTTCAGTACGTTGGGGAGTCAGAATCCCACTCAAGGGGTGTATGAGTATGCTGGAGGAATGGAACTTCGCCGTGCGGACACGACGGGGGGACGCCCGATTCCTCCAAACTTCAAGAGAGGATATGTTGACGTTCCATTCCAGGTTTGGATCAAAGATGCGCGCCGAGGAGAAGAACGACAAATGAACTGCGGTTTTATGGAGAACCGCGTCCCGCGGGTTCCGGACGGCATTTGGGATCCGACGGCAAATCTCGATTCCAGTGATGCAACCGGGAGCAGAGAGTGGATCATCGTTTTCGACACTCCGTATTCCCCGGATACCTCTCTGGTGTACACCGGAGGAAACTTCAACGGGGTGCGACGTTTTGCAAACGTACTGACAGGATGGACAAAGCCTGATGCGTGGACCAATATTACACTCTCGGCTGAAGACAGCGCACGCGCCGCCGATCCGCTGCTGGGTGCTCTCTATGTTGTTCCTTTGCAGCGGCGCATTGTTGGACCAGACACGTTGAGGTGGGCGAATGGAGAAGTGTTGACGATACCGATTACCTATCCCTTCACGAGCGCAGACACATACACGTATCAATCCTCAGTAGGCGGTGGCAAGCTCGACGCTTCTGCGAAGAAGGCGGCATTTGACCGAGTCAACGTGTTTCCGAATCCGTTGTTTGGCTATAACCCCGGCGGGAGCTTTACGGGAACAAACCCAGATGATCCGTACGTAACATTCTCCAATCTCCCCGAAGAGGTGACCATTCGCATCTACTCGCTCTCGGGAGTGCTGTTGCGAACGCTGTCAAAGAATAACGCCTCACCGTTCATGCAATGGAACCTCCAGAACGAAGCAGGTCTGCGCGTCGCTTCGGGAGTCTATCTTGCTATCGTAACGGCGCCTGGTGTCGGCGAGCGGGTGCTAAAACTCGCTGTGATGATGCCGCAGAAACAGATTCAACGTTTCTAACTGCAGAAGAAAGGAGATTAGGTATGAAAACGTTATTGGTTGGTGTTCTCGTGTCGTTTGCATATATCGCGTTTGCAGGAGATGAGTCGCGGAAGGGAACAACGGGTGCAGACCAATTGCTCATTCCAGTTGGTGCACGCAGCATTGGAAGTGCAGGTGCGTTTCTCGCCTCTGCACGAGGTGTGGAGGCGATTTACTACAATCCCGCAGGTCTTGCCTTTGGGAGAGGCGCAGAGGCAATGTTCAGCTACATGAACTACCTCGCTGATATCAATCTCTCGTATTTCGCTGGGAGTGTGTCGTTCGAAGGTCTCGGAACGTTCGGGTTGAGTTACAAGTCTCTCCATTTTGGGGAAATCCCTGTAACGACATTCGAAAGTCCAGATGGAACCGGCTCGACGTTCTCCCCGGGATTCTACACGTTAGGATTCAGCTTTGCACGCCCGATTACAGATCGTGTCTCTGCCGGTGCGACTGTCAAACTCGTCAACGAGAGCATCTTGAGCACAAGCGCGACGGGCGTCGGTATTGACTTCGGGGTGCAATACAAATTCCAAAGCGATCTCTCCCTCGGCGTAACGATCAAGAACATTGGATCGAACATGAAGTACACCGGCACCGACCTCCTCACGCGTACAGGCATCCCGGGTTCCGCTAACGGATCACCTGATGCGGTGTACAGTCCCGATACGGAACCGTTCCAGATGCCGAGTTATTTTGAATTGAGTGTTGCCTATGAGACGCGATTCAATGAAATGAATTCCTTGATGCTTGGCGCAACGTTCCGAAATAACAACTCCCTTGAGGACCAGGGGATGGTGGGTGCTGAGTACCAATTGTTCAATACGATTTTCTTCCGTGCAGGATATGAGGGTGCTCTCAAGAATAGCGACCGAGCGATCTACGGGATGAACTTCGGAGCAGGCTTTGACTACCAACTGGAAGGTGGCTTCCAGGTATGTTTTGATTATGCCTTCCGTTCGGTCAAAGAGTTTCCGAGCGATAACCATATTTTCACGCTCAAACTTGGATTTTAGAGAACTAACTGTTAAACTTCTAACCCCTAATCCACAACTTCATTCATAAACATAAGGAGAGCTATCATGACGAAAAGAGTTTCTACTCTTGTCGCTGTTTGTGCTCTGGTTGCATGCGTCGCTGCCGGCGGCGTGAAGAAAATCCCCGGCCGGGTCAAGCCGGTGAATTTCACTGGGCAGAACGCACAGTCGGGTCCGCTCGTGTTGCCCATCGTAGAGCCCCCAACCAATCCGGTGATTGGTACACCCACGGGATTGTCGGGCTTCTATGACTATCAAAGCAATGGTGGTTCAGCACAGTACATCCGGACGAACCCGGCGAACGGTGCAATCCACGTAACATATATGCTTGCCGATGACTCTGCAAGTACGAGCGCGAGCCGCCGTGTTGGGTATGCCTACAGCACCAACAATGGTTCAACGTGGAATACCTTCGGCAACTTGCGTGTGCCAGCGCGTCGGGCCGGATTTCCCTCGCTGGATCTCTTGCAGGGAGCAAACGCCGGCTCACCGGTTCTTGCCAATCACAACGATCCGGGAACCGGCTTGGTATCCCTGAACTATGTTGATTCTCCCCCTGGCAGCGGCGCGTTCTCTGAGTTGAATCCGGTTACCCCACTAGGTGGTGACGAACCGATTTGGCCCTATACGGCCGGCACTTCAAATGGGGGAGTAGTCTTTGTCGCGTCTCGTTCCGCTGGTGGTACTGCCCACATCACCCGAACGACCGACTTTACCGCATGGGAGGCATGGCGTGCATGGCCACCGCCGAACAATGGTGATGCTGGCGGCAGGTATCCCATCGCGGCGAACACCACTGGACGCGTCGGCATTGCGATGAACTACGTTGATGGCGGCATCGAGTGGCTCGAATCTACCAATAGCGGACAAACATGGCCTGCCTCTGCAACGCGCATCCATGACTCGACACGCATTGTCGGTGCGGACACGTTCCAAGCATGGGTGGATAACGACGTGGTGTACAATGGCAATAATGCTCTTCACGTGATTGGTGAACTAAACATCGGCGCGAATGAGCCAACCGATGGCGCACAAATCGTCTTCTGGAGCCAAGCAACGGGCTACCGAGTCGTAGCACGAAAATCCACAACCCCGAATGTTCTCCCGGGCACTCTCAATCGAGCTCAGGTGAATCACTTGGGTTCGATCGGATATCCGTCCATCGGCATGTCCGGAACACGGATCGTTGTCGTGTTCATGGGATTCCGTGCAGACACCTCCGCACAGGGATGGAATTATGGAGAGATCTATTGGTCACAATCGGCGGACAATGGCAACACCTGGTCGACACCTGTGAACCTCACGGTTTCCCCAACCCTTGATGATCGCTATCCCCATGTTTCCAAATGGAATCCATCTGGGTTTGCAAATATCGTATGGCAGGAAGACCCAGTGCCCGGTGCACATGCCTTCAATGATGGAGCGCCTGTTTCCCGCTCGCGGCAAATGTTCCAACGCGTTACCCTCACCGATGTGCGTGTGGGGACTGAGTTGCCGATTACGTTCAAGTTGCAGCAGAACTATCCTAATCCGTTCAACCCAAGCACGAACATTAGGTTTAGCTTGCCGACCGCTTCGAACGTGGCACTGAAGGTATTCAACACTGCCGGACAAGAAGTGGCGACCTTAGTTGAAGGGTATCGCGAGGCAGGAAACTACGAGCATAGCTTCGACGCTTCACAACTTGCCAGCGGCGTGTACTATTACAGGCTCAAAGCGGGTAACTTCATCGAGACACGAAAGATGATCCTGACGAAGTAACTCGAGTGTTCTTACTTTTGGAAAGCGTGGGCGTTCGCGTCCACGCTTTCTCTTTTTTGGAGAGTCGAAGCACATGAGACGCGTTGCGTTGAGTATTGCCGCTCTCGCCTATAGCATGGCATCGGCACAAACTGTTTGGCAAGAAGTTGGTAGTTTCTCGGCGGGGCCAATCCACGTCATCATTGCTGACAATCATGGACGAATTTTTCTGGGGACTGACATCGGTGGAGTGTATTTCTCGTCAAATAACGGCGGCATATGGACTCGCGTGAACAGCGGGTTGACGGTTCCGTACGTTCGCTCGCTTGCCGCTGATTCAACGGGCAATGTATTTGTGGGAACGCAAGGTGGCGGCGTGTTTCGTTCTACCGACTGTGGTGCCTCGTGGATGGCAACTCCTCTGCCCTCGCAGTGGACAATTCGCGCGTTAGCGGCGAATGGAAGAACTATTCTTCTCGCAGGCACTTCCGGCGGTGGTGTGTTTCGCTCTTCAGATGGCGGCGTGAGTTGGATGCAACTCAACAGCGGCATGGCTGACCCGTTCGTCCGCTCGTTTTCGTTTTCCTCGCCCGATACTCTCTTTGCCGGGACGGGCTTTGCGGGTGTCTATCGCTCAACGGACGCAGGGAGTACTTGGGCGATTTCGTTCTCCAACGATGGAGACATTCGATCGCTTGCAGGTGCTCGCGCGCAACTGGCATATGCCGGCGCTGCGGGCTCGGGCGTATTCAGAACGACGAATGCCGGAAACACTTGGCATGCGATCAATACCGGCTTGACGAATCTCGTTCTTGAGGCGCTGTCGGTCACCTCGAGCGGTGATGTCTGGGCTGCCACCCGCGGCGGAGTGTTCTGCTCGACGAACAGCGGTGCAACGTGGCTACCTCGCAATTCCGGGTTGAGTGACGTAGATGTTCGCTCGCTTGTAGTTGTTCCCAACGGCTTTCTGTTTGTAGGAACTGCGTCGGGAAGAGTATTTCGTTCAACTCTTGTGACGACTGTCGTTGGAACTTCTGCCATCGCACCGACACAGCCGACCCTCGAACAAAACTACCCCAACCCATTCAATTCGAAGACAATCATTAGATATCACATGGTGCCTGGCAAACGTCAATTCGCAACGCTCCGGGTCTTCGATATGTTAGGGCGCGAAGTTGCAACGCTTGTTCGCGGAGAGCAAGAAGGGAGCAAGCAAATTGAATTCAACGCCGATGCGCTGGCGAGCGGAATCTTTTTCTACAGAATTCAGGGGAGCGATTTCATGTTGAGCCGTAAGATGACGCTTATGAAGTGA
>CAYUFU010000009.1:23478-56036 GCA_964444145.1 uncultured Chitinophagales bacterium
GAATGACACAGGGCTTGCATTGAATCGTCAATGCCATTACATTATGACGACCATCCGCAGCAACTCATCCCATCAATCAAAACAAAAGGAGGTGCAGTATGATCCAAAAGCTACTCTGGCTTGCGACGGTGAGCCTGATTGCACTGTCGGTTTCCTTTGCGGGAGGAAACAAAAAGAAGGGAGCGTACGAGGAGCCGTTCCGTGATAATCAGCCCTACGATCCGCACGCACCTGTGGCACGTGCAACAGAACCCAACTGGCGCGACATAGTCACTGACGTCGGGTCGCCGACCACGCTGACCGGCTTCTATGACTACCAATCCAATGGCGGCGCGGTCCAGCACATTCGCGTGAACCCGGCAAACGGCAACATTCACGTGACGTATATGATCGCAACCGATTCGACGGCGGCAGGGTTGAACGCCTCACGCCGCGTAGTGTATGCGTTCAGTAGTAACGGCGGAACGACGTGGAACAACTTCAGCAACGTGCAAGTGCCGTCGCGTCGCGCAGGGTTTCCGACGATCGACTTGCTGCGCGGGCCGAACGCAGGTTTGCCTGCCATTGCGAACCATAACGATCCGGGCGGAGGGCTTCGGGTTCTTGTCTACGTGGATTCGCCGGAAGGCTCGGGCGCGTTCTCGGAGTTGAACTCGCCGCCGCTTATTCAAGGCGGAACGGATGAACCAATCTGGCCATACATTGCGGGCGCATCAGATGGTTCCGTCATCGTTAGCGCGTCGCGCTCCACTGCGGCGAGTTTTCATCGTACACGCACAGCGGATTTTGTTACGTGGTCCGCATGGGCTGATATCACACCCGGCGGTGTTCCGACTGTGAATGTCACCAATGGTGGGCGGTACCCCGTGCACGCAAATGGGACCGGCCGCGTAGGTGTCCTTGCGAACACTTCAAATGGCACTTCTTTTCTGGGCAATTGGTTTTATGAGTCTACGGACAATGGAGTAACCTGGGGAGCAGCAACGAACATCTTTCCGTTTCGAATCGTCACCTCTGGAACGCGGGTTGACACATTCAACGCATATGTGCATTCCGATTTTGTCTACAACGGGAATACGCCATTGTTTGCCTTTACAGAGTACGCGACAGCTGCCGACAGGAACGATGTCAATATTGTGTTTTGGAGTCAGGCAACTGGTTTTAAGGTCGCAGTGCCGTATGATTCAACGAAGTACTTCTTCGATCCAATCAACCAACGATTCCATGCATTAAATCTCGGCTGGCCATCCATTGGACTCTCTGGAACTACAAATCCGACGATTGTGATTGCTTACCAAGCCTTCCAAGCGGATACCGACAGCAGAGGTTATCACTATAGTGATCTCTGGTACGTCGCCTCCACAAATGGCGGCATGACATGGGGCGGCCCACAGAGAATTACTAACACCCGAACGATTGACGAGCGATACCCAAGCGTCTCAAAGTGGAATGCTGCTGGCCAATTCAATATGGTTTGGGGGCAAAAGAACCGAAGCGGACTGTATGCCTTCCCTGGGACGGCTGATACAGTCCGTTCCTCTCAAATGTTCTTGCGGGTTAGCCCCATCGTGGTAACATCGGTGCAACAGATCGCGCCCGGGGTAACGACTTCATACGCGTTGAGACAAAACTACCCTAACCCGTTCAATCCCGCAACGAAGATTGACTACACGGTGGCGCGCTCTGGTCCTGTGAGCATCAAAGTGTACAACACGCTCGGGCAAGAAGTTGCAACATTATTGGATGAGCACCTGGCACCGGGTGAGTATCAAGTGACATTCGATGGAGCACACCTCCCCAGCGGTGTGTACGTGTACACGATGCGAGCGGGAAGTTTCTCTGAATCGAGGAAGTTTATTCTCATGAAATGAGTATTTGCTGGTTTAGTTGGAAAGGCGCGGCAACATCCCCGCGCCTTTTCTCTTTGCACACTTTTCTTCTCGCCCCACTTGCATTTCTTCACGTCATTGATTTCTTTTATTCCAAGTTTTGCTCGCCCGAGGTCCCCAAGTGAACATACGCTCAATGTTCGTGCTGCTCAATGTCCTACTCTGTCTTTCATGCGGTGCAAACCAAGCGGTGCGTGACCAGTCAAGTGCGTTGTTGCGCGGCTCAGCCTTCGATGTTGATATCAATGGCGCAATCGTGCTCGTGGACGAAATCAAGAACGTGGTTCAACTCCTTTCCAATGATCGCGCTGTTCTCGCCAGCATCGGCGGCGCAGGATGGGACAACAACCAATTCGACCGTCCGCTCGGCGTTTGGGCGCGCAACGGGATTGACATTTTCATCGCGGACTACGGCAATCATCGCATTCAGCGATTCGACCGCAAGCTCGCATTCATTTCTTCATTCTCAACCCGCGAGCGAACGACTCCCGATGAACGGTTCGGCTATCCAACCGATGTCGCTATATCCCGGTTAGGCGATCTGTTCATTTGCGACGGCGAGAACTCTCGCATTCTCAAAGTGGTTGGCTTCAGTAAGATCGAAAAAACATTCGGCGGGTTCGATGCGGGTAAGGGGCGATTGAAGCGGCCCGAACAAATCGAAGTTGGACCGAACGACAACGTGTATGTTCAGGACGGTACCCGCATCGTCGAGTTCGACAACTTCGGCAATTTCATTCGTGAGTTTGCTGGAGAAATGTTTGACGGCAAGCCGTTGCTCTATGCTGACGAGAACGGCTTGGGCGTCTTCAACAGCCAGAGGCTCTTCGTGTTCGACAAGGGCGATCGTTTACAAAAAACCGTTGCCCTCGACTCATTGCTTCAGGAGAGAAAAGTTCACGCGTTCGCGCTCAGCCGTGGCGCACTGTATTTGCTTACCGACAGGGGAATTATCCAAGCGCCAGATCCGCGTTAAGGGGGTAATTCACTACTGTTTCAACTTATCGAGGAGGTTCATCATGTCTGCAAAAAGTCTCAACCGCGCAATGCTCATTGGAAACTTGGGAAAAGATCCCGAGTTGCGCTACACCAGTACCGGCAAGGCGTTTGCGTCGTTCAGTCTTGCGACGTCCAGTTCCTGGAAGGATCAGGACGGCAACATGCAGGAGCGAACCGATTGGCACAACATAGTTGCGTGGCAGAAGCTGGCGGAAGTCTGTGGCGAGTGGCTCAAGAAGGGACAGAAGGTGTACATCGAAGGGAGAATCCAAACCCGCTCCTACGACGACAAGAATACCGGCCAGAAGAGATACATTACTGAAATTGTCGCGGACGATATGATCATGCTCGGCGGCGGTGGAGCGAGAACCAATGCCGGCTCGGACTCTGGGGGCGCACCGTCAGTCACTGCCGACGTGGAACCGCCGCCACCAATGGGCAAAGACGACGATTTACCCTTCTGAACCTTTTGAATACCGAAAGCGGATGAACATAACCGCAGAGAAGGCAAAGGTTGCATGAGAAAATTTTGGTGACTGCCAAAGAATTCTCTGCCCTCTCGGCGAACTCTGCGGTTCATGGTTTCGATGGATTCTCTGATATGAATGCTCAAAGGGCTTACACAAAAACCTTCATCCTTGTTGCGACGCTCTCGCTTGTTTCGGCAACGCTGGTCGCTTCGTGGCGCAAACCCGTAAAGGCAAAGCACGGTATGGTTGTGTGTGCCGAGTCGCTTGCGGCGCGTGCAGGCATTGAGATGCTCAAGCGCGGCGGCAACGCCATTGACGCTGCGGTCGCAGTCGGCTTCACCCTTGCTGTAACATTTCCCGAAGCCGGCAATATCGGCGGCGGCGGCTTCATGCTGATCCGCTTCGCCGACGGCAAGTCCACGATGATAGATTTTCGCGAAAAAGCACCTGCGCGTGCGACACGTACCATGTACCTCGATTCGGCCGGCGGTGTCATTCCTAATCGGAGTGAGTACGGTCCGCTCGCGGCGGGAGTACCGGGCAGTGTCGCAGGACTTCTCTTTGCGCTGGAAAAGTATGGCACCATGAGACGGAGCCAAGTGATCGCGCCTGCAATCGAGATTGCGCACAATGGCTTTCCTCTTTCCCAACGCATGGTGGAGAGTTTCAATGAGCACGCTGGAGACTTTTCGGGATTCGCCTCGACAATGAAGACGTTTACAAAAAAGGAAAACGCGTTTGTCGAAGGAGAAATGTTTCGTCAGCGTGATCTTGCTCGAACGCTGAGAGCAATCAGCGCGCACGGTCGCGACGGATTCTACAAAGGGGATGTTGCAGAAAAGATCGTTGCCGAGATGCGGCGGTCGGGCGGCATCATCACCAAAGCAGATTTGGAAAACTACAACGTGGTCGAGCGCTCGCCGCTGTTTGGAACATACCGCGGCTACGACATTATTACGGCATCGCCGCCATCGGCGGGCGGCGTGGTGCTGCTGCAGATACTCAACATGCTCGAGCCGTACGACATGCAGCGGAAAGGCCACAACTCCTCACAAGCTATTCATTTGTTTGCCGCCGCCGCCCAGCGTGCGTATGCAGACCGCGCAGAGTATTTGGGCGATCCGGATTTTGTCAACGTGCCGACCCAGTGGCTCACGTCGAAGAACTACGCGTGGGTGCGCGGCGGCGGGATTGATTCCACGAAAGCTGTTGCAAGCGCGTTGATTCGCGCCGGCGTCCCCGCTGAGATCGAGGAATCGGGAAAGCGTCACGAGACAACCCACTTTTGTGTTGCGGACAAATTCGGTAACGTTGTTGCGGTGACCACGACCCTCAATGGTTTGTACGGCGGCAAAGTTGTCGTGGAGGGCGCAGGATTTTTCCTCAACAACGAGATGGATGATTTCGTGATCAAGCCCGGCGTGCCGAACATGTACGGCTTGCTGGGCGGCGATGCGAATGCAATCGTGTCGAACAAGCGCATGCTCAGCTCGATGACGCCCACCATCGTCGTCAAAGATGGGAAGCCTTTTCTCACTGTTGGTGGGCGCGGCGGTAGCCGCATCTCAACAGCTGTTGCAACGGTGATTCTGAACGTGATTGACTTTAAGATGAACATTCAAGACGCAGTCGAGGCGCCCCGCATCCATTACCAGTGGCTGCCCGATAAGATTTTCTACGAGTCGCACAGCATTTCTCACGACGTCATTCAGAATCTTCACAAGATTGGATATACCTTAGAGCATACCTCGCACCACAATGCGCGCGTGCAAGGGATGATGTTCGATCACGCGCGCGGGCTTATTCTCGGTGGACCCGACCCGCGCGAAGAAGGTGTCGCACTCGGCTATTGATACTCCTCAAGGTTTTCTCTATCTTATTCTTGCCCCCGTTCACGTTCCACCATTTAATTCCGTTCTTTAGCAGTGTGTGTAATTATCTTTGACTGGGATTCCCGGTATTGTGCAGTTTCATTGTCGCACGCGGCGAATGCCGCTTTCCCATTTCCTCAGGGGAGGTTATGACTACAGCATACACTCTACGACAACCGGCATCTCTCCTCCCTCATGCATTTTTCATTCTTGCGACCTGCTTCCTGTGGACCTCATCTGCTGCGCAGCAAATCATTATCAACGAACTTTACAATTCGAGCGCAAATGAGGAGTGGAGCGAATTGCTCGTCGTGCAAGAGAATCTCGATCTCCGTGGATGGGACATCAGGGATTTTAGCAGCGGCGGCGTAGCACAAACGCCATTGGTCTTTACAACAAACGCCCTCTGGTCGAACCTGAGGCGAGGAACCGTCATTGTCGTTGCCCGACCGGAAAATACGTTTTCGGAGGATACCGATCCTTCAGATCATCTGTTGGTGATCAAATCGAATAATGGACTCTACTTCACCGGCAACGTCTTTTCATTTGCGGGAGGGAGCGACGCCATCCAGCTTCGTACTTCAGCCGGTGCTCACGTGTACGGCGTGTCGTGGGGAGCCAGCAACGCGGCGAGTTTGCCTGCCCCAAAAGTTCACTTCACGGGGTCTTCGACGAGCAATACCGCCATTTCGTTCAATGGAGACTCTCTTACACAACTCACGAGTACAGCTAACTGGACATTGAATAATGCGACAATCTCGCGGGGTGAGGGGAACACGACGATAAACGCGGCGTGGATCATGCGGTTGCGGGGCCAGGGACAAGGCGACGGAACAGGCAGCGCGCGTGTCGTTCCCGATACCTTGAACGGTGGCGTGCTGGGTTCGATTCAAGTGATCTATCGCCGCAACACCCAATTCTCGATCAATGCCCTTCGCATCATCATGCCGAGCGCCTTTGTCTGGTCGCGCAGCCGCGCAGACGTTTCCTTTACCAACATGGTTGCCGCCGATTCGGTTGTCGGTGATACGATCGCGTTTTCGAATATCATCTTCAGCGCCGACTCGACCGTTGTTACTATTGCCAACATCCGTTCGCCTGATAGCACTGCGATGTATCCGTTCAAGGTGCAATCGAAGCAAACCGCTTTTGCGGATGTAATTCCGATCCCGCGCATGGTAGTGTTTGGGGCGCCTGTTCCCATCGCAGATGTGAAGACGAACGATGCCAACGGCGTTCCTACGCGAGTGGGTCAGCTTGTCACTATCGAAGGGATTGTCACCGTAGCGAATGAGTTTGGAGGTCCGTCCTTCGTGCAAGATCACTCCGGAGGCATTGCCATTTTTGGGTCTGCAGTTTCATCCGTGGTAAGTATCGGCGATGAGGTGAAACTCAGCGGTATCGTCAGCCCGTTCAACGGGTTGAGCGAACTGACCAATCCTGTCCTGCATGCTATTGTCAGTCGGGGTCATACAGTGATTCCCACACCTGCAACATGCGCGCAGTTGTTCAACGATGGTCAAGGCGGCATCGAGCAGTTCGAAGGGTTGCTTGTACGGGTGAACATCGCGCACCTCGTTGACACACTCTCTGGCAATCCTCCCGCGACGTGGAATCAGTGTGGCAGCTCTGCGGGGTGCAACTACCGTTTGGTGGACGCATCCGGCTTTGTGGATATCCGCGCAGATAACAATGTGAATTTCTTCAACGCACCTGCACCACAAGGGACATTCAGCGTTATCGGCGTCGTCAGTCAGTTTAAGCCTTCGCCTCCTTTTATCGGCGGATATCAGCTCATGCCGCGAACCTCTGCCGACCTGCTGACCAGTGGACCGATCATTACCAGCACCCCGATTGAGTCCGACATTCAAGCCACTGCCCTCACGATCAGTTGGACAACGCTCAATCCAAGCAGGGCACGCGCTCGGTACGGGCGGACGCCCGCTCTGGAGTTAGGCATTGTCACCAACGACACAGTTCGCACAACCCAGACTGTCCAGCTTACCGGGCTGACTCCGGCAACGCTCTATTACGTGCGAGCATTCTCCATCGCCGACGCCGAGACGAGCTATGCCAACACGATCGTTGTGAGCACGAGTTCTCCTCCGCAATCAACGGGTGCAGTCAATGCCTACTTCAACAAAAGTGTCGCAACGAACCTTGCCTGGTTTCAACCGGCGAACGGGAATCAAAACCTCGTGCAGCGCATCGTTACTCGTATCAACAACGCCCGTCGTTCGATTGATGTCTGCCTGTACAGCTTGAGCGGCAGCGTTGGGACCACGATCGCGAATGCACTGGTTGCGGCGAAGAATCGCGGCATCAAGGTGCGCGTGATTTGCGAGGAGGACAATCGGAACTCCAACGCCTTCAATTTCATTTTCGGGAACGGCATTCTCCTCATTTCGGATCGCTTCGATCCGATCAATAACGGTCTTGGGTTGATGCATAATAAATTCTTCGTGATTGATGGACGCGGCGGCGCGCCGGAAAGCACGTGGGTCTGGACGGGATCGTGGAACCCGACCGATCCCGGAACGAATGATGACTACCAAAACGCCATCGAGGTTCAGGATGCTGCGCTGGCGAATGCTTTTACGATGGAATTCAACGAGATGTGGGGGAGCGATACGGACGTTCCCGTCGCTTCGAACTCGCGGTTCGGCGCTCGCAAGATTGACAACACTCCGCACCGCTTCATCATCGGCGGCAGACGGATGGAATGCTACTTCAGTCCGAGCGATGGGACGAACGGAAAGATCGTTGCCGAGCTCAATCGAGCGGAGCAATCCGTCGGTTTTCAATTGCTAACCTTGACACGGACCGATATTGCCAATGCGCTCATCGGCAGAAGGAACGCGGGGCGGCGCGTGCGCGGCGACCTCGATAACAACACCGACGCAGGATCGCAATATGCCTACCTCGTTGCCAACGGTATGGACGTTCGGCTGAAGACCGGACCCGGTCTGCTCCATCATAAGTATGCCATCATTGACGCGGAGTATCCGTACTGGAATTCGGTTACGATCACCGGCTCGCATAATTGGTCGAGCTCGGCGGAAAACGCAAACAACGAAAACACGCTCATCATTCGCGACGGCAACATCACCAATCAGTATCTCCAAGAGTTTGCAGCGCGCTACTATCAATTCGGCGGCAACGATTCGATCCGCGTAAGCGTTGAAGAGATTAGCGGAGCGATACCGGAGCGCTTCACGCTCGAACAGAATTACCCGAATCCGTTCAATCCGTCCACGGAAATCCGCTATCACATTGAACAGAGCAGTCATGTGGTGCTCAAGGTGTTTGATGTCTTGGGGAGAGAAGTCTCAACGTTGGTCAATGAGCAGTCGAAGCCGGGTACGTACCGCGTACAGTTCCATGCGACGAATCTTGCCAGCGGCGTGTACTATTATCGCCTGAGCGCCGGTTCATTCTCGGATGTGAAGAAAATGGTCGTCATGAAATAGCGTTTCGCACACTACAAAAAAGAAAGAATATGATCCAAAACTTGATTGTCCTCGCCTTGCTGTTTGGATCTGCGGCGCTGCATCGTTTGCAGGCGCAGACAAACGGCGTGCAGTTGCTCGACACACTCAATCGTGCACACGGGATTTCCGGGCAGAACACGAAATTCTCTGCCTGCTGGGGATGGGTGTCGCCCGACGGTCGCGAGTACGCGTTCATTGGAACGTACACCGGAACCTCCATCATTGATTTGAATGTGTCGCCGATTCGGGAGATTGGATTTGTTGCAGGACCGCCGGCGACGTATTGCTACCGCGAGATGAAGACCTACAAGAATTACTTGTACATCGTCTCGGAAGGTGGGCGCGGCGTGCAAATTGTGAACCTCGCTCGGCTCCCTGACACGACGGGAATGCTTGTACGTGAGTTCAATTTTGTCACCGGAACACGCAATACACTACGCTCTCACACAGTAACGCTTGCAGACGGCCATTTGTACTTGAACGGATCTGCAGGCTGGTCGCCAGGTGGTGTCGTCATTTTTGATTTGCGCAGCGATCCGACGAACCCGCAATTCGTTGGTGAGTATTCGACGGTGTACATTCACGACTCGTATGTTCGCAATGACACGTTATACGGCGCAGCCATCTACAGCGGGACGAACTCCGGTCTGCATGTCGTTGACGTGCGCAGCAAAACGGCGCCCGTGCTGATGAGACGAATTTCGTACAATGGCAGCGGGACGCACCATTGTTGGGCAACGATCAATGGCCGCTATGCATTGACGACGGATGAAATCGGCTCGGTGAACAATTTGAAGATATGGGACATGCAAAACTTGGGTGGCGGCCCGCCGTACACACCGCTGGCGCAATACCAGGCGTCGCCTGCGGACATCATTCACAACGTGCACGGGCGCGGGCATTACGCGTACATCTCGCACTACACGGCGGGCATGCGTGTCGTTGATGTGCGTAATCCTGCAGCGCCGGTTGAGGTGGGGCGCTACGACACGTATCCCGGCCCGAGCGGCGGCTATGCCGGCTGTTGGGCTGTCTATCCATACTATCCCTCGGGGCGGTGGATTGGCTCGGATATGCAGACAGGCTTGTATCTCTGCAATTTCAATGGACTCGCGCCGCGCATCCGCTCGCCGCTGCTTGCACCGGCGAACAATGATACGATGCGGGCTGGCATCGCCAAAACGTTTCGCTGGCGCGCGGCGGCAAGCCAAGCCGATGACCCGCATCGCTACGAACTGCGCATCTGGGGGCATACCGTGGATACAACCCTTACAACGCGTGACACATCGTTGACAATCTTCCCGATTGCAGGTATGCAAAACGGTCGCGTGTACCAATGGCATGTCTGGATCAAAGATGAATACACGGAGGTGTCGAGCCGCGACACGTTTCGTATTGTGTATGCTTCAAGCGCGACGGATGTCGGGGACGAATCGGATGTTCCTCGGCAATTCCGCCTGAGCCAGAACTATCCAAACCCCTTCAATCCATCAACGACGATTGAATATGCACTGCCCACGACCGCGCAGGTCTCGCTGAAGCTGTACAATGCACTTGGCGAGGAAGTGAAAGAACTCGTCAACGAAATGCAAACTGCCGGCGTGAAGTCCGTTCGCCTGAACGCAGAGAATCTGCCGAGTGGCGTGTATCTGTACAAACTTGTTGCTGGGACTTTTAGGCAATCAAAGAAAATGATTCTTATTCGCTAACGTACTCCATCATTAAGGGAACAACATGAAACACATTCTGCTCGCAGTCGCATTGGTGTCGGTGTCGGCGACATTGGTTGCGCAAACGCCTCGGCTCGATACGTTGCGGCATTTTCACCCGCGTCCCGGTACGGGCATCTCTGCGCTTTGGGGCTACACTGCGCCCAACGGGCGTGAATACGCTCTGGTGGGCATCACCGGTTCGGGATCGGGTGGCACGTCCGGCGGAACGACGATCGTTGACATTACCGTTGACAACAGCCCGCGGATTATTACGCATATCGTTGGACCGAATAGCACGTGGCGGGAGATGAAAACGTATCAGCACTATGCCTATGTGGTGACCGAAGCGGGGAGCGCAACGGGCGTGCAGATTATTGACCTCTCGCGTTTGCCCGATACGGCATCGCTTGTTACGACGTTCAACTACACCAGCGGCACGCGGCACACGCGGCAATCGCACACGATCTCTATTCATGACGGCTTCATGTATCTCAACGGCTGCGCCGGTTGGTCGCCGGGCGGCATTTTGATTTTTGATCTCCGGAACAACCCGATCGCACCTCAGTTCGTGGGAGAGTACCAGCCGCAGTACTGTCATGATAGCTACGTGTTGCGTGATACGATCTATTTCTCTGCAATCAACAGCGGCGGTGGGTTGATCATTGCCGATGCGCGCAATAAGGCAAACGTACGAACGATCGGACGCATCGCATACACAGGATCGGGAACACACAACGCGTGGGTGACCAAGGACCGCCGCTACGCGCTAACGACAGACGAAATCGGCTCGACGCGTCATGATGTGAAGATTTGGGATATCAGCAATCTTCCAACCATCCCTACTGCGACAACTGCCACATTCACGGTTGATCCCGCATCCACTGTCCATAACGTTCATGTGCGTGGTGATTATGCATACTGTGCATGGTACGGAGGGTATGGTCTGCAGATTGCTAATATCTCCAATCCGGCGGCGCCAACGTTGGCCGCCGGTTATCGGACGGCGCAAACGAGCACGCTTGCGTGGGAAACGTATCCGTATTTTCCCTCGGGAAAGATTATTATCGGTGATCCCTCGACGGGACTTTGGATTTTCCGATTTTCTGAACTTGCCGCGCGTATTCCCGTGACGTTGCTGCAGCCCGTGAATAATGACACGATTCGCTCCAATTCGCCATTGACATTCCGCTGGAGAAGAACCGCAGACTTGAACAAAGATCCGCATTGGTACGAAGTTCGTTTGTGGGGTGCTGGGCTCGATTCCACTTGGCGCGCAAACGATAGTCTCTCGCTCTTTTCGGACATGGCGCGTTTACAGGGCGGGCAAACTTACACGTGGCGTGTGACAGTCCGAGATGAGTGGAACACCACGGCAAGCGTTGATTCTTTCCGCTTCCATTATCGTACGGGTGAGACAAGTGTTGGCGGTGGGTTGCCAAACCCGATTGCGTTTGGGCTTGATCAGAACTATCCGAATCCTTTCAACCCGATGACGAGGATTGATTTCCGCTTGTCAGCGCCCGGTTTCACGACGCTGAAAGTGTTTGACGTGCTCGGCAGGGAAGTCGCAACGCTGCTCAGCGAGAATCTGTCGGCAGGATTTCATTTCCGATTCTTCGATGCGAGTCGGCTGGCGAGCGGCGTGTACATGTATCGCCTACAGTCGGGGCAGTTTGCTGAGACGAAACGGATGGTGCTGACGCGATAGGGTCTTTCGGACTCGCGGGGTTATTGTGAGTAAGTGATGTTACGCAACGGTGTTATTGAACCCTTTCAGGGTTCACATTTGCGTTTCGATTCTTTGTCGGGGCTTCGCCTCGACCTATTCGTATTTGACGCCTTCGGCGTCGGCACTCTCGAACTCGTCCAGTCGTTATGCCCAATGCTTCCACTATAGAGCTGTCCCTGAAAGGGACGAATGTGAATAGCCGAGGGCAACGCCCTCGGTGTTGGGAATACCCTTTTGGTGTGAACCCTGTCCCGAAGGGATGCCCTTGGCAAAAGGGTGCAAGGATTTTTTCGCTGAGAGTCGTTGTGCTTGCCTTGCGTAACGTTAGTGAGTAAGGCAAAGCCGCACCCATGGGGTTGTTATGAGGTGATTCACAGGCGACGGCGTGGCTTTGCGTTGGCTTGGAGGTGAAGGGTGTGGCGTCGGCGGTGTGTGCGGGGGATGCCGCTGAGCTTTCCACGACGCAGAATGTCATTGTTGCGGCATGGGACACCGGTGGGACGATGTAGCCCGTCGGAAGCCCCATAAAAAGAATTTCTGTGCACGGCTTGCGTTCCGTGTTCGGGTGCGCTCGTTCCTCTGCCGTTGCTATTCCTTCCGCATTTCCCTATCTTTATTCGGTTTTTTACGTTGCGCTCATTTCAAGAACCGACCGATGGTGGCGTCGTCGCAATGAACCATATCCCCTGGAAAAAAATTTTCCCCGAGCATCTCGGGATTCAGGGAATCGTTGCGACAGTGGTTTTCATTACGCTCATCATTGGTCTTTTTGTTGGTTCGCCCGCTGGCAAGGTGCTGTGCGCCGTGGGCGCGCTTGTGTTGGCGGGCTATGTGTACTTCACGTGGCAACGCGCCGCCGGCACGGGGCAACGAGGGAAACGAGAACGAGAGCAATCACAACATGCGGAAGGCAACATGAAGACTCTGCTCTTCGATGATTTCCAGGCTCCATCAGCGACCTATACTGTAAAGGAAGTTGGAGCGGAGGAGCCGGTCGTGCCCTCGACGAAAGCGGGGCAGCCGATTGCCGTTACGAAAGAGGAGAAGGTCAAGGAGTTCGACATTGCGGATTTTTTCGATTTGGATTCGGACATCTTCCGCAGTGAAACCGATCCGCGCAGCGAGTTCAATTTTTTGCTGACGAAGTTGCTGATGGGAATGAAGGAGGTGTTGTTTGCGCATACGATCGCTTTTTTTTGGGTGAATCGCGAGAAGCAGCAGCTTGTGCTCGAGACGAAGGCGAGCTCGAGTGAGCATTTCATGGTGACGAAGCGGTTACCGCTGGAGCACGATGTTGTGAGTCAAGTTGCGCGCAGCGGCAAGCCGCAGGTGATGGGGAGAATCAGCGAGCTTGCCGAGAAGGAGGTGGTGCGCCACTATCAGGCGGAAGAAGGGGTGAAGTCGCTCGTCGCTGTGCCTGTGTATTATTTGACGGGTCGGGAGGAGCATCGGCTGCCGGAGGGAGTGATCATTGCCGACAGCAAAGCGGAAGACGCGTTTGGTGCAGAGACGCTGGCGATGCTCGGGCATTTTACCAAGATGATTTCGGCGCTCATCAAAAGCTATACGAACAAATATGATTTGCTGCTCGACTCTGAACTGCTCACTTCTATTCGTCGCCTGCAAGACAGGGTGAAGAGCGAGCGGAGCGAGCAGTCGGTGCTCAACTCGCTAGCGGATGAAGCAATGAAATTGCTAAGTTGGGACGTGCTCACGATAACGATGTACTCGGAAGCGTATCAAGGGTGGGTGATTCAGAAGGTTGTCAATCGGAGTTTCATTCCGTATCCTGCGGTGAATCAACTTATTGCGTTCGAGAACAGCATTGTCGGGCGGGTGATTCAGACGAATACGCTCGTGCACGTGGGCGACCTCGAAGCCGAACCTGAGGTGCGGTTCTCTGCGGACGAGAATATCGCCATGGGCGGTTCGTTCCTCTGCGTGCCGATTAGCTCACTCAATCGGTGCTACGGCGCGGTGGCGCTCGAGTCGGGTAAGAAGTTTCATTGGACGCCGACTGAAACAGAGGTGCTGTACCGCCTCGTGGAGAATGCTGCCGAGTTGCTCGAAGTCTTGTACATGAACGATGTGATGAAAGATCACGTGACGGTGGACGAGACGAGTGGCGCGTTGAATAAGAAGTATTTCAATAAAAAGCTCGAAGAGGAAATCCTGCGAGCGGAGGATTTTGGAGGTGAGCTGGCGTTGGTCTCGATTGCGATTGATAACATGCAGGATCACGTAAACCGATACGGGAATGACGGCTTCGAATCCATTCTCGCACAAGTAGTGAAATTGGTGCGTCTCAATACGAAGCCGTATGATATGGTAGGCAGGTACGACACGAATGGGTTGCATATTGTGCTGGTCAACACCACGGCGAACAACGCGTATGTGTGGGCGGAAAAGGTGCGAAAGCACATTGCGAGCAACGTTATTGAGGTGGGGCGAGTGAACTGCGCGGTGACAGTGAGCGCAGGCGTCAGCGGCTTGACGCACGGGATGACGAAGCATGAGTTGGTGGAGTCGTGCTTGCGTGTGTTGGGCAAAGCAATCGAGAGTGGGGGAAATCTCGTACGGTATTACTAACTGACGTTACGCAAGGCGAGCACAACGACTCTCAGCGAAAACATCATTGAACATGGTTGCGTAACATCAGTTACAAAAGAAGTGTTGGACACAAGAGGTAACACATGGCAAAGCAACAAACATTCGCCGACAAGGCGACAAAAGCGGCAGCGATGAAAGGGGCAAAGTGCCCCGTCTGCGGTGAAATTTTTCAACCGCTTCTCACGGTCTCATCCGAGCGGTCGAAGATGGGTACGTGGAAATTCAACGAGCGGCGGGTAAACGTGTGCAAGTGCAACGAGAAAGCAGTCTACGCGTGAGGTCGCTCCAATTTCGACCAGAGGCAAATTCGTTCTGATTGTTCTCGATGGTGTCGGCTGCGGTGAGTTGCCCGACGCGCATCGCTACAACGACGAAGGGAGCAACACGCTTGCACACACGGCAAGTGCTGTGGGCGGTTTGCGGCTGCCGAATCTCGAGTCGCTTGGACTTGGAAACATTATTCCCATCGCCGGCGTGAAACCTGTCGCCGCCCCGCGTGCAAGCTACGGGCGCATGGCGGAAGTATCCAGAGGGAAGGACAGTACAACGGGTCATTGGGAAATCGCGGGATTGATTCTTGAGCAAGAGTTCCCAACGTTCCCGCAGGGCTTTCCCGAAACATTGTTGAAGAGTTTTTGCGACGTGACCGGCTGTCGTAGTTATTTGGGCAACAAAAGTGCGTCAGGAACGGCGATCATCCAAGAGCTTGGCGATGAGCATGTCCGCACGGCGTATCCCATCGTGTACACCTCGGCGGATTCTGTGTTTCAAATTGCGGCGCACGAAGAGGTCATTCCGCTGCAGAGGCTGTACGACATCTGTCGAAAGACCCGTGATGAGGTGTGCGTAGGAGAGTTTGCCGTCGGTCGCGTCATTGCTCGTCCGTTCGTTGGAACAAAAGGGAATTTTTCTCGTACAGCCAACCGGCGCGATTTTTCTCTCAAGCCGTTGGGCGTTACACTGCTCGATGTGTTGAGTGACGCGGGAATCGAAACGGTCAGCATCGGCAAGGTGGATGATTTGTTCGCAGGTCGCGGGCTATCGAAAACGCTGCACACAAAGAACAACGCGGAAGGCATCGAGTGCATTCTTCAAGAAGCGCGGCGGATGCGGTCGGGATTGATTTTCGCGAATCTCGTTGACTTCGACACTCTCTACGGTCATCGCAACGACCCAATGGGCATGGCGACTGCGCTCGAAGCATTCGACGCGGCGTTACCCAGCATTCTTGAAACTATTGGCGATGATGGCGTGGTAGTTCTCACGGCGGATCATGGGAACGATCCGGTAACGCCAAGCACCGATCACTCACGCGAGTATGTTCCCGTGCTTGTGCGCTCAAAGAAGAAACAGGGAGTCAACATCGGAACGCGTTCGACGTTTGCCGATCTCGGAAAAACAATCGCCGATTTCTTCAACGTGGAGAACGTGTTGAGCGGGACAAGTTTTCTTGCCGACGTGTGCTGAATGATGGAACCGAAGAAATCGAATGATGAGTTCGAAGCGACGATTGATCAGGAGGGAAAGATTGCTGTGCCCCATGAACTCGCCCTGCGGTTATCGGGAACGAAACTCCACGTCCGGCTCAGCAGGGAGGAGCTTGTGAGCGAATTGCGTGAACGAAGCGTAACGGAAGAGGAAGTGGAAATGATCGCTCGAAGGCAACTTGAATCACGCGATCAGGTGGTGAAGTTTCTCCTGACAGAGGGCGTGCTGCGAACGCGCAGAGCATTTGCGCCACGCAAACGGGGAAAGCGGTGATACCCAAGAAGATCGTGGTGCACACAGACGTTTTCCTGGACCACCTTGCGGGCGAACGAAGTCCGTCGGTGTTGCGCCTCGCGATGCGCCAATGCCTCTGCTACACGACAGTGTTCCAAGCGATTGAGTTGTTCTCACTTGCGAGTACGGAGCGTGATGTCCGGGAAGTCGAAAATACGATGGCGGCAATGAAATTGTTGGGCGTGAATCCCAAGAACGCTCGCCTCTATGGGAAATTGCTCGCAGCACGCCAGCGCAATAGCCTGCATGAGGGGAGGGCGGCCGAATGGAACATCCTCATAGCCGGGCTCTGCATCGAAAGTCGGCTTCCGTTGTTGACGGAACGGAAACGAGAGTTCGCAGGTATCAAGGGCTTGGAGATTATTTCACCGCGGATGATTGTGAAAGACACCGTATGATTCTGGGAAAAGTTGTCGGAACAGTTTGGGCGACACGCAAGGACGAGGAGCTTGTCGGGATGAAATTTCAGATTGTCAAGCACCTCGATCTCGATTACAAGCTCAAAGATAGCTTCGTTGTTGCTGTGGATACGGTGCAAGCCGGCATCGGCGACGTCGTCTTGATGTGCAGCGGCAGTTCTGCGCGACAAACTGCATTGACGAAGAATAAACCTGTGGATGCAGTGATCATGGCCGTGGTGGATAAGATTGACGTTGTGGATTGAGGAAGGTAGGTCGGAGTTCGTAATCCACACGCATGTTCCTAGCAAAAGTCATAGGCACGGTCTGGGCAACACGGAAGGATGAGCATCTGCTCAACTTCAAGATGCAATTCATCCAGCCGATGAATCGCCACGGCGAACACACCGGCGATCCGATCGTGGCGGTGGACACCGTCGGCGCGGGAGCAGGTGAGACGGTGATGTACATTACCGCGCGTGAGGCAACGATTCCGCTGCCGGTAGAGATGGCGCCTGTGGATGCGAGCATTGTGGGGATTGTGGATAGAGTTGATGTTGCTCCTCCACGCTGAATCCGCCGCAGGCGGGCGACGGGTATCGCTCCGGGTGGTGATGAAGCGGGGCTGAGTGAGTAGGAAGTCTCCAAACTGCGATGTTGGTGTTTATGTCATTTGAGCGCAAGTTCCTTCGCTTGGCTCAGGATTGAGAAAAAGGAAATACATGGCGAAAGCAGCAAAACAATATGTAAACCGTGAGAGCCAATCGCTCGACAAGTATCTTCAGGAAATTGGCAAAGTTGATTTGTTGAAGTCGGACGAGGAGATCGAACTTGCGCAACGGATCAAGAAAGGCGACCAGCGCGCACTGGAGAAGCTGACGAAGGCAAACTTACGCTTCGTCGTCAGCGTCGCGAAGCAATATCAGAATCAGGGCTTGTCGCTCGGCGATTTGATCAATGAGGGAAATCTCGGTCTCATCAAAGCGGCAAAGCGGTTCGACGAGACGCGTGGATTCAAATTTATTTCGTATGCGGTGTGGTGGATTCGCCAATCTATTTTACAGGCGCTCGCCGAGCAATCCCGCATCGTGCGCTTACCGTTGAACCGTGTCGGCGCGCTGAACAAAATCGGAAAGGCGTTCAGCACGCTGGAACAGGAATTCGAGCGCGAGCCGAGCGCCAGCGAGCTTGCGGAAGAGTTAGACATGTCGTTGTTTGAAGTGAGCGACACGTTGAAGATCTCCGGTCGCCATCTTTCGATGGATGCGCCGTTCGCGCAAGGCGAGGACAATCGCTTGCTGGACGTCATTCAGGACGAGCGACAGCCGGCTCCCGATTCGGAGTTGATGAAGGAATCGCTCAGCAAAGAAGTGGAGCGTGCCCTCTCGACATTGAGCGAGCGCGAAGCCGAGGTGATTCGGCTGTATTTTGGTCTGGGGCGTGAACACTCGCTCACGCTCGAAGAGATCGGCGAGAAATTCAAGCTCACGCGCGAGCGCGTTCGGCAGATCAAAGAGAAAGCGATTCGCCGTCTGCGGCACGCCTCGCGAAGCAAGCAATTGCGGGCATATTTAGGGTAACGCCGCACAGCCCCGCACAGAGCGGGGCTTTGTCCTTTGTGCCACAAGTTCGAACCTTGGCTGTGCAGAAATCTCTTGGTATTCTTCCCTTCCTGGTCGCGATGGCGCTGGTAGGCTGTTCCAGTTCATCAACGTCGACGCGCGAAAGCGAGGAGAAGCCAACCGGCATTGTTCAGGACGAAAACGAATTCGTTTACCTTTCGAAAATACGACGTGAGAAGACGCGCGAAGATGATAAGAAGGTTGACGTCCGAGCGCTTCGTTCGGGTGCAGGCCCAGCCACCCAAGACGTCGTTCCGAGCGGAGTTGACCGTGACAGGTTTCTCCTCGAAGTAGTAAGCTACCTCGGTGTAAAGTATGCCTACGGCGGTACGTCGAAGTCAGGGCTTGATTGCTCGGGATACGTCTGTCGAGTGTTTGAGGATGCCGTCAGCAAGAAACTTCCCCGCTCCACGGCCGAGCAATTCCGCTTAGGCGAGAAGGTGCACAAGCGCGAGCTGCGCTTTGGCGATTTGGTGTTCTTCAATACGACGGGCCGCGTTCCTTCGCATGTCGGGATTTTTCTTGAGGATGATATTTTCGCTCACGCAAGCGTGGTGGAGGGCGTAACACTGTCGTCGCTGGAGAGCACATATTACAAGAAGCGCTTTGTTGGTGCGCGCAGGGTGTTAGAATAAGAAGGCAGTTGTGGCAATACTTCCGATTTACATCTATGGCCAAGCAGTGCTTCGGAAACGGGCGAAGCCGGTTCGCACAGTTGACGATGACCTGAGGAAATTCGTTGATGACATGTTCGAGACGATGCATCATGCGAGCGGCATCGGGCTTGCGGCAAATCAGGTCGGCTCACTCGAGCGCATCATCGTTGTAGATATTTCCGATGTGGACGAAAAGCATCATGAAGGCGTCGGTGAGGCGGCCGATAGGGTTCAGAAGAACCATGAGGGGGTCGAGAAACTCGTGCTCATCAATCCTGAAGTCATTGAATCGAGCGGTGCGTGGAAGATGGAAGAGGGTTGTTTGAGCATCCCCGACATTCGCGATGAGGTCGAGCGTGCAGAGACGATTCGTGTGCGGTATAAAGACCTCGATTTCAACGATCAGGAAGTGCGAGCGAGCGGCTTGCTGGGCAGAGTGCTCTTGCATGAGATTGATCATCTCAACGGTGTGCTGTTCATTGATCGGGTGGGCGAGGTGAAACGCAAACTCATGCGCGGGCGCTTGAACAAGCTTGAACGGGGCGAGGTCGAAACACAATACCCGATCGTTCGGAACAACGTTGCTGCAGTTTCGTCGTAGGGGTGGAGGTTTCTTTCGCGCTGAACATCATTTTCATGGGAACGCCGGACTTCGCGGTGCCGAGTCTGGAACTGCTGCTCGCCAACAACTATGCACCTCAAGCTGTTGTGACGGCGCCCGATAAGCCGCGTGGGCGCGGACAGCGGCTCTCACCAACGCCGATAAAAGTGCTCGCGCTCACCCACCATCTCCCGATCCTTCAGCCTCCTGCGCTCAACGACTCGTCGTTCATCGGCGAGATCGAACAGTTGCATCCCGATCTTCTTGTTGTCGTCGCGTTTAGAATATTACCGCGGGAGGTGTTTACCATTCCGCGGCTCGGCGCGTTCAATCTGCACGCTTCGCTCCTACCGAAGTATCGCGGTGCAGCACCGATCAACTGGGCAATCATCAACGGCGAGATGGAGACGGGCGTGACGACGTTTTTCTTGCAGGAAAAAGTTGATACAGGGAACATGATTCTTCAGGCGCGCACACCGATCAAACCCGACGATGACGCGGGAACGTTGCACGATAGACTCGCTGAGATCGGCGCGGAGATCGTGCTGCACACGGTGCGACTCATCGAACAGGGGAAAGCTGTTCCGCGCTCGCAGGACGATTCGCTTGCTTCGCCTGCGCCAAAAATTTTCAAAGAGGGGTGCCGCATCAAATGGGATCAGCCGGCAAAGAGGGTTCACAACTTTGTGCGCGGGCTTTCGCCTCATCCGACGGCGTTCACGATGTATGAGGGGAAGTTGATCAAGGTGTTCCGAACGCACGTTCTTGATGAAGCGGCAGAGGTTGGCGCTGGAGCAGTGCAGGTTCACGGTCCTCTGTTGAAGGTTGGGACGATCGATCGGATGATTGCGATTGATGAATTGCAGTTGGAGGGAGGAAGGCGAATGGGAGTAGCAGAATTCTTGCGTGGGCATCAGATTGCCTCGGGTGTGCGATTGGCGTGAGGTGATTGACGGACGGCATGTGCGCCGATGCGACGAATGGTTTGACGTTGTGCACCGTCAGGTTCGCGGCATGGCGGTTCCTGACCACGACAGACGACTGCCGAAGCCCCCTAAACATTTCACCTTCTGGGCTAATTCTCCCTTCAGAAACATCTCGAAAACAACTTTGCGCGAGGCTAAATCGGGTCTTAAGAGATTCTCTTTGCTTGCCATACGCTAAAGGCTTATCTTTTTTAGGTTTCACAGTGTTCCACGAATCGCGTCCAGATGGATTTTCTCTTATGGGTTGCGCGCAGTCTGCATGTCTTTGGAGTCGTCGTGTGGTGTGGCGGGCTGATGTTTCAGGCGGCGGTGACGTTTCCCGTTGCGCGCGTTGAGGATCGCGAGTTCGATCCGTTTACGGTGCATGTGGCGCGGCGTTTTCAACCGTTTGTGTGGATGTGTGTGTGGACGGTGTTGGTGACGGGCGTGGCGCTGATGTTGTTCGACCCGCGCTTCGTGTTCTTTCACTTCGAGACGTGGTGGGCGGTATTGCTTGGCGTGAAGCAGGTGGTGTTTTTCGTGATGATGTTTTTTTCGTTTGGCTACGCGCGCATGTTGGCACGTGTTGCCGAGATGGTGCGACGCAACGACACGCGTGATGATGTTGTTCCATTTTATCGGCAGATGTTGATGTTCGAGAAAATCAATGTGGCGCTCGCAATCGCAGCGCTGTTGCTCGCGGCTGGCATGAAGAGCGCGTAGGGGGATGCTTTGGGAAAGATCATCGCAATTGCGAATCAGAAGGGCGGTGTAGGAAAGACAACCACGGCAGTGAATCTTGCCGCCTGCATTTCCGCGGCGGAGAAGCGGACGCTGTTGGTGGATGTTGACCCTCAGTCGAATGCGACGAGCGGTGTCGGATTCGAGGGAAGTGCGGATGGACGCAGCTCGTACGAAATCATCGTCGGGACGATGCCCACTTCGACGGCGATTGTGCGGACGCAGATGCCGTATCTTTCGCTCATTCCGTCGCATATCAATCTCGTCGGTGCTGAGGTGGAGCTTGTGCAATTGGAGGAGCGGGAAAGACGGCTGAAGATGAGTCTCGATCCGATACGGAACGAGTTTGATTTCATTGTGATTGATTGTCCGCCGTCGCTTGGGTTGATTACGCTGAACGCGCTTACGGCGGCGGATTCCGTTCTCATTCCCGTGCAGTGCGAGTATTTCGCGCTGGAAGGGCTGGGTCAACTTCTCAACACGGTAAACATGGTGAAGAAGCAGTTGAATGAGACGCTCGACATCGAGGGAGTCCTGCTCACGATGTACGACAGTAGGCTGAAGCTTTCGCATCAGGTCATTGATGAAGTAAAAAAGTATTTTGGTGAGAAGCTGTTCAAGGCGATCATCACGCGCAATGTGCGCTTGAGCGAGGCGCCGAGTTTCGGCAAGCCGATTATTTTGTACGACGCAGTGTCGCAGGGGGCGCGCAACTACATGGAGCTTGCGCGGGAAGTATTGGTAAGCAACAATCATGTCGTTCATGTGATGCCCTTCGGCGGAGGAGAGCGATGAGCTCGAAACCGAAACCGGTGCTGGGTCGCGGGCTTGCATCGTTGATTCCGCGCGTGCCGCAGCAAGTACCGCTTGTCGGCAGGCAGGACGACGGGTCGTCGAGCGAGACGGTCGTCAACATTGACATTGAGAAGATTCACCCGAATCCGTACCAGCCGCGTGCAGATTTCGACCCGGTCGAGCTCGATGAGTTGAAGCGTTCGATTCTGGAAAAAGGAATCATTCAGCCGATTACGGTCTGCCGATTCGATGGCGGCTATCAACTCATTTCGGGTGAGCGGCGTTTGCGAGCGTCGCGCGAGGCGGGGCTGTTACAAATCCCTGCGTACATCATCAAAATTCACTCGCGGGAAGAACTGCTCGAGCTTGCGCTCATCGAGAATCTGCAGCGCTCGAATCTCAACCCGATTGAAGTCGCTATTTCCTACAAACGCCTAACGGACGAGTTGAACTATACGGTGGAGGACGTCGCGCAGAAAACGGGAAAGGATCGTTCAACCGTGACGAACTATCTTCGTTTGCTCAAGCTGCCCGACGAGATTCAACTTGCGGTGCGCAAGGGCGAGGTAAGCGCGGGTCATGCGCGGGCGTTGATTACAATCGAAGACCCCGTGCTGCAAATGAGCATCTTCAAGAAGATTGTTTCGAAGGGGCTTTCGGTTCGACAGGTTGAACATGCCGTGCGCGATAGCGGGAAACGAACAACGTCCACACCCCGCACAGCCGCTCCGATAGCACCAAGTGCCTCGCTCTCGCACATCGAGGAACAGATGCGACAAAAGTTGGGAACCAAAGTCGAAGTGCGCGACATGGCGGATGGTAAGGGGACGATCGTAATCGAATATTATTCGCTCGACGATCTCGACCGCCTGCTGGATTTGTTTGCGACGATACAAACGTAGAGCGAATCGCCGATTCGCTCATTCGTGGAGTGACTGGTTTCACACAGCCTCTAACCCTGTAGCTGCTACCTTGAACCCTGAACCTTGAACCTCGAAACTCCGAAATAGACACCAATTCAGAAACAGCCTTCGCTTCGCTCAGGATTGAACACATGTCCAGAAAAATCATTCAGACCAAAAACGCTCCGAGCGCAATCGGACCCTACAGCCAGGGAGTCATCGTCAATCAATCGGTGATTTACACGGCAGGGCAGATTGCCATCAATCCCGCGACGGGTGTTATCGTCGAAGGCGGCATCAAGGAACAGACTGCGCGCGTGCTCGAAAACCTCAAGGCGATTCTCGACGCCGGCGGGTCCAACCTTCGCAACGTCGTGAAGACGACCGTCTTCTTGAAAGACATGACGGAGTTCGCGGCGATGAACGAAGTGTACGGCGCGTACTTCACCGACAACCCGCCTGCGCGAACAACCGTTGAGGTATCGCGGCTGCCGCGTGATGTGCGCATCGAGATCGAAGCCGTTGCGCTTGTTATCCAAAACTGATGGTGTGCGATGCGGGTGGTGAGCCTGTGTGCTGCGATGCTGCTTGGCGCGACGATATTCGCACAAGTACCGGATTCCTTGCGCCTCGTCAAGCCTATTAGCGCAGAGGATTCGGCTCGTATCGTGCGAGCGTCGCAAGCGAATGCAACGCGCAATGACACTTCCTCAGGCTATACGCCGACGAAATTGCCTGGTGTGGCACTTGCTCTCTCCGCCGTGCTGCCCGGGGCAGGACAGTTCTACAACGAATCGTATTGGAAGATTCCCATTCTGCTGGGCTTCGGGTATTATTTCGCGACGCAGTGGATTGACAACAACGACAGCACGAGACATTATCGGAATCTGTATGCGCAAAGCATCACGCCGCAGAACACAGGCGGCGATTCCCGCTTTCGAGACCTCCGCGAGTTTTACAAGGATCAACGCGATACCTTTTCGTGGTACATTTTCATTTATTACATCGTGAATCTCGTCGACGCGTATGTGGACGCGAGCCTGTACGATTTCGATGTGGGGGACGATTTGGCGATTCGACTCCAACCGGTATTCCATCGCACGCCGGTTCAGTCGGTGCGCCTGAAGTTCAAGATTCATTTTTGAATGCTCAGAGCTTATTCATCGGCGATCTCTCCAGGTTCATTCCATACGCTCGCAACGCCACAAGTTTAATGAACTTCTCGGAAGCACAATCCACAATTCGCTAAGCTAATTCTATGCTCAACTACATCTGGCTCGCGCTCCTTGTCATCGGCATACTCGTCGCGGCAGGAAAGGATGTTACTCAGCCTGCCGACCCCGGAACAAACACGAACTACCCCACTCTCACGAAAGTGACCAACGACGGCATCGTCGGCTCGGCGAAGAAGGCGGTTGAGTTGGCGATTGGACTTATCGGCATCATGGCGTTGTGGTTGGGCGTTATGAAAATAGCGGAGCAGGCGGGACTCATTGCACAGCTTGCCAGATTTCTTCGTCCGCTCACGACACGGCTCTTTCCCGACGTTCCCGCCGACCATCCTGCGATGGGCGCGATGATCATGAACATCTCGGCGAACATGCTCGGCCTTTCCAACGCTGCGACACCGCTCGGCTTGAAGGCGATGGAGGAACTCAACAAGCTCAACAAGAAAGCCGGCACGGCGACCGATGCGATGTGTACGTTTCTGGTCATCAACACGAGCAACGTTCAACTTATCCCTGCGACGGTGATCGCGATTCGCGCATCGGCTGGCTCGGCAAACCCGACGGAGATTCTTGGCCCGGCATTGCTTGCGACGGCGCTCTCGACTGTCATTGGGGTGTTTGTGGTGAAGGCGCTGGCGAAGCTGCCCGCCTACAAAAAACAGCTTGAGGCGGCGTAATGGATACGATTCTCAAACTTGTCAATCTTGTCTCGGTCATTGCGATTCCTGCGCTTGTGCTGTTCGTTGTTGCGTACGGCGCGTTCAAGAAAGTGAAAATCTATGAAGCATTCGTCGAGGGAGCGAAGGAAGGATTCAATGTCGGCGTGCGCATCATCCCGTTTTTGGTTGCGATGATTGTGGCGATCGGTGTGTTTCGCGCCGGCGGCGCGATGGATATTCTCACATGGTTGCTTGCGCCCGTCACGTCGCTCATCGGCATGCCCGCCGAAGCGATTCCGATGGCGCTCATGCGGCCGCTGTCGGGGAGCGGTGCGCTCGGCGTGATGAGCGAAACGATCAAAACATTCGGTGCTGACTCGTACATCGGACGTTTGGTCGCGACGATGATGGGAAGCGGCGAAACGACGTTCTATGTGCTCGCGGTGTATTTTGGCAGCGTATCAGTGACGAAAACTCGTCACGCAGTCCCCGCGGGGTTGGTTGCGGACCTCGTCAGCATTCTTGCGAGCGTGTGGTTGGTCAATGTGCTGTGGGAATAGAATGCGGCGGAACGGTCATGTGAACTCGCCATCCCACAACGCTGACAAGAATTCCTGTAGGGGATAAATGGTGATTCCATCGACGCGCCGTGTTCTCGATTCCAGACTCACGCATACGTAGCGTTTGAGTTTTTCTTCTTCAGCCAACGCGCGCAATGCGCGCAAGTCTGCCGGTGATACGTTGTGCTTTGCTTTTGCCTCGACAGCGGTGTGGTCGCCGATGATGAAGTCCACTTCGTAACCGGACGCGGAGCGCCAGACGTAAAGCGAATCGTTGGAGACATAATCGCGGTAACACATCAGCTCGTGCATGAGGAGCGTTTCGAGTGCTTCGCCGTACTCAGGCGTTCCTTGTTTGAACGTTCTTCCTTGTAGCGCTCCGACGACGCCCACATCGAAGAAATAGTACTTTGACGAGACGAGAGGCTTTCGTGTGCGCGACTCTTTCCACGCCGGTAGTTCATGCAACAACAGGGTATCTTTGAGAATTTCATAGTATTCATACACAGTCGTTCTCGGCACCTGTGCGTCGTTGGCAACATTCGTGAAATTCACGATCGTTCCATTGGCAAGAGCTGCGACGCGAAGGAAGCGGCTGAAAGCAGGAATGTTGCGCGCCAGTCCTTCTGCGACAACCTCTTGTTGAAGGTACGTTCCCGTATATGCCTTCAGGTCTTGCACCGGCTCATCGGAAAAGTAGATGGAAGGAAGAAGCCCGCGCTGAATTGCGCGTTGCAGATCGAAATGTTGGGCGAGTTCGCGAGAGGTAAACGGGTGCAAGTTTTTTGTGCGCGCACGTCCCCCAAGCAGGTTGACTCCGCCTTTGCGTAGTTTGCGTGCACTTGAGCCTGTGAGGAGAAAGCGAATACCGCGGCGTTCAATGAGGCGATGAACCTCATGGAGCAATTCTGGAAGTCGCTGGATTTCATCAATCACAACATAGCGCGTGCGGGGAGGAATTTCTTCGTCGAGGCGGCTGGGGCGGCGGCTCAACGATGCAAATGTAGAAGAGTTCAGAAGGTCGTACGCGAAAACTTCTCTCAGTTGTTGATTGATGAGAAATGTTTTTCCTGTTTGGCGAGGTCCGAAAATGAAATGCGACTTTTTTTCGAGCAAACCTTTCAGGTCGAGAAATCGGCTGATGATTGGTGGTGTGGTCTGATGTGGCATAGTGTCGCCTCCGTCGTCATATATCATACTAAATGACGACATGATTGTCAATAAGGAAAACCGGCTTATGGTTGTCTCCAGGATTCATGAACGTGTCCTCCCGTGCGTCTTGCTGCTCATGACAGTTCTCTGTTCCTTCAACGGCTGCAGTCACTCACTGCCGCGCGCGGAAATTGATTGCACGAAGTTTTCCCGTCCACTGCAACGCGATCAATTTACTCCCCCGAGTGAAAACGACACGATTGATACGTCGACCGCGGAGAAGATGATTCTTCGCAAAGCGTATCCGCAATATCCCGAACTTGCTGTACGTGCTGGACTCGAAGGGAAAGTCGTCGTGAAAGTATGGATTGGTCATGATGGTATTGTAAAGCAAGCGCTAATAGATAGGTCCGATGCGGAGATATTCAATGACGTCGCACTCGATGCAGCGAGGCGACTCTTGTTCAAGCGTCCGTCGTGTGGCGGGATCGTGGTCTCGGTTTGGGCGAGAATTCCGATGAAATTCAAGCTCGTGGATAGGTAATAGCAAGTGGATCCCATTGATACCGGATTCTCCGCAACTCGGACTCCACCTAACTGAGAAGATTCCTTGCTTTTCAGTCAAGCCGTGTCTATATTTTTCAGGCGAATAACTCCTTCCACTCATACCAACTTGTGAAACGAAAGCCGCACCCCTTATGAAATCTTCCCTTCTCGTTGCTGCATGCGCGGCTTTATCCGCTACATCGTTCGGACAAACTGACAAACCCCTTCAGTCACACATCACGTCAGCAACAGTCTATAACGATCGCGCTCTTGTTCTACGGAGTGCCAGCGGAACGTTTGCCGTCGGCACATACAATGTGAAGCTCGTCGGCTTGCCGCTGTTGTTGAATAATCAATCGGTTCGAGTTTCGGGCCGAGGAACGGCGCATGCAAAGATTCTCGACGTGCGAGTTGATGTTGCTCAGGTGGATAGTGTTCCCGATTCACGCGTCAGGGAGTTACAGACAAAGCGAAAGCAGCTCGACGACGAGATGCGAAAGCTGAATGACCGAGCAACTGTTCTGAATCAACAAAGAGAGTTTTTGAATCGTATTTCCATTGCGTCATCGGATAATATTTCAAAGGATTTGCGCGTGCAGCGTCCAACGGTTGACGATTGGCAGCGCGTCATGTCGTTTCTCGAGGCGAGTCGGACGAAGTTCGAAGCTGAGCAGCGAGAGATCGACGCGAAGCGCGATGAAGTGCGCAAGAAGCAGAATGACATCCAATTTGACATCAACGCACTCGGTACGCCGCAGCAACCGCGAGAAAAGCACGTCGTCGTACAAGTAGATGTCGCAAGAGAAGGGAAGCTCAACCTCGACATCACTTATCTCATTCAGAACGCGAGTTGGGAACCGCTCTATGATTTGCGCGCGTTGACGAGCGAGAAGAAAGTGGAGTTGACGTACAACGCGATGGTGTGGCAACATACAGGCGAGGAGTGGAAAGATATTACGCTCGTGCTTTCCACCGCGCAGCCAATCGTCGGCGGCAGTGAGCCGACTCTTGCGACGTGGTTCATTGATGTGTATGGGGGGACGAAAGGCGCGATTCAGGGATTTGTTCGCGACATCGCGAGCGGCGATCCGTTGGCGGGAGTGAACGTTGCTATTGACAACACAACCCGCGTCGGTACGACAAACGCCGATGGGTTCTTCGTTATTCAAGAGGTTGAGCCTGGGAACTACTCGCTGCGTGTATCGTTCGTTGGCTACAAAACAAAAACCGTTCAGGTAAGCGTCGCGCCCTACCAGACGACGCGTATTGACCTACCACTGGATGTCATTCCAGTTGACATTGAGGGAATTGCAGTTAGGGCTGAGCGTCCCAAAACGTATACTTCCAATGCCACGGTGGCTTCTCCTGTCGAGGCCAGTAGGGAAGATGTGCTCAGTAGCTTGAGTAAGATGAGTGTCCCTATTGCCTCAGAATTTGTTACCGCTCGCCTTCAATCAGGAGTCACGTCCAGCGCGTTTCAAGTCGGCGCCAAGGCAACGGTGCCGAGCAACAATGCGAAACGGAAAGTCACGATTACCGTTGCGTCGCTTCCAGCCGAATTTCGCTACTCATCCGTTCCAAAAATGCAGCCCCACGCATACTTCAAAACAACTGTTCAAAACACAACGGCGTTTCCGTTTCTCGAAGGTGCGATGAGCGTGTTCGTGGATGAAGACTACCTGAGCAGCTCCAAGATGCCAGCCGTTATGCCCGGAGAACAGTTCGACGCGTCGCTCGGGGTTGATGACGGCATACGCGTCGAACGGAAGCTCCTAAACAAGCTGACCGCAACGACGGGCTTTTTCTCCAAATCGAAAAAGACGACGTATGATATTGTCATCACGGTGGAGAATCTGAAAAAGACGATAGAGAAAATTACCATAAGGGATAACGTCCCCGTGTCACGCCACGAAAAAATCAAAGTGGAAATCGAGTCGCCGAACCCAAACGAACTGAAACCGACAGCCGAAGGTGTGCTGGTCTGGATGTTGGAACTAAAGCCGAGCGAGAAGCGCGCATTGCAGCTTCGATTTAGCATCGAGTATCCGACCGACATGACCGTGAGCGCCATGGAATAGCACATGAATCTTGTCAACCTGCTTGTTGTCAAATCACTGCCGTTTGTTCCCAAGGGTCTCGTTCGCTATTTTGCCAATCGCTATATCGCAGGAGAAACGCTCGCCGATGCCGTTCGGTGTGTTCGCCAAATCAACGCCGAGGGTGCGTGTGCAACGCTCGATGTGTTGGGGGAAGATATTTTCACACAGGAGGAGGCGATCGAATCTCGGCGGAAATCCATCGAGGTGCTACACGCCATTCACACCGAGAAGCTCGATTCGAATCTCTCCATCAAACTGACATCGCTGGGTCTCAAACTCGATAGAGCATTCTGTACGGACAATGTTCGCGAGATCATGAAGGTTGCGGCGCAACTGAATATTTTTGTTCGGATTGATATGGAAGACTCCTCCGTTACGTCCGATACCATTGAGGTGTTCCGAACGCTCCACAAGGATTTTCCGAAGACAGGCATTGTGTTGCAAGCGTACTTATTCCGAACTGCCGATGATACGAAGTCGCTGATGGAGGGTGGAATGAAGAACTTCCGTCTCTGCAAGGGAATCTACAAAGAACCGGCGACGATTGCGTATCAGGGGCGCGCAGAAGTTCAGCAGAATTTCTTACGAGTACTGAAGCAGATGTTCGACGGCAAAGGATACGTCGGCATCGCAACGCACGACTCGGTTCTCGTTGACGGCGCAAACAGGATTATTTCCGAGATGGGATTGATGAAAAACGAATACGAATTTCAGATGTTGCTCGGTGTACGTCCGGAGCTGCGAGCGAAGCTGGTGAAGGAGGGCCACAAGGTTCGGCTTTATGTTCCCTTTGGCGAACACTGGTACGCGTACTCGATGCGGCGGTTCAAGGAGAACCCCGAAATCGCGGGGTACATTGCAAAGGCTGTGTTTATGCCCAATAAGTAACGCTGAGCTGAAGATGCATAATCGGGGGAACCAGGGTTCAAGGTTCAGGAACCAACGCCTAACCGTGAATCCTGAACCCCATATGTTGTGATTTATTCAGAGAGCCAGATTGTTTCCTGTGATCAGAATCCTAAACCAATAAAGGAGCCACCTATGGCAGAACACAAGCCGTATATCGCTGACGAGCGGATCATCCCAGAATTGTCGTTCAAGTCCATTACGCTTGGCGCGGCCTTCGGAATTATTTTCGGCGCGGCGACTGTGTATCTCGCGCTCAAAGCGGGTCTCACAGTCTCGGCGTCCATTCCGATTGCGGTTCTCGCTATCTCGATCGGACAAAAATTGTTGAAGACAACAATTTTGGAAAACAACATCATCCAAACCGCTGGCTCAGCGGGCGAGTCCATTGCGGCGGGTGTCGTCTTCACACTGCCGGGATTCTTATTTCTCTCGTTGAATGAAATGGGGAAGAGCGTCGGATTCGAGTATTTCAACTACTGGACAATTTTTACGCTCTCACTTTTCGGAGGACTCTTAGGCACGTTGATGATGATTCCTTTGCGCCGCTCGCTGATTGTCAAAGAGCACGGCGTGTTGCCGTATCCCGAAGGAACCGCATGCGGTTCGGTGTTGATTGCCGGCGACAAAGGCGGCAACTTCGCGAAGACGGCGTACATGGGCGTGTTCGTCGCGCTCGGCTACGCAATACTGCAAAAAGTTTTCCACGTCATCGCGGAAACTCCTGCGTGGGTGACGCGACAGACGAACAAATATTTCCCGTCGGCGACAGTCAACGGAGAGATTACTCCGGAATATCTCGGCGTCGGTTACATCATTGGCCCGAAGATTGCGGGCGTGTTGGTCGCGGGTGGTGTGCTTGCGTGGCTTGGATTGATTCCGTTGCTTGCGACGCTTGTTCCAGCGGCAACGATTGCCGAGCAACTTGTGAAGTTAGGTTACTTGAAAGATCTGATGACACCAGGAGGCCCTGGCGGTTGGGACCCAGTCACGCAAACATTTGGCAACACGGCAGTCGCGATCTATCGCGCGTACGTTCGCCAAATCGGCGCGGGAGCAGTTGCCGCAGGCGGTTTCATCACCCTTCTCAAGACTCTGCCGACAATCATCTCGTCGTTCAAAGACAGTGTTGCTTCTATGAAAGATAAAAGTGCGGGTGTTGCGGTTCGTCGCACAGAACGCGACTTGCCGTTCACAGTGGTCCTTGGCGGAAGCCTCCTGCTCGTGGTGTTGATGGCGTTCATGCCGCAAATTCCTGGCGACAATATTTTCAGCAAACTCTTGCTCGGCGTTCTGATTATCGTGTTCGGGTTTTTCTTCGTCACCGTTGCGAGCCGCATTGTGGGCATCATCGGGTCGAGTTCGAATCCGATTTCGGGAATGACGATTGCAACGCTGATGGGCACCTGTCTGGTCTTCATTGCAATCGGTTGGACAGGCAAGATGTATGAACCGATGGCGCTTGTTGTCGGCGGGATGGTGTGCATTGCGGCGGCGAACGGCGGCGCGACGAGCCAGGATTTGAAAACGGGATATATCGTTGGCGCTACGCCGAGGGCGCAACAGATTTCGTTATTCGTCGGCGCGATCGCCTCCGCAATCGTCATCGGCGCGACGGTGCAGATTCTCGATACGCCGACGAAGGAAGCGGCAGCTGCGGGTGTTCAGCACATGATCGGCACAGACAAGTTCCCCGCGCCGCAAGGCACACTCATGGCAACCCTTATCAAGGGTTTGTTGTCGTTCAATCTCGATTGGCAGTTTGTGCTTGTCGGCGCGTTTCTCGCCATCACGATGGAACTGTGCGGCGTGAAGTCGCTCTCGTTCGCCGTCGGCGCGTACTTGCCCCTTTCGACGACGCTGCCGATTTGGGTCGGTGGAGCGATCAAGGGTATCGCCGATTGGACCATGAAGAAGAAGGGGGGACACATTGAAGAGAGTGAGCTTGGGACTGGAAGTCTGTTTGCCACAGGACTTGTCGCAGGCGGCGCGCTTACCGGTGTTATCGTCGCGATCCTTACCGTGTTTTTTGAGAACAAGATGAGAAGCTTCAACATGGAACATGCAATCTCCGGCGCGCTCGGCGTCACCGGCTATGAGCTTCTCGGTGTTGTCTGCTTCGCGATTATGGGATTGATTCTGTATCGCGTTGCGCAGAAGCCGCAGGAGAAGAT
>CAYUFU010000009.1:56136-59540 GCA_964444145.1 uncultured Chitinophagales bacterium
GTTGTCGTGAAGAAACCCGCGTCGGCGGGAAGGCAGAATGTTCGGATGATTTGTCTGCAAGGGCACACGGACATGGTTCCCGAAAAAAACAAAGAGAAAGTCCACGACTTCACCAAAGACCCCATCGAGCTTGTCCGCAAGGGAGACGTGTTGATGGCAAACGGGACAACACTCGGGGCGGACAACGGCATTGCCGTCGCAACGAATCTTGCCATCATGGAGGACAACTCCCTCGAACATGGTCCGCTGGAGTTCCTGTTCACCGTTGATGAAGAAACGGGATTGACAGGCGCGTCGAATTTGCAGCCAGGATTTCTCGAAAGCAAAACGCTGATCAATCTGGATTCAGAAGAAGAAGGCGCGATTTACGTCGGCTGTTCGGGCGGACGCGACACGAATGCGACATGGAAAGTGCAATTTGAGAAGGCACCGGCACACACAATCCCCGCGATGATTCGCGTCGGCGGTTTGAAAGGCGGGCATTCCGGATTGGAGATTGATAAAGGGCGCGGCAACGCCATCAAAATTCTCAATCGTGCGTTGCTTGCTGTCTCGGAATTCGGTGCAAGGCTTTCTTCCATCGAAGGCGGCAACAAGCGCAACGCAATTCCCCGCGAAGCCGAGGCGATCGTGTTCATTCCGAAAGCGAAATGGAAGGTCGCGTGCGAAGCGGTGATGCGGTTCAACCTGATCGCCAAAGCGGAACTGGCAACCGTTGACCCCGACCTAAACGTTACCATCGGTGAGGTACAGGTGAAAGCGAAGAAGGTTGGGAAGAGGGTGCTACAAAGGAGACTCATGCAAACAATATCCGGCTTGCCGCACGGCGTCATCAAAATGAGCGCCGATATCCCCGGTCTCGTCGAAACCTCGACAAATGTTGCCGTCATCGCGACAGCCAAGAACACAATCACGATGGCCACGAGTCAGCGAAGCTCGGTTGATTCCGAGAAACAGGAGATTATTCACGGCGTGACTTCGATCTTCGAGTTAGGTGGTGCAGCGGTTTCGGGCAGCGACGGTTATCCGGGATGGAAACCGAATTTGAATTCCGACATCCTGAACATCGCGAAGGCTACCTACCAACAACTCTACGGCAAAGAACCGGCAGTGAAAGCCATCCATGCGGGACTCGAATGCGGCATCATTGGCGAACGGATGAGCGGCATGGACATGATTTCCATCGGACCAACGCTCGAAGGCGTTCACTCTCCTGATGAGAAGATTTACATTGACACCGTCGAGAAGTATTGGAATTTCCTGCTGGCGATTTTGCGGAATGTGAATTGAGGTCGCTTGCATGGTGAGGCCTGTCTTTCGAGATGTGTTCGGGAACGAAATTCGATTGACAGAGGAACGTTATCTTCATATCATGGAACGTAGAGAGTTGCTTGATGAGGAGTGGAGAATTGGCGAGACGCTGCAAAATCCCGATGTTGTAATGACTAGCAACCACGACAAGGATGTGCTTCTGTATTACAGGCACAACAAACAGATGCCTGTCACGAGCAAGCATTTGGTTGTTGTGGCAAAGATAACTTCGTCTGATTCGTTCGTCCTTACAGCATTCTTTACGGATAAAACCAAAGAAGGAGAAACGCGATGGGTGCGATGAAAGTTTGGTATGATGAAGAGGGTGACTACTTCGAAATTCGCACGGGCGATGCAAAAGGACACATGAAGGATGTTGGCGATGACATGTGGAAGCGCGTTGATGAAAGCGGCAACATTATCGGCTTTGCCATTCTTGGTTTCAAGAAAAGACTGAAGGAGAAGAATGCCGAAATAGAAATGCCGCTGACCGTTACGTTTTCTTGATCTACCTTCGAGTAACGTGACTGCTTATCCGGCTGAAGCTACACCGCCGAAGAATAGTTACCACATCTTGAACAACCTCATCAAATGACTGACTCTGCCATCCGCCCCGAACCGCCGCGCGGCTACCGCTGGCTTGTGCTGCTGTTCATTAGCTTGCCGATGTTCGGCAACTACTACATTTACGATTGCATCAATCCGCTCACAGATATTTTTCAGAAACAGCTCGGCTTTACCGACGAGCAGATCGGTTGGCTGAACTCGAGCTACAGTGTTGCCGCTGTGCTCACGCTGCTCATCGGCGGCATCATCATTGATAGGCTTGGTGCAAAGAAATCCATCATGCTTTTTTCCGCAGTGTGCTTTCTTGCCGCTGCGCTGATGGCGCTGGGCGACAGTTTCGTGACGATGGTGATCGGGCGTACCGTGTTGGGGCTTGGTGCGGAATCGCTGATCGTTGCCATCACCGTATCGCTCGCGAAATGGTTCAAAGGAAAAGAACTGAGTTTTGCATTCGGCGTCAACTTGTTGATCGCGCGGCTCGCGTCGGTTGCCGCAGACAATTCTCCCACATGGGCAAGCGGCGTGTTCTATCCCCACGGTCCAGAAGGGCAGCCAAGTTGGCAAGGTCCGCTCTGGCTCGCTGTCGGCGCAGGAGCGATTTGCGTGTTGAGCAGCGCGGTCTATTGGTGGATGGAAAACAGCGCGACGAGAAAGTATGCCTTGGGCAAGGGGGGTGCGGTGGACAAGTTGGAATTCGGCAGGGAGAAGTTTCGCTTCAGCAAGTCCTATTGGTTCATCGTCGGCTTATGCTTCACGTTCTACTCCGCGATTTTTCCCTTCCGCACATTCGCCAACAAATTCTTCCAGCACGTGCACTTCGCAACTCTTCCTGCGGACGAAGCGAATCAAGCGGCGGGCTTCTTCAATAGCCTGCTGCCGCTCTCAGCGATGATTGCGACGCCGCTCTTCGGCTTGCTCGTGGACAAAGTTGGCAAGCGTGCGCTCTTCATGTTCTTCGGCTCTGCGCTTCTCATGCCCGTCTATCTGCTCATGCTCAATACAAATATCACGCTCTGGATTCCGACGGTGATGATGGGCATAGCCTTCTCACTCATCCCTGCGGTTATGTGGCCCTCGGTCGCGTACATCGTCGAAGAGAATCGGCTCGGCACTGCTTACGCGCTGATGACGCTCATCCAGCAAATCGGTTTCTTCGCACTCAATTGGCTGATCGGCGCGGCGAACACGGCACAAGCGGCGAGCGCGACAAACCCAGGAGGCTACGCGCTCGGCATGTACATCTTCTCGACGCTCGGGATTCTCGGGCTTCTCTTTTCATTGTTGTTGCGCCGCAGCGAGACCGGTCCCGAAGGGCACGGACTGGAGACGATAACGACAGGCTCACGTTAGCAAACGGTCGCTGTGTGTGATTTCGATTTTTTTTGGGACTGTGCCGCACATAGCAGGCTGCTTCGTGGAGAGGGTTGCGGCATCCCGCGTTCGTGCCGCGTCCATGTGCCACGCAAAGAGTTGTGCTGCTGCTGCTGGTGCATGCGGTGTTATTCATGTTGAAGCCCTTCGGGCTT
>CAYUFU010000010.1:0-59202 GCA_964444145.1 uncultured Chitinophagales bacterium
ACTCTCGATGAGCTTCGCAGCCGCTTGGTCAGCCACGGCTTGATTTCGTCCTGACAATACGGCAGCCATATAATGCAAAGTATGTGAAAAGTTTGTGTCGGGGTATGTGAAAAGTTACAGCACCAATTGTGGCGCTCGATCCAGCTCACGGATCATAAGCTGCACAAGGCGACGACGTTATCGAATGCACTGGGTCATCGGTGGAAGCATTGGGTCATTCATCCGTCGGAGATGCTTTGGATAAAATCTTTAGAAATTTAACCAAATTCATTGATTTTTCAGTTCAATTTCATATATTAGGTTCATAGGAAATTACAAGGTTCAGTTCAATTATCTGTTTCAATGAATTCTCGTAAAGCCAAATTCCTCAGCGGAAAGAAGATTGTGCCGGCTCCAATTCCGAAAGGAATTCGAGTGGAGGAACTGGTTGATGTCTACTTTCAGGCTTACAATTCCGGAAGGCTGCGAGAGGTTTGTCAAATCTACGCCTCGAAAATGCTCCAACCCGACGTGACCGTTGGAATGAGTCTTACTGGCGCGCTCACTCCAGCTGGCTTGGGTGGCTCGTGCATCGTTCCATTGATGAAAGCCGGCTTTGTGGATTGGATTGTGAGCACGGGAGCGAACTTGTATCACGACACTCACTTTGCGATCGGCAAGTCACTGCATCGTGGCAGCCCGTTCATTGACGACAGAATTCTGCGGCGCGAAGGCGTCATCCGCATCTATGACATTCTTTTCGACTACGATGTGTTGTTGAGTACGGACGATTTTTTCCGCGCCGTGATTCGGAAGGAAGAATTCCAACAAGAAATGGGAACAGCGGAACTTCACTATCGTCTTGGAAAGTATATTGCCGAGCGCGAGAGAATCCTCGGCATCAAACACGCGAGCGTTCTTGCGACCGCGTTCCGGTGTGGCGTTCCCGTCTACACCTCATCGCCCGGAGATAGCTCCATCGGAATGAACATTGCGGAGGTGGCGCTCTCCGGCTATGCGACGCGTATTGATGTGTTGTTGGATGTAAATGAAACAGCAGCCATAGTCCTCGATGCGAAGCGCCGCGGCGGACGAAGCGGCGTGCTGATATTTGGCGGCGGCTCACCGAAGAATTTCGTTTTGCAAACCGAGCCGCAGATTCAAGAAGTGTTGAAGATAAACGAAAAGGGGCACGACTTCTTCCTCCAAATCACCGACGCGCGCCCCGATACGGGCGGGCTTTCAGGCGCCACGCCCTCGGAAGCAGTGAGTTGGGGGAAAGTTGACCCCGACAAACTTCCCGACACCGTTGTCGCCTATCTCGACTCGACGATTGCGATGCCGATCATTACCTCGTACGCACTATCAAAACGGAAGCCGCGCAAACTGAAACGATTGTACCACCGCCGCGCCGAGTTGGTCCAAAACCTTCGCGCGGAATATCTCAAAGTGTTGAAGAAGAAAAAAGCACACTAATCCCTGCGAGCCATCAACTCGCGCTTAACAAACAATAAGAGGAGGAAACCTTATGAGCAGACTGCAAGAACTGCGCAACCTCTTGGACACCTTCGAAAAAGATTTCGTCAAATTCTATGATAAAGGGAACAAGTCCGCAGGCACTCGGGTGCGCAAACATATGAACGACTTGAAGCGCAAGGCGCAAGAAATCCGAAAGGAAGTCCAGGAAATCAAAGCGCAAGCGAAAGCCGAATCACCAACACCTGTCGCATAGATTCACCACGAACGCAGAGAGGTTGATTCGGCGGCTGGAGTGGGAGAACGTTCGAGCTTAAGTCCTGCCGTCCAAAACAAAAACCCCGTCGCGAGTGACGGGGTTTCTGTTTTACTGTCCTTCTTCTGCAAGCGTGCGTTGCGCACGCCGAACAGCTTTGACCTTCTTCATCCGTTTCTTCACTGAAGGCTTGGTGAAATAGGCTCGTTTCTTGAACTCCTTGAGCACTCCCGAACGCTCGTACTTCTTCTTAAAGCGTTTCAGCGCGCGGTCAATCGGTTCATTTTCCACAATAACGATGCCGACCAAATTGTTTCACCTCCTTCGCCGATACTATTCTTGATTGTTAACAGTCTCGATCACGTTTTCCAATAGCCGCCGCTGTCCCAGCTTCTCGAACGAGACAACGATTGCTGACGCTCCGCCCGATGTTTTTTCTTTCGCCGTTACCTTCCCCACGTCATCCCAAGCTGAGTGGAAAATCGCCTCACCCACCTTGTACGTCGAGTGTGGGTCGTATTCCAAACATTCGAACTTCTCCAGCTTCTTCTTCGATGCCTCGTTGTTTTTTCTCAACTCAGCCATATTCAGAAGTACTGCGTGACGGCAACGCATGCAGCGATACCAGGTCTTATCGGGGAGATGTTCTCCCGCGCCGACGATTTCCATCTTCGTCTCGCGCTCGCAATGCGCACAATAGTGAGTAATGCTTTTACCACGTGCCATTGGCAACCTCCGTGCTAAACAATAAAAGGCGAACCCCGTGGGAAGTACCTCGGAAGGGCAGGCTTATTACGAATAATCTCTAATTCAATGTAGATGATTTCGCCGATTTAGTCAAGGCTTAGGAACTTTTCGCCTTCATCCGAAATGCCCCGTCCATCAAGAGCTTGTGTGAAAGCGACCTCAACATGTAGAGCGATTCTCCAGAATCGCTCATTTTGCAAGCCAGAGCGACATTCGAGTGTCGCTCTACATGATTCTCACACAGGCTCTCAAATGCACCGGCGACGGCGGCATGTGGGAGAGGGGCGACTGACCTTCACACGTCCAAAGGACTCCTTTCCGAAGGAACCCTTCGGGTCGGAGAAGAAGACAGCGTTTCAGTGGCGCAGAAGAATGGTTGGACGTTGTAGCCCGTCAGCAGCCCCAAAAATATATCTCAAAGGCGGCTCACCGCACCGCTAAACACTGGGCACTTCGGTTAGTATTATTATTGGTCTTGAGGGTGTTCGAACTGTTACAGTGTTTTTTGGGGGGCTTCGGCACTTATGCGTCGTGGTGAGGTTCGTCCGAGCCGCATCTCGCGGACTACATCGTTAACACAACACCCGCCATCCCCGCACGCGCCGCCATCACTCATACCTCAACGCCTCGATGGGGTCGAGCGTCGAAGCCTTCCACGCAGGATAGACGCCGAAGACGAGGCCGACAACGGAGCAGACCGCAAGGCCGATCACAGCCCAATCCCACGGCACAACGACGGAAGTTCCGAGCCACATGCCGATGATAACGTTCCCCGCTATGATGCCGAGCAGTACACCGAGAATGCCCCCAATCATACAAAGAATGACCGCCTCTGTCAGGAATTGGGAAAGGACATCGCGCTTCTTTGCGCCGATGGCTTTGCGAATGCCGATTTCACGCGTCCGCTCCGTGACCGACACGAGCATGATATTCATGATGCCGACGCCTGCAGCAATCAGTGCAATAGATGCAATCACGAGCACCCCAATGCGAAAATTGAGCGTGAAGTCGTTGAACTGTTTGAGCATAGAATCATTGGAAAAATATCCGAAGTCGTCTTCATCGCCGGGTGCAACGTTACGCGCCGCACGCAAGATCAATCGTGCCTGCTCAACCGCATCCTCAAACACTTCGCGATTCAACGCCTTCACCATCACGTGAATATCTTTGTCCTTACCATACTTCTGGAAGAACGTAGTGATCGGCAGAATGACGAGGTTCGCCTGATTGCCGCCGAGCACGCCGCCCTTCGGGGCAAGCACGCCAATCACTTGATAGATCGAACCATCAATGCGAATCTGCTGATTGATCGGGTTGACTGAAGGTGGAAAGAGTTTTTCCGCAACGGGAATGCCGAGGACGGCGACCCGCCGTGCCAAGTCCAAATCTTCATTCGTGATGCCGCGTCCGTTTGCAACAACCCAGTCGTTCGTTGTCAAGCCCTCAGGATTCTCTCCTGCGACGGAAACGTTCGGGTTCGTCTTCTCTCCATTCCACCAAACGATCCTGCCGAACTCCCACGCTTCGATGCCGACCGCTGCGGCGAGCGTTGCTTTGTCGCGAATCTGCACAGCTTGCTCGTACGTAATATTCTTGCGATTTCGGAATCGCCATCGTTGGCGTCCGCCGCCGCTGGGTCCTCCGGGAGGAAACTTTTGAAGTTGCACCGTGTTGGCACCGAGTTGCATGATGCCTTCTTCAATGGAGTTGCGCAGCACCTCCATTGCTGTCATAACGGAAATGATGGAGAAAATGCCGACGATGATGCCGAGCAGCGTGAGCGAGGAACGCAATTTGTTGGAACGAATCGCGTTCAACGCCATGGCGAGGCTTTCTCTGAACATCGCAAGATCGAGCAGCGCTCTACTCATAACGTAACGCCTCCACAGGGTCCATTTTGGCAGCGCGGTACGCCGGAAGAAATCCTGAAACCACACCGACGATGACCGAGACAAACAAGGCAATGAACACGACCGCGACCGGCATCGTCGCCTCGAGGTCCATCATATTGCTGACGACAAGCACGAGAATGTAGGAAACAATCAATCCGATGATGCTGCCGACAATGCAAAGCGCGACGGCCTCGGTCAGAAACTGCAGCAAGATTGCACGTCGCTTTGCTCCAATCGCCTTGCGAATGCCGATCTCCTTCGTACGCTCAGTCACCGATACGAACATGATGTTCATAATGCCGATGCCGCCGACGAACAACGAAAGTCCTGTGATGAACAGCCCCACGGCACCAATCGTCAGGCTAATCGGTGTAAATGCCTGGGTCAACAAGTCCGATTGATTGATGCTGAAGTTGTTCGGTGCCCCGGGCGGCACGCCGCGAATCTTACGCATGATGCCTTCGACTTCGATCTTCGCGTCCTCCATCGCCTGCTTGCTAACCGCTTTCACTTGAATGTACACATAGCGCCTACCGCCGAACGTGCTGATGAACGAGTGCAGCGGGATGAACACGCGATTGTCACTCGTGAACTCGCCGAACATCCCACCTTGTTTTTCATACACGCCGAGAACTGTGTAGGGATGGCCATCAATGCGAATTGTCTTACCGAGTGGATCTTCATGCGGAAAGAGATTCTCAGCCACGGTTGCGCCAATGACACACACGGGCCTTCCGCCGGCGGCTTCTTCCTCGGAGAAAAATCGTCCATCAATGCCGGTATTCCCGGCGGTCTTGACGTACGACGCTGTAGTTCCTGCGATGCCCGCAAATTCCATTTCGTAGTCGCCGTACTTGATCTTGCGGCGCGTTGCCATGACCGGCGCAACCGCCTCAAGCAACGTCGCCTGGCGTTCTATCAAATTGGCGTATTCGACTTTGAAATCGGGTCTGTTACGGAACGTGTGCCAGTCTTCGCCCGAAATCCAAGGCCATTTCTCGACGTACATCACCTCGGTGCCGAACGCAGACGCGCTTCGGTCGAAAGCTTTGTTCACGAAATCAATCGCCGTAGCCATGCCCGTGACTGCGAGGATGCCGATGAAGATGCCCAACATCGTCAACACCGAGCGAAGCTTGTTGGCGCGCATCGCGTTGAGAGCAATGAGCAAGCCCTCTTTTACCTCGTGCATGAAATACATATGGTTTCCTTATTCCATTGTGAGCACAGCGAGCCATCACACCGCATGCGTATGGATGTGCATCGCCACGCAGCACGGCAATGCAAACGCAATCATATCTTTTGCACAGTTTACCCTGCTGCGACGGGGATGAGGGGTCGGCGATACACCTTGCGTTTCCCTTCAGGCATGACCTCATCGCGCTCTACTTTTCCATCACGCATACGCACGATCCGGTGCGCGTGCTCTGCGATATCGGCTTCGTGTGTCACAAGAATAATCGTGTTGCCTTGTTGATGAATCTCCTCGAACAGACTCATGATTTCTTCGCCTGTACGCGAATCCAAATTCCCCGTCGGTTCATCGGCGAGAATGATTGAGGGGCGAGTGACGAGTGCGCGCGCAATGGCCACGCGTTGGCGCTGACCTCCAGAGAGCTCATTTGGTTTATGATGTGCGCGGTCGGCGAGCTGAACGTGGGCAAGGGTTTGCCGTGCTCGGTCCCGCCGCTCCATCGCAGGAATGCCCGAGTAGATCAGCGGCAACTCGACATTGTGTAGAGCGTCGGAGCGAGCGAGCAAATTAAAGGTCTGAAAAACAAAGCCAATCTCCTTGTTCCGAATGCGTGCGAGATTGTTGTCGTCCATCTCGCTAACGTTCACCCCGTTGAACAAATACTGTCCCGATGTCGGCGTATCGAGACATCCGATGATGTTCATCAGCGTGGATTTGCCGGAGCCGCTTGGACCCATGATCGCGACGTATTCGTTCTTTTGAATTGTGAGTGATACGCCGTTGAGGGCTTGCACTTGCTGTGCCTCGCCCATGTCGTACGTTTTCGTGATGTTTGTCAGTTCGATGACGTTCATAGCTGTTCCATTAAGACGCGTTGTCCTTCTCGTCCTTACCCAGCGGTCCGCGCTTCTTCGGCTCCTCGATCCTCACCTTGCTCCCATCCTCAAGCTCGCGGTTGATAGCTTTGTAGCTTCCTGAAACGACCTGCCAATCTTCCTTGATGCCTTCCGTAATTTCTACGTACGAGTCATTGCTGATACCGCGCTTCACGGGCATGGCTTTGACAACATTGTTCTCTACAATGAACACGACTTCCTTCGGCTTATGTTCGTCCTTCATCTTTTTGTTGCCGTTACCAGCTTGGACGAACTCCGCGCTCTCGCCGTCCTTAGGAGGTTCCTTGCCCTCCATTTTCGGCGCCCGCGTCGTGACACTTTGAATCGGAACAGCGAGAACATTCTGCTTCGTCTCGGTTTCAATGTCGGCTGTCATGCTCATGCCCGGACGCAGCGCGATGCCGGGCGTAATGATACGCATCTTCACCTCAAAGTTCGTCACTTCTTCTTGCGTGCCAAGGCCCTTCGACTTTGCCGTGTTGGCAATCTCGTACACAAGTGCGTTGACTTTCTTGTCCGGCATTGCGTCAACCGCAATGCGTGCAGTATCGCCGATATGCAGTCGAATCACATCGGTCTCGCTCACGTCCACACGTCCCTCCATCTTTCCGAGATCGGCAATCGTCATCACGTCGGTGCCTTGAAATTGCTGCGTGCCCAACACGCGCTCGCCGAGACGCGAGTTCAACTGACTGATCGTCCCATCCATCGGCGCGATGATGGTGGTTTTGCGCAGCGCTTCGTTGGCTTGATTCAACGTTGCGCGTGCTTGCGCGTAATTTGCTTTTGCCGACTCGTAGGCGGATTTCGCTTGGTCATATTCTGATTGTGAGACGAGCCCCTTGTTATACATCTCCGCGATGCGCTTGAACTCCGGTTCCGCCTGGCTCAACCGCGCCTGCATCAAGAGCAGTCCGGCGTTTGCCTGATCGCGTTGCGCGATGTACACATCCGGCTTGATTTTCATCAGCACATCTCCCTTTTTTACGCGCTGACCTTCTTTTACCGGCAGTGCGACAATCTCGCCGCTCACCTCGGGCGAAATTTTCACCATGATCTCCGGCTGGATCTTTCCCGTTGCCGTGACAATTTGTGTGATGGTGTGACGTTTCACCTTTTCCACCTGCACCGTCACCACCGGCTCTTTCTTACTCCCAAGAAAGAGGAGAACACCAGCTACGACCGCAAGCAATCCAATCACCGAAAAGATGATCAGTTTCTTCCGAGATTTTTTTCCGTTCTTACCGTTTGCCATTTTGTTCTCCGTGCAAGTGATTATTAAACTTAATACGTCTTTTCTCCAACGGCGAATTCGAGGTTGCGCTTCGCTATGATGTAATTATACACTGAGTTGATCTTGTTCGCTTCCGCGTTCACGAGTCCGGCGTTCGCAGTAAGCAAGTCGAGCAATGTGCCCGCGCCGAGATTGTATCGCTCTTCGGCGATCTTTCGATCCTCCGTTGCCGAGACTAATCCCTTCTGGCTCACTTCGTATGCTTTGCGGGCGGCTTCGAGATCGAGCAGCGCTTTTTTTACTTCGACGTTGATGTTCCGCTCGGTTTGTTGAAGTGACAACTCGGCGTTCTTCTTTTGAACCTGCGCAGACTGTAACGCCTGATTCGTATTGAACCCGTCGAAAATATTCCAGCGGATATTGACACCCCAGTTAATATTCTTGTTCTCCGTCAGTTTCGATAGTTCGCTATTGTTGAAGCCATAGCCGGCTGAAGCGGAGAGGGAGGGAAAATATCCGCTCCGCGCGGCACTCACACCACCGTCAGCAGAGCGAACCGCCTCTTTCGCCCCGATGTAATCAGGGCGGGTGGCAATTGCTCGCCTGGACAATTCCGTGAAATCGTAGCTTTGTGCCGACGCGGCGTCAAGTTCTGCTTGAGAAATGGTGGTTGAGACAGTAGGGTCAGAGATTACATAATCCTCGGCAACATCAAGACCGATCAGCGCAAGCAAGTCGGCTTTCGATTTGTTGAAATTGTTTTGCGCAGTGATCACGCTCAGCTCGTCTGCCGCAACTTGCGATTGTTGCCGATACACGTCCGCTTTCGATAACGCGCCGACGCGATTCGATTCTTGAATGCGTTCGAGCTGCCGGCGGTCTCGCTTCAAGTTCTCTTCACTTACACGAACAAGTTGTTCGTTACGCAACACGTTCAAATACGCGCTCTCCACTTGGAAGACAATCGTCTGACGAGTGCGCGCTGATGTCTGTTCAGTTGCAACAGCCGTGGCGGACGATTGCGAGTACCTTCCTTCTCTGGCAAAGCCGTCGAAGATCGTGTAATTCAAGTCCAACCCCGTGCTGAAGTTGTTGGTCACTGTCTTGCTGTTTGGAATAATCACACCGAGAAGGTTTATCGGACCTTCGCTCTGGTTACGGCTCCACCCACCGCTTGCCGAGAGCGTCGGCAGGTAACTGCCGGTGGCCGCAAGCACTCCCGCTTGCGCGGCTTCGATGTTGTTCTGCGCTTGCGCAACATTCACATTGCGTTCGAGCGCGATCTGCCGCGCCTGCTCAAGCGTGAGAGTTTTCGTTTGTGCTGAGGCAATGAGTGCTGTTGCAAGCAATGCAACAACCGTCATCATAGATGTGTGGGACATGACTTCTCCTATAGAAATAACTGGGAGTGGATATGAGGCTTCAGCACCTGCTGTTTAGACGCAGCAGGCACTGAAATGTTTCAGTGCATTGTTGAAATTTCTTGCCGGTACTGTTGCAGCAGTTCGTCTTTCACCCTCAAGAGATACGCGAGCGCAGCGTCGTGCTCATTCGGAATGAGTCCATCCAGAATCGCTTCCTCTATTGCCTTCTTGAGTATGCCGACTTCCTTGCCTGGCTTCAGCCCGCAGACTGCCATGATCTCTTCACCCATCACCGGCGGACGCCAATTGCGCAAACGATCTTTTTCCTCCACTTCGACGACCTTCTGCATGACGACATCGTAGTTGCGCAGATATTTTTCGACAAGCCTGGGGTTTTTCGACGTGATATCCGCGCGGCAGAGCTTCATCAAATCATCAATGTCGTTGCCGGCTTCAAAGACGAGCCGGCGCACCGCAGAATCCGTAACTTCTTCATCAACGAGAACCATCGGGCGAAGATGCAAGCGCACGAGTTTTTCGACATAGGGTAGATGCTCGAGCGGCAGCTTGAGCTTGCGAAAAATATTCTTCTGCATTCTTGCGCCAAGCTCTTCGTGTCCGTGAAACGTCCAGCCGGTTCCCTCGACGAATTTCTTTGTGCGTGGCTTTGCGATATCGTGCATCAGGGCAGCGAACCGAAGCCAGACATTGTCCGTTGTTTTTGCGATGTTGTCAACGACGATACACGTATGGAGAAACACATCTTTATGATGATGATCTTTTCGCTGATCAACCCCCGCCAGTTGCGCGACTTCGGGAAAGACGATGTGCAGCACGCCGGTATCGAACATGAGCCGCAAACCGATCGAAGGCTTTTCTGTTTTCAAGATTTTGAAGAACTCATCTGTAATGCGCTCTTGCGAGATTATCGCCAGGCGATCTCTCATGTTTATGATTGCGTTGAGAGCGTTCTCTTCGATGTGAAAACCGAGCTGCGAGGCGAACCGAATTGCCCGCAACATCCTGAGTGGATCATCATCGAAGGTTTTCACCGGATCGAGCGGCGTGCGAAGAATACCGCGATTCAAATCCTGAATGCCGCCGAGCTCGTCGTGCAAGGCGCCGAATGTCGCTCGGTTGATACTGACCGCAAGCGCATTTACCGTAAAATCGCGACGAAGCAAATCGTCACGCAGCGTCCCGACGGTGATAACTGGTTTACGCGAGGCGGGATCGTAGGTTTCTTTTCGCGCCCCGACGAATTCCACCTTGCCGTCGTTGAGGGGGACCATCGCCGTGCCGAACCGCTCGAATGCAACGACAGTCTCAACCCCGAGTTTCGTTGCGAACCGCTTTGCGAACTCCACTCCATCGCCGATGACAAGAATATCAATGTCCTTGTCCCCAAGTCCAAGCAAGTGGTCGCGCACCCATCCGCCGACGACGTAAGCCTCGGTGGTCAGATCATCCGCTAACGCCCCAAGAGCACGCAAAGTGGGATTCACGATATCTATTTTGGTTCCTGCTTCAATCATTCTCTAACTGGTTGCTGAAAAAGAGAGAATAAGCCACGAGCTTTAGAGCCTGTGTGAGAATCATGTAGAGCGACACTCGAGTGTCGCTCTCGCTCGCAAAATGAGCGATTCTGGAGAATCGCTCTACATGTTGAGGTCGTTTTCATACAAGCTCTTCAGCTCGTGGGATCGGAAAAAAAGCTTGGAGTGGTTCTCACCATCGGCTTTGAAGCGATAGAGGGCGAAAGTCCAGTCTCCTCTTGTTAAGCTTATCAGATTTTCAGCTTCTTGCTAAAAAGTCGCTGAGAGGTTTAGCTTTCGCGTCTCTCTATATCAGTCTCACATGCAACTTTGCACGCCGGCACTTTCAACTCGGTAGATTCCATCACTCTATGAGGTTTACACACTCTACAAACGCAGCATCTGTTGTTCAATTTTCTCCATGACAAGATGCGCGACTTTCAGCGCCCGTATCCCGTCTTCGCCGGTCACCGGCGGTGGCGTGTTCGTTCGTATGGATTTGACAAACAATTCCAACTCGTAGCGCAGCGCGTTCACGTCTTCGACTTTCGGCGTTTCGTAGGCGATGTTCCGTTTCACTTTGCCGGATTCGATTTGTCCCAACATCATCGTTCCCTTGTGCGGCGGTTCATCCTCTCCCACCAGGCGAAAGACCTCGGCGGATTTCTCGGCGAAATCAATGGCGATGTACGCGTCTTTTTGAAACATGCGCATCTTCCGCATTTTCTTCTGCGAGATGCGGCTTGCTGTTACGTTTGCCACGCAGCCGTTTTCGAACTGCAGTCGGGCGTTCGCGATATCAACGCTGTCCGACACGACTGCAACGCCGTTCGCTTCCACCTTCACAACGGGCGATTTCACGAAACTCAAAATGATATCAATGTCATGAATCATCAAGTCGAGAACCACGGCGACATCGGTGCCGCGCGGGTTGAACTGCGCGAGGCGATGCGACTCGACGAACATCGGGTTGATGTTGTACTTCTCGACGGCGAGCACGGCAGCGTTGAACCGCTCGATGTGCCCCACTTGAATCAGAAGGTTGTTGTGGCGTGCAATGCGAACAAGCTCGTCCGCTTCTTCAATGGTTTCCGTCATCGGCTTCTCGATGAAGACGTGCTTGCCGGCGAGGAGTGCCCTCTTCGCGACGGTGCAATGCGTCGAGGTGGTTGTTGCAATCGTGAGGGCATCAACGCATGGGAGCATATCGTCCAGGGAGGTGAACGCGACGGTTTGGAATTCTTGCGCGATCTCTCGCGTGCGCTGCATGTTGATATCGAACACACCGGCGAATTTCACCTGGGGAATGTCGGCAAGCATTTTCGCGTGCAGCGCGCCCAAGTGCCCGACGCCGACAACGCCGAGGTTCAGTTGGTCGCTCATGGTCATTGTACCGACTTTCTTCCTGGAATCTGCGACGCGGGATTTCGTCTGCACATCATACGACCGGTCGCGGCGCATGCCGCTTTCGAGTGCCACGCTCGCAGTTCGGGATGTGGCTTCGCTTCCAGTTCATTCGTTGCTGAGTGGACCGAATCTCTCCCTTCGATATTTTTCAGGATCCACTTCTGCATCAATTTGATCCAACATCCGCTGAGCCGGAACTTCTTCCCTGACCCGCTCCGACAATTCTATCGAATCCTCCAAAGCGCGGGTCGTTGTAATAGACAAACACAGTATAGACGTTTGTGGTGCGCACGTCGGTGCCTTCGATGGCGGTCCAGTCTTGCTGTTCGACGGTGTGCGTGGTTGCGTTCCATTTGCCGGTAATGTACTGATAATCATAGATCCCGCGCCGCAACAATTTTCGCACGACGTATGACCGTTCGGTCTCATCGTACACTAATTTATCTTCATCCGTTGGCTTCCAAAAGTTGAACGCTCCAACGACGAAAATCTCTCTGCCTCCTGCGGTTGCCAAACGGTAGTCTGTTTCCGTTAAATCGAGACGAAACAGGTATTCGAGGTAGTCGGAATTGAGACCCGTGAACTTATTCAATACCGCTTCACCAGCGCGGTCGCGTCCTGTGCGCCAAAACTGCCGTTTCAAGTCCGCACCTTCAACATTTTTCGCAGGCTGGAAGTTCGGATAACGCGCCGTGTTACTCAAGTCGAGCGTGCGATACTCGTTTCCCGGCACGATGTTTCTGACGCTGAACAGTCGTTTGCCCGTGTTGAATCCATCCACTTTCGTATAGGGATCGCGATCCCATGCGTCAATACGATACGGATTGTAAATGCGCCGATTCTGATAGACATCTACGGTTGTAAAATACTGGCTTTCCTGCTCGCTCGGCAGCGTGATGTTCACAACGAGTTTGTGAATCTGGTTGTACGGAAAACTATTCGCCGTCAGATAATCGTTCGTAACGACGACGCTCGGCGGTGTTGATGCCTCGGCGACAAAGAACCGACCTTCCGCGTATGTCGTCGTCAAGTCGTTATCCATGATTCTGAAAATCCAATTTCCGGAATGTTCGAACCGCACGAACTCGCCGTCGGGGAAGCTGTTCACGTAGCGATAGTTGTATCCTCGCACACCGTTGGGGGATGTTTGGAATTGGAGCGTTGCGGAGGTGTTTCGATTCTCGTCGTTAACGAACAGATTCTTATCAATGACCCAATCGCGGTTGCAGTGATAGAACCTCGCCTTCAGCATTGGCGGATGCTCGGCAAGCACGTCGAACTGAATCGTGATTCTGCCGTTGATGATGAGAGGGAAGTTTGCTTCATCACTGCCGCCGTACACCGCAAGCCCGCGAATGACAATAGCATTGTGCGCGTGCGCAGTGAGCAGCAATACCATTACAAGTAAGCCTTGAGTCTTCATAGACATTCTCAGTACGGTGGTTGCCTTTGCAGTAGAGTATGCTCGCTCGTTGCTTAGTTCAAATGATGGTGAAACCATTCATGCAGTTGGCGCACGTCCTGAAAAACAAAATCGGTTTTTTCCGCAAGCACGCGTTCCTTGTCGTAGCAATCCCAGACCGCCGCGCCCATCTTGACCCCGGCGGCGCGCGACGCTTTCACATCAGACATCCCGTCGCCAATCATGATTGCCTGCGATGGCGAGAGCGAGAAGTGCGCTAGGATTCTTTGAATACCTTCAGGGTGCGGTTTATGGTTGATCACATCGTTGCCCGATACGACCAGATCGAAATATCGCGTGAGGTTGAACGCATCGAGCGTAATGGTTGCCGTTCTTCGACCCTTGCCGGTGAAAACAGCCAGGAGAACCTTCTTGGATTGTAAGAACTGGAGAACCTCTTCAACGCCATCGTGCAGGCGCGCCAGTGCCGCATGATTGCGGAGATAGAAATCGCATAACTCATTGAGAGCTGTCTCAACATGACGCGCATCCAGCACTTTCTGCAAGCCGCCCTCCTCCGGTGGACCGAAAAGGGCGATGATTTCTTGCGGCGTGAACGTTTTGCCTAAATACTTTTGCATCACGTGATTGAAGCTCGCGAAGATCAACTCATTCGTCTGGGTAAGCGTGCCATCCATATCGAAGATGACGCACGAGAACCCGTTTACTCTTGTGTTCATATGCTTCAAAAAGATACACAGAATGGCTGCGAGTATCAACGAACGTTCCTTGCCTTTACCGCTGCAAGTTTCTACTTTGAAAGTGCTATGCTTGATAAGCAAATCATCCTACGTCCGAACGAAGAAAAGCGCGTGCTGGGCGGGCACCCGTGGGTGTTTAGCAACGAAGTGAAGGAAACAAGAGGCTTGCCACAAATCGGTGACGTTGTCGCGCTTGTTGCAGCAAACGGAAAGTTTCTCGGCATCGGGTTCTACAATCCGCACTCGCTGATTGCGTTCCGATTACTTTCGACGCGCAACGAAGAGATCAATGCGGCGTTCTTTCAGAAACGAATCTCGCAAGCGCTTGACCTCAGAAGAACACTCTATCCTCATAGCGAAACCTATCGTCTCGTGTACAGCGAAAGCGATTTTCTGCCCGGTCTTATCGTGGACAAGTTCAACGAGTATCTTTCCGTTCAGACGGTTTCGTATGGGATGGACACGCGGCTCGCGATGATTTGCGATGTTCTGGAGAATCTGCTTCATCCCAAAGGGATTGTTGAGCGGAATGAATCGCACTTGAGAGAACTGGAGAAGCTTCCTCAGAAAAGAGGAGTCGTACGCGGTGCGCTTGCTCCGACAATCATCGAAGAAGCTGATGTTCAATATCGTGTTGACGTATTGGAAGGGCAGAAGACGGGATTTTTTCTCGACCAGCGCGAGAACAGAATTCTGACTCGCCGGTTTTGCGAGAACGCGGACGTGCTCGATTGTTTTTGCAACGATGGCGGCTTTGCACTGCACGCAGCGAAAGGGAACGCGAAGTCCGTTCTCGCGATAGATTCGTCTGCCGAGGCGATTGGTCGCGCCGAAGAGAATGCAAAGCTCAATACGCTCACGACCATTAGATTTGAGCGAGGTGATGTATTTGAAAAACTCAAATCCCTCGGCAGCGACGGACGACAATTCGATGTTGTGATTCTTGACCCGCCGTCGTTCACCAAAAGCAGGAAGAATGTCACAACCGCTAAGCAAGGCTACAAGGAGTTGCACGCACACGCGCTTCGTGTGCTCAAGAGGAATGGCTTGCTGCTGACTGCTTCATGCTCCCATCACATCACCTCTGAAGTGTTCTTAGATATAGTAGATCAAACAGCGCGACGATATGGCAGGCGAGCGCAGCTTCTCGAGTGGCGGGGCGCAGCGCCCGATCATCCCGTGCTGCCGGCAATGCCAGAAACGCGCTACCTGAAATTTGGCGTGTTCCGGATTTTGTAATTGACTCTCAACTGCAAACCCGCTATCTTGACAATGAAATTCTCAAAAACTTTAACGAGGAGTGCGGTATGAAATCAACGTGGGGCTTGAGCATTCTCGCCATCGCTACAATGATGGTTGTTCACTCTGCAGGTGTTGCAGGTGAGCGACCGCTCGCCATCTCATCCAATCGTCAAGCGCTATCGGATTCGACAATAGCCGTGAACAGCCGCGAACCGCTGCTCAACGCGTGGGGGCTGGACATTCTTGTTTCCAACGACGGTTTTGGGTTGGGAACATTCTATCGTCGCCAGTTTACCGAAGATCTTTCCGGCTTTGCGATGTTCTCCATTTCCGAGTCTAAAGAAGAACGTGAGTTCGAGTTCTTCGATCAATTTACATTTCAGAGCTTCACGCCGGGCAAGTTGCAGCGCTTCCTCGTAATGCCGCTCACTGTTGGTGTTCAGTATCGGTTATTTCGCGAAGACATTATGGACAACTTTCGCCCGTTCGTGAACGCCGGCGCGGGCCCGACACTGATTCTCTCAGCCCCTTTTGCAGATTTGTCTTACGATGCCAATGGAAGACTTATCCGCGTTACCCAAGTTGAGTTTTTCCGGAGCTTGGGACGCGGTCAAGCCCATTACACCGCCTCCGGGTTCATCGGTGTGGGCGCCAATTTTGGAAACGAGGCGTCGAATGTATTCGGCGTGAACTTCCGCTACTACTTTACGTACTTGTTCGGTGACGGATTGCCGTCCCTATACGAACCTGGACGAGGCAACGTTATTGCGCGGAAAAAAAGTTTCGGTGGGTTCTTCATTACGCTGAACGTGGGGATGGCGTACTGAGTAGAAATACGAAAGGCATCAGTTCTCCTAGGATCTCCCCTAAATCCATCAGAGTTCTAATGCCTTTCATTAACTGCTGCGGTAGTAAGATAATACACTCCCTTCCCTTTCGTTGTGATTTAAGTCACTCCAGTGGATTTTAGCGACCGATGTAGTTCTTCAAGAACCTCCCAGTATGTGATACGTGGTTTAGCGTAAGTTCTTCCGGTGTTCCCGCTGCGACAAGCGTTCCGCCTTCTTGTCCCGCTTCAGGTCCCAAATCAATAATGAAATCGGCGCACTTTATTACGTCGAGATTGTGTTCGATGATAACGATGGAGTTGCCTGCGTCGATGAGAGCGGTAAAGCAGCGCAGGAGTTTCGAAATGTCGTCGAAGTGCAGCCCTGTCGTCGGTTCGTCGAAGAGAAAGAGCGTGTGTGTACCGCGCATGGGCGCACTTAAATGTGCTGCAAGTTTTATCCGTTGCGCTTCGCCGCCCGAGAGCGACGTGGCGGATTGCCCCAAACGGATATACCCAAGCCCGACATCCTCCAACACTTTCAGGCGGTGTGCGACTTTCTTCCCGTTCGGATCTGCCGAAAAGAATTGAATCCCCTCCGTCACCGTCATGCCGAGCACATCGGTGATGTTCTTGCCGCGAAAGAGTATCTCGAGCACTTCCTTTTTGTAGCGCGCGCCCTTGCAGGAGTCGCACTGTAAATACAAATCCGCGAGAAATTGCATTTCCACTTTCACCACGCCGTCGCCTTCACATGCTTCGCAGCGGCCGCCGGCAACATTGAACGAAAAGTGTCCAGGTCCGAACCCATGGACCTTCGCCGCCGGTGTTGCAGCGAACAAGTTTCTGATCTGATCGAAGGCTTGAATGTAGGTGACGGGATTGGACCGCGGCGAGCGACCAATCGGTGATTGATCCACCATTTCGACGGCGCTGATGTGCTCGTGCCCCTTGATAGCAGTGAACACGCCCGTCGTCTCCACCGGCTCGCCTTTCAATTTCTTCAGTCCAGCATATAACACGTCGTGGACGAGCGTGCTCTTGCCGCTGCCGCTTACTCCCGTGATGCAGACAAGCATGTTGAGCGGAATGGTCACGTCAATATTTTTGAGATTGTTCTCGCGTGCGCCAACGATCGTGATTGCCGAGCCGTTTTGTGCTCTTCGTAGGCGGGGAACGGGGATTTCCACTTTGCCGCTGAGGTATTTTCCGGTCAGCGATTTCGAGTCGCGAAGTATTTCGGAGGAGGGTCCGTTGAAGACGATTTCACCGCCAAACTCGCCCGCCTTCGGGCCCAAGTCCACGATGACGTCACTGGCGCGCATCATGTCCGAGTCGTGCTCGACAACGAGAACCGTGTTGCCGACATCGCGCAAGGCTTTGAGAATCGTAATGAGGCGATCGTTGTCGCGTGGATGCAAGCCGATACTCGGCTCGTCGAGAACATACAGCGCGCCGACGAGTGACGAGCCAAGCGAGGTGGCGAGGTTGATGCGCTGTGATTCGCCGCCGGACAAGGTGTTCGAGAGCCGGTCGAGTGTCAGGTAGCCGATGCCTACCTCATCGAGATAACTCAACCGTTTTCTCAATTCTTCAAGAATGCGTTTGGCGATTTCCTGCTCGTAGCGAGAGAGTGTGAGCGTGTTGAAAAACTCCTTTGCACTCGAGATGGTCATGCGAGCAACCTCGGCGATATTCTTGTTGCCGACTTTGACGTTGAGGGCTTCTCTGCGAAGGCGAGAACCGTTGCATGCAGGGCATGTCGTGTAGCCGCGGTAGCGGCTGAGCAAAACACGATAGTAGATTTTGTATGATTTTTTCTCCAACATCTTGAAGAAGCCGTTGATGCCATCGAATCCAGACACCTTCGGGGTGAAGCCGTTCATGACGATGTCAAGCTCTTTGTCGGTCAGTTCGCTGAAGGGAACGTCAACACGGAGTCCTGCCGCGTTCGCAATCGCCAACAGTGCGCGGTAGTTTTCGCGAAACTTTGCTGTCGAGAAGGGTTGAATAGCGTGTTCGCGTAGAGTCTTGCTCTTGTTCGGAACCACCAAGTTCATATCAATGCCGATGGCTTTTCCGAACCCTTGGCATTCGGGACATGCGCCGAACGGATTGTTGAAGGAGAATAAGCGCGGGTCTGGCTCTTCGTACTTGATGCCGCAGGTCGAGCACTCGAAGTGCTGATTGAAGCGGAGTCGTTTTTCTCGGTCGAGCAGAACGATCTCGGCTGTGGCTCCGCTCGACGCAAAGGCGGTCTCGATGGAATCGGCAAGTCGCGAGTTCTCTTCGCCGACTTTGTAGACGAGGCGGTCAACAAGAACGCTGATCTCGGAAGGGGAGAGTGTCGTTGGGAGTGCACGCTCATTCACATCAACGATTTCGTGAGCAACAACGACGCGAAAAAATCCTTCCTTCTTCAGATTCGTCAGCGCAGTTTCGACCGACTCGTTTTCGTGAATGGGCAGGGGGAATGTCACGTAGAGTTTGAGGCTCGTGGCGGCGGTTTCATTCGCTTCTGTTGCGAGGGCTGTGAACACGTCGTGGACGGAATCGCGGACGACGAGCCTCCCGCATGTGCTGCAATACGTTTTACCGACGCGGGCAAACAGCAGTCGAAGGTAATCGTAAACCTCCGTTGTTGTGCCGACGGTCGAGCGCGGGTTGCGCGTGTTGGTTTTCTGCTCGATTGCCATCGCGGGGCTGATGCCTTGGATGAAATCCACGTCGGGTTTGTCCATACGCTCCAAGAACTGACGTGCGTATGATGAGAGGCTCTCCACATACCGACGTTGGCCCTCGGCATAGATCGTATCGAATGCGAGAGAGGATTTGCCGGATCCACTCACGCCGGTGAAGACGATGAGCTTGTTGCGCGGTAGTTCGAGGCTCACGTTCTTGAGGTTGTGGACGCGTGCGCCGCGAACGATGATCAGGTTTTTGTCGAGAGGTGGTGGAGTTGATGATGACTGTGATTTCTTCTTTGCCATGGAGGAATTCAGAATTCGATGTCAATCAAACTAAATGAATCGGCACGGAAAATCAATTCTCCTTGGCTGGTGATGCGTTCTTAGGCCGGAGTGCAAGGGGGGAGAGGGAGGAGCGCTTTTGTGCAGGATTTCAGATGTAGCTTTTTCAGAAGGTGCGAAGGGAGGGGAAGGAGGGCGACCGCGTGTTGACGTTGTAGACTGCCGGGCTTCGCGGCACAGCAGCTCCTGACCACGTCCGAAGGACTCCTTCGGAGACGTACACCCGTTGAAGCCCCAACAAAAAAAAGCCTCTGCACTAATGCAGGGGCTTTGATGGTGATTGTGTGGTGATAATTTAGTTACAAAAACCGTTGATGGTCGCGTACGCGTTTCCGTTCTCGCCCTCGACGGAAATCGAGATGGTAACGGCGCCGCCCGGGACCAGCGGATTTGGCGTGCCGTCGCTAAGGCGGAAACTGAATTCTGTTGCGCCGGGACCTGCGAAGAGCAAATCTTCCAGCGTCAGTGCGCCGTCGCGACCAAACGCGAGCAATACTTGGTTGATTGGATCGTTCGGATCCGGCGGCGGCGCTACGCTCGCGAGAATACTGATTCTCGTCCCAGCCGAAAGCGGATGGCCGAGCGCGTCGGACACCGTGAAGGTGAAGTCTTGAAAGCCGCCGTTTGCTATCGTGAAGATAGATGGCGAGATATTCGAGATTGTCGAGCGACCGCTCCAGAGAATAAGTGTACTATCCTGAACGCTAACGCCTCCCTCGCCGATCGTTCTCGCAACAACGTAGTGATAGCCGTTGCCGTACTGTTGGGATGCATACTGCCCGAATGGCGCGGGGTTTCCGCTGATGAGGTTGGCGGTTCCTTGTCCGTCCGGGTCGGTGAACACTGTCGGCTGAATGACGCCTGCGCTGCTGCGGAAGTAGACGGCTGTGTTTTGGAGAACGGGATTGGAGTACCGATCACCGACGAGCACGCTCACGGGCAAGCGGTTTCCTGCAATGCCGAGCGTTGGGAAATTATGTTTCAGCGGGGCGATCGTGAAGTGTGCCTGATCTGCAAAGCCGGCGTTGATGACAACGCGGACGGGAGCGGAAAGAATCGTGCGTGTGCCGACGGTTGCGTTCGCGCGCACCTGCACAACGCCCGAGCGAATGCCGCTGTTGAATGCGATGAAGGCGCGTCCGACGGCATTCGTTGTCAATGTCGTTGGCGAAATGTACTCGCCACCGTTGGGTCCGCCTTGGAGCGTGAAGGTAATCGCAATCGCATGTGCCGCGTCAATGGGCAAGCCGAGCGAATCGCGCGCTTCGAAGCCGAGCACTGCCGTTTCTTGGCCGCCGACGCCGTAGACGGAAATCTGTGTTGGGTTGGCGCCGAGGAAGGCGATGGTCTGGGCGAGTCCGGACGTACTCCCGCCGCCGCCCACGACTTGCGATTTCGGATTCAGATCAATGTCTTTCAAGAGCGCCTGGTTCGGTTTGACGTTCACACTGATGTCGAGTGTATCGCGATAGCCTGTGACATTGCGGATCGAAATTTTTGCAACCATGGCGCTGTCAATTTCGAAACGCAACTCAAACTTTCCCTGTGCGTCGGTTGTCGCAGTTGTCACGACATCTGTTCCCGCTTTTCCTTCGATGACAACACCGCTCAATGGCTGACGGTTGCTTGCGTCCTTCACAAATCCTGTTACGGTCGCGACGCCTGCGCTTGGGCCCTGATCGTCATTACTGCATGCGAAGAATGCGCCGGCGCAGACCACAATGCTTGCTGCTCGTACGAGAAATCGCTTCATCACTTCTCCTCCTTCCGACCGGTGACATGTTCATCGAGTCGGTACGCGTCATCTCTCCAGCGCTGGTACACGCCGTCCTCTTTTGCTTTTTGCGTGATGCGCTCTTGGAGGGTCGGCACCAACTCCGCTTTCAACAGGATGATCAATTCCTTCTTGCGCACCTCTTCTTTGTTGTAGCCGAAGAGGTAGCGCAAACCTAAAACGTACCACGGTAAGTCTTTCAAGAACGGCACGCCGACGCGCACCTCCTGCACTTCGTTATTGTACAACCCGCCGATGATCGTTTCTTCGTTGTCGAGCAGCAGCACATCGGTTGCGGCTTTCGTTTTGTTGAGGATGATGCTTCCTTGAGCGGGAACGAGGGAGCTTCGCTCGACATCCACTTTGAGGCGAACGAAGTTCACGCCGTTCTCGACGATGACTTGCGGGGTCACGTCAATGATGGTACCGGTACTGTAAAATTTGTCGAGCAGGTTGCCGGAGAAATCGCGTTCCTTGATGGAGAAGTCTTGGCCGACTTGAATGCGGCCTTTCTCACCTGAGCGGACGATGAGTTGAGGACCTGAAAGCACTTCACCGAGGTCATGCGCTGCGAACACTCGCGCAACGGCAGTCACGTTTGCAAAGCTGAGCTTCGGGGTTGCTTGCACTTCAAAGATATCGCTGGTTACGCGATCGGCGGCGCCGAACGTCGAATTGACGACGATGTCTTTGTTGCTCTTCATGAAATTCCAATTGATACCCGCTTCGTCGAGTTTCGAGAGGGAGACTTCGAAGAACACGGCGGAGATTTTGATCTCCCGACTCTTGAAGGTGGCGGCTTCGCGTTGAATGTCAACGATGGGGGGCGCACCGGCACCGGCGGGCTGATCTTTTCCTTTCGCATCGCCGCCCATTCCGACGATCTGGAAATAATTCGGATACTCTTCATACCACAAGCTCATCTTGCGGCAGATGGTTTCGAGTGCGGTGCGCCATTGCACGCCGTTGATGTCCACACCGATCGGCAAATCACGCCGCTCGGGATCGACAACAATCTTTCCGGTGTATTTCTTGCTCACCTCACTGATGGCAGCGAGTGCTTTGTCGAGCGTCGTGGTCGGTGCGATCGACACCAGCTCACCGGGCGACGTGTATTCTTTCAGCGCGCGCTGTTCTGCCGAATTGAGCGTCTGCGCGAGGCTTGTGATAACGCCGACGCCGATCAGCGCAAGTGCAACGATAATGGTTCGTGTGTTCATGCTCCCCTCTTAGTTTTCAACGTGTTGATCTGGCAATGCCGCAGCAGGTGGTAACGTTAGCGTGTGCTGAGGCGATCCGTGCTGCGGCGGCGCCATCTGATACAGGTTCGATTGTTGTTGGTCTGCCGAATAGCGTATCTTCAACTCGACGTTTTCGATGATGCCTCCCTTGTTGAGCGTGCATTCGATCTTTCCTTGTTCCGAAGAAATTCTCGTCACGTACCCGAGATACACTTCATCGCCCGTTTCGAGAATTCTGAATTGCTGATTTTGATCGAGCACGAACGCCCGTCCGGGAATCACGGCTTTCAAATCCGCGCGCTCGATTTCGACAAGGTTATTCTTGTTCGGCGGCAAGTTCGCAGTGATGACCGGTTCGAAGGGATTGCGGCTGATGTACGTCGGTTCTCCGTCGTGGCTCGTGTTGGGTTTCGACAACTCAGGTATCGCAGCAAAGAAGGCATGGACAGTCATCTCGAACGTCACGATCAAATCTCCGGGGCGCTCCTTGTCGGTGAGCGGTAGTTCGACGCCCTTCATGTTGAGAGCGCTGATCTTGAAAAGCTTGCGGCCGTTTTCGATGTACCAGAGGAATTTGTAGAGATTCGAGAACGCGCCTTCGCCGCGCAAATTGTACGCGTTGTAGCCGTAGTTGCCTCGCGCCTGCAATCCCTGATAGACCATGTTGAGTTTCAAACCGCCGCTCTTTTCGATGAGCGAACTAAAGTACGCGTACGTTTTCCCGGTGTTGTCCTCCGGCGGAATTTCTTTGCTTCGGCTTTCCCAGCGCTTCTTCGTCTCGGCGACGGTTGCGCTCAAGGAGTTGTACTCATGAAGCAGATGGGGCGTGTTGCTCAACTCTTCATCAATGCGTTTGATCTCGGCATCAATCGCTGCTTCTTTCTTCGGGAGGTGGAAGGCGCGCATATAGGTTCCTACGCCGACAATCAGCAGGAGCAGAGCGCCCAAGACGATACTATTTCGAATCTTGTAGGACATCGGATCACTTTTTGCTTATTTCTTTTCTTCGATACTTGGCACATCAATTTTGTAGCGATAGACGGTTTCGTCGCGAATCTCCTCCGTCGTCACTTCCTTCAGCTCTGATTTATCGAACACCGCCGAGAGTCTCGGAATGCGCGACCGAGCAGCTGAGAAGCCGTTCATGGTGACCTGACCTGTTTCACCTGCGGCAAACTCCGTTAGCCAAATCGAGTTGAGGTCATCTACGCTGTTGCTCAGCCGCGAGAAGGCTTTGCTGAATTTGTCTGCACCCGGTACGAGCGAATCGTAGAGTGCCATCGAAGCATTGTAGGACGCAAGCTGCTGCTGCAGGCTTTGGATCGAGCCTTGCAGCGCCGCGTTCTCTGCGATTTGGCTGTTCTTTACATCCAAGACGCTCTGTTTTTCTGTGATCTGTTGCTGCTTTTGTTTGATCTGCGTCGTGAAGAACACCGTGCCGGCAAAGATGGCACCAAGCAAGAGGTAGCCATGCCACGACAGTTTGAAGACGCGCTGTCCTTCGCGCACCGAGTCGGGTAGGAGATTCGTCGGATAAATCCTTTTGCTCGATCCGTCGAGGAACTTCCATGCAACCCCGATCGCCGCGGCGTAGTCGGATACCATTTCCTGCACTTCGGAAGGAAGGTGGCTCGTATCCACATTCGGCGCTCGCAGATAATCTACTTCCTGCTCGGGGAGCAACTCCTGCAAGAAATTCCTCAACTCAATGCGACGGCTCTCTCCTGCGAGGATGATGCGGTTGATGCGCTGAATGTTCAGATTATCTTGCTCCAACAGCAAGCGACTGTAGATCATGTTGTGCAAGTTGGGGGAATCGTAGCCTTCGCTGATAATTGGCGCGAATTGGTAGAACTGATCACCGCGCATGAAAATCAACCGCGTAAACTCGACGCCGACGTAGACCAGTACCGAGACTTCTTCCGGCTGCATTTCGTAATTCAGCCGGACCATACTCATGAGCGAGATATCCGAACTGTCTATTCCTGCAATCGTTGGAAGGCGATTGCCGAGAAAGCCTTTGATGTTTTCGAGGTGATTGAGCAGTGACATGCCCTCTTCACGCACGACACAGAGGATGCCGTTTTCATTCGTGGGAATCGAATCCACCGCGTCCGGCGTCGGTTGAAACGTTCGGGTGTTTTTCAACTCTTCGATGATGCGGAGCTTCAGCTTCTTGCCTTGCAGCCCGAAGTTGCTCTCGAATTGGTGATAATAAATCGAAGGTTCAGAAATGCAGTACGCCAACGAGTAACTTTTCGGTTTGTACTGTGAAAGAAGCCCGAGCAGAACAGCGTTGTTGTCTTCGCCGCTTGCCTCAGAGGCAGGCAGTGCCATCGTTTCCAATTCCGGCAACTTGAACGGGTCTTTGTCATCGCCGACGACAGCGGCGGCTTCGGTTGGCTTGCGCTCTTCCAGTTTCGTGGCGAGTGTCGCGGATTTCAGCTCCTCGATGAAAACCTTGCCGCCCTTCTTTGCGAGACGCGCAAGTTTCACATCGGCGCCATCCACGAACAGACCGATGACGGATTTGTTACCTCCGATAAATCTCATACGTAGCTTTCAGTGTTGACTATTATTGTTCATCTGCTGAGAATCCTGGTCACACTCAATCGCCAATCGCGTTCGAGTTTAGGATTTGCTGCAAACGCCGCTTGTTATTGGCGTTTACCATTGCCGTATCCAGTGAAATTCGTTTCTGCAGGTACAATCGTTTCAAATCCTGTTCCAATGTTATCATGCCGATGTCGCCTGATTCTGCCATCATCTGATAAATTTCACCCGTATTGTTATTCTTGATTGCCGCGCGCACCGATGGAATTGCGAGCATTACTTCTTTTGCAAGCGTTACCTTCCCATCGAGAGTCGGGACGAGGCGCTGTGAGACTACGCTGCTCAACGTATCGCCTAAGCGAAGACGCACACGCTCTTGCTCGATGGGAGGCACTTCGCCGATGATACGATCAATGGTTTCGACTGCGGAGGCAGTGTGCAGTGTCGAGAACACTTTGTGACCGCTGTCGGTGATTTCGAGCGCAGTGAGAATCGTATCCGGGTCTCGCATTTCACCGATGACGATGATGTCCGGGTCTTGACGCAGCGATTGTACGGCACCTTCTTTGAACGAGAGCACGTCGCGCCCAACTTCGCGATGACGGATGATGCAGCGGTCGGGCTTGTGCACGTATTCGATGGGCGATGCAATGATGACGATATGGGCGTCTGTCGAATGGTTGTTCGCGTCGATGATCGTATCGAGTGTCGAGCTTTTGCCCGATCCCGTAATGCCGGTAATGAGATTCAATCCTTGTGGTGTATGTGCGAGGCTCAGCGCCTTGGTCACGTTCGGATGAAACTCGAGATTCTTGAACGGTCGCACCGTCGCGTTGATTGCGCGCATGTTCAGCGCGAGATGATCGAGATCGAAATAGGCATCCGCACGAAACCGATTCATCGTCTCACCCTCAATTACCATGTAGGAGAAATCGAGGTTGCGGTTCTCGTACAAAAACAACCGCTGACGGTCAACGAGAATGCTCTGGATCAGCAGACTCATTTCATCGGCACTGAACGTCGGAAGTGTCGTATCCGGTTTCTTGTCGCCGTAGATGCGATACCAAATGTTGCCCTTCGTGCCGAAGCCTCCGAGATCAATGTCGGAGGCGTTCATTTTTTGCATGCGGAGCAGAATCGAATCCGTCAATTTGCGCAGCGCTGAACGCTCGGCAGGCGACATCTTGCTTGCGAGGTCGCCGATGAGCATTTGGCGCTCGACGCCGGGTGCCGTCACGGGCAGGCTTGCCGCAAGTTGCCGCAAGGTTTGTACTGCTGTTTCAGTCATTGCTGTTGTCAATCATCCGTTGTGCTTGCCGCAATTTCTTCCAACGTTGTCACGCCGCTCTTGATCCGCTCGATGCCGGAGCGGCGCAGCGTCCACATGCCGTCTTTTATCGCCTGGTCCCGGATTTGTTCTTCGTCCACCTCCTTACCAGCCTTCGCAATCATGACACGAATACTCTTCGTGAAATAAAGTGCCTCGTGAATTGCCGCGCGTCCCTTGTACCCGCCGTTGCATTTGTCGCAGCCCACGGCTTCATAGAAAACCGGATTCACCAGTTCGTCTTCACGAAAGCCGAACGAGAGATACATCTCCGTATCAATATCATCGGCAGGAATCTGTCGCTTACACACCTTGCATAACGTCCGAATGAGGCGCTGCGCAACAATGACGTTGATGGCATACGCAATCAAGAATGGCTCAATGCCCATCTTGTACAGGCGCGAGACTGCGCTCGGCGCATCGTTCGTGTGCAATGTGGAAAACGTCAGGTGGCCTGTGTTCGCAAGTTTGATTGCGATTTCCGCCGTTGTTTTATCGCGCATCTCGCCGACGAGCACGATGTCGGGGTCGTGACGGAGAATGCCGCGAATCGCTGACTCGAAATTCATCTTCGGCCCAATCTTCAACTGCCGCGAACCCTTGATGATGTACTCCACCGGCTCTTCGACCGTCAAGACGTTTACTGTCGGGTCAATGACCGCGTGCAGGGCGGCGACCAGCGTCGTGCTCTTGCCGCTTCCTGTCGGTCCAGTCAGAATAACGATGCCCTGCGGTTTCGTGATGGCCTTTTTGAACGACTCCATCGTAGGACCCTGCAAGCCGAGCTTGTTCAAATCGGTGATCACCTTCCGATCATCGAGCACGCGAATAACGATGCTCTCATACTTGTGCTTGAACTCCGTCCCGACCATCGGCATGATGGAAACGCGAAACCGAATGCGATGATCATCAATGACCCGTTGGATGAAGCCGTCCTGCGCCGCCTCGCGTTCGAAGCGGTCAACGTTCTTCGAGCGATCCTTCACCACTGCCGCGATCGCTTCGGGCAACGTGTTCTCCTGCGCGTGCCAGAGCTGCAGGTTGCCGTCGAGGCGAAACCACAGCTCGGTGCGGTTACCGTCCTTCGGAACGATGTGGATGTCACTTACACCTTGCCGCACAGCTTCGACGAGCGCCCCCTCGAAGAGATTGACGAGCGCACTCTTATTGATCTCGGCTTCGAGCACGCCCTCGTCCAGCGTGCTTTCATCCTCCTGTACCTGTACGTCCTGCTGGTTATTCTCTAACTGTCGGAGGAATTCGTTTTCGACAGGGACGATCTGTTCGAGTAAGCGTTTGATGCTCTCGAGGCGGCTGTACACCACCTCATACTTTTTTGCGTTGAAGTTTCTGGCGATCAGAGGAAGCCGCCGATCGGTTGGATCGGCGGCGGAAATGATGAGTTTGTCGGATTGGCGCTCGTCGTACTTGAACGGAAGCATCTTCGCTTCCATCAGCATAGTGCGTCCCGCCTCAGGCAGTGCGTCAACGAGCTTGCGCATGAAGTCAATCCGGGACTTGTCCACGGTTTCATCATCGAGCTTCAGCTCGCGAAAGGCATAGAGTTCGGCGACCTCTTTGAACACCGCGTCATGATCCGCGCCGAAATCGTAGACGAGAATCTGACCCAAATTGCGACGGTTCTTTCCTCCATCAGTCTCTTTGACTTTGAGAGATTTTTCCAGCGTCTCATAGTCAATGATACCCTTCTTGAGAAGGGTGAACCCAATCTTGTCGGTAATGTCAACAGCCGCCATGCGCAATCAGGGAGTTGGCGTTTATGTTCTTACGTCATGCGCGTCGTCGTGTGTACCGACGTCGCGCCCATCGCGGGATTCTTCGGACGCACGGTCGCAGTCTCGGACGAGACGATCGTCAACGCGGTCAACACAATCATGATGACCATCGAAATCACGACTTGGATGTAGTCAATGGCGTTTCGCATTTTGTACGACGTTTCCTTCTCGTAGTATTCCGCAAGCTGTAGCGCCGTGTTCTTCACCGTTCCAGTTTCCGCGCCGGAGTGGAATCGAGAGATCGCGGTTTTCGTGAACACGTTGGCAGCTTCGAACGCTTCCGTGATGCCCGCGCCTTTTTGCGTCATCATCGGTAGTGCGATGGTCTTGATCTGATGTTCCATATATTTGTTGCCGCAGGCTTCCGCCGCCATCCGAATGACTTCGATGTTTTCGCCCGCGCCGCTGTATAACGAATAGAAGACACGACAGAAAATCTCGATGTTGCTCTTGTGCATCAACGATCCGATGATCGGGACCTTCCAAATGTAACTGTCGAGGATAAAGCGCCCTTTCTCCGTCGTGAAAAATTTTACCGCCGCGACGATGGGGACGACCGTGCAGATCACAATCATCATGGAGTTTTCGATGATGAAATCGCTCAGGTCCATCGTTGCCGCGGTCATCGGCGGCAATTCGATGCCAAACTTGCGGAACAACCCCGCCGTCGCGGGAAAGATGTAGCCGACGTAATAGATGACCGCACCGAACAACACGACGAGCGTTACGAGCGGCATGATGAGCGCGCTTTTCAAATTCTTTTTGAACTCGGCTTGGCGTTCGAGGAATTTTGCAGTGCTATCGTAAATCTCGGCCATATTCCCGCTCTTCGAAGCGAGACCCAACATGTGAGCCGTAAAGCGGCCGAGCACCGCTTCATGCTTGACGAACGCGCGCTCGCTGTCCTTACCCTGTTTCAGCTCCGTGTTGATTTCCTTAATCGTCTCGCGCAGCGTTCTGTTCTGAATGTCGTTCACGAGCAACTGCATGATTTCGTTGAACGGCAGTTTCTGCCGAATCAAATCCGCGCTGACGCGGACGAACGTGACGATCTCGCCGGACGGCGGTTTGGTTTTCACCTCGAAGAGACGCTTCTGCACGCGCAGAACGCGGTAGCCCATTTTTTGCAGCGCCTCCTCGACCTCGCCTTTGGTGAATGCCTTTTGCTCACCGGTAATCGGCTTCTCCGTTCCGCGCTGAACTTTGTAGATCCACGTCGCGCGTGGAACGATGTTCAGAATTTTGAAATTGCGCGCAGTCGCCATCTGGCTTGCTTTCTGCTTCGCCGCCTTCAGCGACTCCGCTTCCAGCACTCCTTGCAGCGGCTTGCCTTCCGTGGTAACACCTTCGATTCTGAATTCGGGCATCTTCGTTCCTTTATTTAGACCAGCTTGTCCCTACCTGTATGTTCCTTGGTCGGCAGAGTCTGTCTGTACCTACAAAACAAAATCCCCCCGCGGCTTCGCGTGTCCCCACCAAGCAAACACGTGTTACGCCATCGGGGGGAGGTCGTGAGTTGTAATGTCAAGCCTAATTCAATGTTTCAATGTACGTGCTCTCGGGCCAGACTGTTACTTGTACCTGTACGCTCGTAGCTCCGTCGTTTCCTTTGTTGTTTCCTGTTCCCGTGATTATGACAAACGCATCGGACGCCGCCGCCGGATCGGGGGAAAGAACGTATGTTCCGTTCGCGTTCGTCGCGTTCACGGCAATATCGGCGAAGCGCAAGCCGTTGAACGAATATCCGCCGCCGCGCATCGCTTCGGGACGGCGATAATATTTTTGCGCCTGCACGGCAAAATTCGCGAGGTCATTCGCGATCGAATCGCGATTGGTCGAAGATGCCTGATCCTTGAACATGTCCAGACCCACGGCAATCATAATGCCGACGATTATTACGCCGACCAAAATCAAAAGTAATTGCTGTGACCCCATAACTTAATCTCTTGTTTCCTATTCTTCCCCCACCTACGTCCTGTGCCGATCGTCCAACAGGCTCTCTCGGATTTCAGAGAGGACCTTGCACATCCCGGCGAAGCAGCTTTTCGCACGTTCATCAGGAGAATTCTATTTGCCTCTATCTCCAGTGAGCGCGACGATCAGATCAGCATCATTAGTTATTCTGCAACATTCCCGTCGAGTCGGCGAAAACGTAGATGCTCATATTGAGCGGATTCGTATTGTCCGTTCCTTTCTCCTTGCCAATGCCACGAATCACGACGCTTGAGGAAGTTCCCGCAGTTTGGACGGAATATGTACCGTTTGCGTTCGATGACTTTGAGGTCAGCTTTGCCAGACCCGCCGCATCTGCCGTCAAACCGACGAAGGAGTTTCCGCCGCCGCTCAACGCCGTTGGACGGCGATAGTACTGCTGGGCGCGTGATGCAAGGTTCACGAGATCGTTCGTCACCGCATCGCGGTTCGCCGACACTGCGTTATCCTGAAACATCGTGATACCGACCGCTACTGCGATGCCGACCACGATAACGCCGAGGATGATGAGAAGCAATTGCTGTTGACCCATAGTGCCTGCCTAGCCTTTGTTAAAGTGTTTATGCTACAATTGAGATAACCATCAAACACAGTTGCGCTCTCCGAAGAGAGCGCAACTCGAAACGAATTAGTTGTTCTGGAGAACACCGGTTGAATCGGCAAAGACGTACATGCTCATGTTGATCGGGTTCGTATTGTCCGTTCCTTTCTCCTTGCCAATGCCACGAATCACGACGCTCGAGGAAGTTCCCGCAGTTTGGACGGAATATGTACCGTTTGCGTTCGATGACTTTGAGGTCAGCTTTGCCAGACCCGCCGCATCTGCCGTCAAACCGACGAAGGAGTTTCCGCCGCCGCTCAACGCCGTTGGACGGCGATAGTACTGCTGGGCGCGTGATGCAAGGTTCACGAGATCGTTCGTCACCGCATCGCGGTTCGCCGACACTGCGTTATCCTGAAACATCGTGATACCGACCGCTACTGCGATGCCGACCACGATAACGCCGAGGATGATGAGGAGAAGTTGTTGTTGACCCATTGTGTTGTTCCTTTATGTTGTTATTGGGTTATGGTTTGGTTGTTTTGGTATTTTGGTTCTTACGCTTTGTTCCTTCGACATCATCTTACTTTTCAACCACTGTGCCAACACTCTGTTGCCCGTACTGCCACACTTTCGCCGCTGAGCATCGTTGCAGAGAAGAAAGTTTGACTTCGCAGGTCATTTTTTCCTCTCCCAATATTGCACGGTGATTCAGTCGAGAGCAGTTGCGGAAACGACTTCATCAACACTCGAGACTCCTTGGCGCGCCAGCGCGAGGCCCGAGCCGCGCAGGGTGCGCATCCCATCTTTGATTGCGGCTCGATTGATCGCATCTGTATCAACTTTCTCACCGCTGTTGATGATGATCTCGCGAATCTCCGGCGTAACATACAGCGTTTCGTGTATTGCGCGTCTTCCCTTGAATCCACCGACGCAATGCGGACAGCCAACGGGTTCATAGAGCTGGAGATCCGGAATTTCCTCTTCCGTGAAGCCGGACTTGAGCAGCATCTTCGTATTCAACTCTTTCACCGGACGCTTACAGCGATCACACAACTTGCGGACGAGGCGCTGCGCGACAACGATGTTCAACGCTTGCGCTATCAGGAACGGCTCGACGCCAATCTTGAACAGGCGCGACACAACGCTCGCTGCATCGTTTGTGTGCAAGGTCGAGAATGTCAAGTGCCCCGTGTTCGCAAGCTTGATGGCAATGTCCGCCGTCGCACGGTCGCGAATTTCGCCGACCATGACAATGTCCGGATCGTGACGAAGGATTGCGCGAATGGCGTCATCGAATGATAGTTTGTGGTTCAGCTTCACCTGTCGCGCACCCTCGATTAAATACTCGACAGGGTCTTCGACAGTAATCGTGCAGACCGAAGGGTTCATTACCGTGCGCAGTGCCGCGACCAGTGTCGTGCTTTTTCCGCTTCCCGTAGGACCCGTGAGAATAACGATGCCGTGAGGTTTGGTGATCGCCTCTTTGAACCGTTCGAGAGAGTACGGGTCAAGACCAATGGATTCGAGCGAGACGGAGGCGTGCGCGTCTTTCAAAATACGGATCACCACCGACTCGAATTTCCCCGTCATCTCCTTCGAAATTATCGGAAGAACCGACATGCGAAAGCGAACAAGCTGACCGTCAATCATCTTCTGTGCCTGGCCATCTTGTGCTGCCATGCGCTCAAAGCGATCGAGACCGATGCCGCGTCCCTTCACGACGGCGACGACCGCTTCTGCGCGCGTGTCTTCGATCGTATACCAGTTCATCAGCTCGCCGTCAATGCGGAAGTTGACCTCCGTTTTCCGCGCACCCTTCGGAACGACATGAATATCGCTTGCTCCGCTTCTCACCGCGTCCGAAAAGATGTTGTTGACGAGATTAATGAGCTGGCTGCTTTCGATCTCACGATCGAGGGCGCTATCCTGCGAGCCATCGCCGTCCTCCAAGAATCCATCACCGACCGATGTGATGCCGGGAGCAGTTTGATTCTTCTCGTTGGTGATGAGCTGCCACCACTCGTCCCAATCGCTTTCTTTGAGGTAGCAGATCTCGTGCTTGGCATAAGGGAATGCTCTCGCAACTTCGCTCACTTCACGGTCGGTCGGATTGGGAGTAACGACGAGAATCTTGTCTGACGTGCCCTCGGCAGTTTCGAAGGGGAGAACTTTGTGCCGCATCGCAAGCCGGTAGGCTGGCCCGGGCAACTCTTCGATCATCTTCATGACCGTGGCATTGTCGAACCGGCGGGGGTTACGTTCATTGATGTCAACGATACGAAATGAATAAAACTGCGCAAGCTCGCGTGCCAGCAAGTCCTTGCTGATTGCAAACTCATCGGCGAGGATATCGTTGATGCGGCGCTTGTCGGATCCCTTATGCTCCTGCACATATTCCGAGGCTTCCGTTGCGATTTTGTCGCTCAGGACCCGGTTGCGAACCAAATGCTCGAGGAACGCCGACGCGTATTTTTTCTTCGGCGCCTGTCCCTCCGGCATGCGGCTCTGTGATCCCGGCTTTCCGAATTGGAGGTTCGGTTTCAAATTGTCGCTCACGATCGGCATAATGCTACGCGCTCATCGCACTCTGCAGTTTGTTCAACGTCGTGATGATCTCCGTTACTGGCGACGTCTTGCTGATAAAGTAGTCCACCGCCGAGTCTTCCAATGCCTGCTGGGTGTAAGGGTCATCATAGCCGGACATGAAGATGAAGGGCATATCGCGAAAGCCCAAAAACTCTCGGACATAGCTATGGAACCGAATGCCATCAAGCGTCGGCATAAACACGTCTGAGATGACGACATCAACGGATTGATTCTCCAATACTTCGCGCGCCGCCTTTCCATTGTCTGCAATCAAGACAGTGTATCCACTGCCTGTAAGGAGTTGTTCCATGACTTTCAGGAAATCCTCGTTATCGTCAACAATCAGAACCTTCATGATGCCCTTCCAATGTGACTATGCGCCAATGGTCTTCTTTCATGTTATCGGAAGAGAAGGGTGACGTCCTTAGCGCGACGAGGAGATACGTTGTGAGACCTACTTTGTAAAGTATAGGGGAGCTTTCGGAATTATGGGATGCTGGCATGGTGGATAGTGGATTGCTGCGGGGAATTTGCAGTTTGAGAGCCGGCAAAGACCCGCTACAGGCGCTCGTGTAAATCCGCAATCACGTTGTTGAGTTTCCTGCCCGTTCTCGATATATTGAGTTCACAACGTCGGTTGAACTAACAACAAAGGGGGCCCTTAGCTCAGTTGGTTAGAGCAGCGGACTCATAATCCGCGGGTCGCAGGTTCAAGTCCTGCAGGGCCCACAAGGGAAATGCTCTCAGCATTGCGTCTCCGGGGAAGTTTAACCAGTAGTGGAGTTCGACGGAATTGATTTGAAACTGCTCGCGCTAACGTTGCTCTTCAGTTTGTCTGCATTTTGCCAGTCCGAAACACCCTCTCGCAACAGCCCCGTCTTCAAGAACTATAAGCCGCCCACGGCAACACCGCGCATCGAGCATTCGGATGCGACGTACCAGATGTGGGAGGGGTTTCGCGTGTTGCAGCAGGCGAACGCTGGTGATGTTGTTTCGCAATTTGAGGTGAGCATTCGGTATCTCACGGGTCGAGGGTTCAAAGCCGATACGGCGAAGGCGGCGTACTGGACAAGACGCGCGGCAGAGAAGAATCATCTCCTTGCGCGATTCAATCTCGGCATTTTTCAGTTTAACGGGTGGGGGACGGATTGGAATCCGTTCGAGTCGTACCGCAATTTTCGGTTTGCTGCTGAGGGAAACATTCCCGAGGCGCAATATGCAGTTGCACAGTTTCTCACCGAAAACCTCGTCGTGCCAGCCAATTGGCAGGAAGCCTTCCAGTGGGTGAAGCTCGCAGCAGATTCCGGTTATGCACCTGCAAAAGCGATCTTGCCGGCGTTCGAGCGTCGCGGCTACCGCAGTGATTCATCTGCAGCGCAACGCACACGGGGCGAACCTGAAGCATCTACACGCGGAGCAATCCAGCTTTTGTTCATCAACTTTTCCCCCGATACAATCAAGGTATCTCCGGACTCCGTGTTGGTTGACGACCTGCTCAAAGCTGCGGCATTGACAGACAATGCTGCCATGCGCGCTGTTGCCGAATCCCTTGCCGTGGAGCAGGGAAGGATAATAACAGACTCCGCCACGTTTCGCCACCTCATGTCGTTCGCAGAGGCGGGCAGTCCGGAAGCGCTGACACTGATTGCGCGTTGTTACGAAAAAGGATATCGGATCACGAGCGATACTCTCACAGCGGCAATGCACTATATTCGCGCTATACGCCTTGATTCGCGCCGTGCGCCGCGACTCTTGCACACTCTCATTCAAAGCAAGAACTTCTTCCCGACTCTGCAAACGAAGGTCAATGAGGGAAACGCCGACGCGCAGTACATATGGTCATGCTTGATCGCGTTGGGATTTGACAGGCAGCTCACGGACGCGCAGGCATTGCGGATGCTCGAGCGCGCTGCTGCCGCGCATCACCCACACGCGTTGGTGGAGTTGGGCTTGTGTTATTACACTGGACGATGGGTGAATAGGAACGAAGGAAAGGCAAAGATGCAATGGCAGAAAGCAATAGCTGTCGGCAGTGCGGAAGCGAGAGTCCGGCTCGCCGTTGCAAAACTACGCGGGCGAGATAGAGACTACGCGTACGCGCTCGCGGCTCTGCGTCCCGCAGTCCGCGAGGGATCGGCACTTGCGGAATTTGCTCTCGGCTATTGTTTTGAGACGGGGAGTGGCGTGCCAAAGAGAATGGAAGAAGCGGCACGGCTCTATCGCAGCAGTGCCCAGCGCGGCAGTCAGGATGCACTACGTGCGCTGCGCCGAATACATGATAGCCTACGGCCGCGCGACAAACAGTTTCAGCTTGACGACTGATTGATGAGGGAGTGGATGTCGCGGTCCAACACTTCGCGCACTCTTGCTGTCAGCTCGGTTGCGAGATACGGTTTGTGAACAAACTCGTGGACGCCGCCGTTGACCATCTCCTGCTTCGCCTCCGGATCGAGGTAGCCGCTCGCAACGATGATGCGCACGTGCGGATTCATCGCCTTGATCCGCTTGCACGCAGTCCAGCCATCGAGTTTTGGCAAACCAAGATCGGTCAAAACCAAATTCACTGTGTCTTGGTTTTCTCGAAACGTCTGGATAGCCTCCTCGCCATTGGTTGCCGTGAGGACGGTGTAGCCTTTTCCTTTGAGCAGGGATTCCACTAACTCGCGCAACAGGTCTTCGTCTTCGACCAGCAGTACGGTTTCTTTGCCGCCCGGGAGATCGCGCTGTTGTTCCACCTCCAAGGCTCTGTCCTCGATCGGAGAATGGGGGATGGGGAAATACAACTCGAAGCTGGATCCTTCTCCCGCGGCGGAACGTACGTCAATGAACCCGCGATGCGCGTTGACGATACCATAAACCACGGCAAGCCCCAAGCCGGTGCCACGGTCGCGCCCCTTTGTCGAGAAGAACGGCTCGAAAATTTTGGCGCGCACTTCCTCGGCGATGCCCGAACCGGTGTCGCTGACGAGGATGCCGGCGTAGTACGACGCGCTCGCTTCAGGGAATGCGGTGCGCAACCCACTGCCCGCTACGATTTCTGTTTTCAACGTCAACGTTCCGCCCGAGGGCATCGCATCACGCGCATTGACGCACAGATTCAATACTGCCTGGTGGATTTGATTCGAATCGCCGATGATGAGCGGCAGTGTTGGGTCGAGGGCGATCTGCAACTCGATGTTGCGTGGGAACGTTTCTTTCAGCAACCGCGCCAATTCATCTACGACGGCGTTGACATTCATCTCTTCGAAGGAGACATCCGTTTTGCGCGCGAAGGTGAGCAACTGCTTCACGAGATTTGCACCCCGCTGCGCGGCGGTCCCGATTGCCATGGCGTCTTTTACTACCTTCCCCTCCTTGCTCTTCGCCAAGCGCTCGGAATAACCGAGAATGATGGCGAGAAGATTGTTGAAGTCGTGTGCGATGCCGCCGGCGAGTCTGCCCAACCCTTCGATCTTTGCTGTTTCCTGCAAGCGTTGCTCCAGTTGCTTGTGCGCTGTATTGTCGAACAAGTAGCCCTTCGCGCCGATAAGCGTGCCTGAGGAATCGAATAGCCCGATGACATTCTGTATGAGAAACACCGGCTTACCATCTCGGCGTCGGGCGATGCACTCGTGGTAATCAACGCGTCGACGTTCCGCGAGTAGTGCCATGAGGTCGGAAAAACTCTGTTGCTCGCCGTACACAGAGTTGAGATTACAATACATCGCCTCCTCGATCGAAGCAAAACCAAACATTGTTGCAAACGCCTTATTGCACGCGAGGATGCATCCGTCGCGGCTTGCGATGAAGTCGCCCGTCAAATCTTCCTCGAAGAACTTGCGGTATCGCTCTTCGCTTTCGCGCAACGCGTCTTCGATGTGCTTGCGGCTGGTGATATCGAGAAACGTCATTACGGCGCCGTTGGTTTTGCCCGTCGAAATGTCGAGCAGCGGAACCGCAGTAAACACGCCCCAAGAAATTCCGCCGTCGGGGCGTCGGACACCGAATGTCTTGGGCGGACGCTCTTCGCCGGTGCGCAGGCATTGCAGGAGAGGGAACTCTTCTGCGTCGAAATCGCTTCCGTCCCCCCAGAGATTTATCGTTGCGAGATGGTCAACAGTTGTTTTCAGAAATTCCAGCGCGGATATGCCGTAGAAGCGCTGCGCGTCGAGATTCGCCTGAAGAACTCTTCCATCTTGCGCGACTTCGATGATGCCGCCCGGAACCGCTTCGAGAATGCGATGCGTCAGTTCTTCACTGCGGCGCAATTCTTCTTCGAATTGCTTGCGTTCGGTGATATCGACTGCCGTGCCCATCAACACTTTCTCGCCGTGCACTTCAATCATGCTCGGTGCAACGTCGAGCCATTTCACCTCGCCATGCTTGGTGCGAATCTTTAGCTCGTAGCGTGCCGGAACGCCTTTTCCCTGTTGACGTGCGATGGCTCGCTGACGAACAAGCTCATGATGGTCGGGATGCACGAGGGCGGTAAAGCGCATGGTGCGCAACTCCTCCTTCGAGTAGCCCGTGAGTTTTTCCATCGCACGGTTGACGTACGGGAAGCGTCGGTCTTGATAGAAAAAAATAGCGGCGGTCGTCGTTTCGGTCAGTGCCCGCAGCATCGCTTCGCGTTCGCGCAGTTCCTCTTCCATCTTCTTCCTTGCCGTGATGTCGAGGAATGTGACCACCGCGCCGTTTGTCTCGCCGCCGCTCAACAACGGCACCACCGTGAACACCGCCCATGTCATACTATCGTCCAAGCGGCGGATGCCCATCGTCACCGGACCTTGTGCAGTTCCTGTTTTCAAACATTTCACAACGGGAAAGTCCTCGTAGGGGCATACGCTGCCGTCCTCCCAAAACTTTCGATGGACGAAATCCTGAACGGCAAAATTCGTCAATTCCTTATTCGATAACCCATAGAACCGTTCTGCTTCCGTATTTGCCTGGACGATTCTTCCGTCTCTGGAAATGACCAGCACACCGGTCTGCGACGCGTCGAGGATCCGCGCCTTCAATTCTTCACTGATGCGAATCTGTTCTTCGAGGTGCATGCGCTGAGTGATATCCTCGCAGACGATGAGCACCATCGGCTTGCCCTCGGGATCGCTCATGAGTTGCGCAACTTCGCTCACGTGAATGATGGTACCGCTCTTATGGACCTTGCGAAGCTCCCATGAGTGCGTCGCGCCATTTCCGTGTAGACACATGTCAAGATTGCGCGCGATTGTTTCTCGATCGTCGTGATGAAACACGCTAAACATCGAGGTGCCGACCAGTTCCTCTTTGGTGTAACCCAGGTTCCGGCCGCCCGCGTCGTTCACAAACTGAATAATACCCTTCTCATTGACACTGAAACACATGAGCGGGTTTTGGTCGTACAAGGTGTGGAAGCGTTCCTCGCTCAGGCGGAGTTTTTCTGCAGTGCGTTCACGCTCAGTAATGTCAATGACTGTTCCCATCAAGCACTGTGTGCCGTCGAGTTCGATCTGGCTGACGTTGAGATCAAGCCATCGGGTCTCGCCTTGTTTGGTAACGATTTTGAGATCGTACCGCCGTGGGACGTCCTCGCCTCGCAGACGCGCCAGTGCGCGCTGCTTGACCATTTCCCGTTGATCGGGATGGACGCAATCCCAAATCCTTCTCTCCATCAATTCTTGTTTTGTGTATCCGGTGATCTGTTCCATTGCACGATTGACAAACTTGAAATGATCACCATGATAGAAGAACATTCCGGCGGAGGTGGCATCCATCAACGTACGGAATGTCTCCTCGTTCTCGCGGAGTATCTCTTCTGCCCGTCGCCGCGCCGTGATGTCAACAGCAGTTGCCATAATCACCGGTTCGCCGTTGACTTCAATGGTATTCGCCGTGAAATCGGTCCAGCGCGTGTTGCCCCATTTGTCAATGACCTTGAGCTCGTAGCGTGCTGGAACATCCTCACCGCGCATGCGCGCAAGCGCTCGCTCCTCGACCATAGCGCGATGGTCGGGATGGACTGCTTCCCAAATGTTCATTCGCTCGAAATCGTCTTTCGTGTAGCCGAGGAGTTCAGTCAGCGCCTTGTTGACGTAGAGAATGCGATTGTCCTTGTAGAAGAATACTGCGGAGGACATCGTGTCTGCCAGCGTGCGAAATAATGCTTCGCTTTTCTTTAGAGCGGCTTCCGCTTTTCGCTGATCCGTGACGTCCACGCAGGTCAAGAGAATAGCGTTCTCTCCCTCGATCTCGATACCCCGCGCATTGATTTCGACCCAACGAGTGTTTCCGTTTTTGGTCAAAATGGGAAGTCGAAATCTTCCGAACGCCGATTGATCGCGGAAGCGTTGTTTCGCTCTCTCCCGTATGATCGAGCGGTAGTCCGGGTGCACAAGATTCCAGCCGTTCATAGCGAGGATTTCTTCTGAGCTGTACCCCGTGATCTCCTCAGTAGCTATGTTGCAGAAGAGAATCTTGTCGTTCGCGTAATAGAGAATCGCCGCAGATGTCGTATTTGCTAAGGTACGGTAACGAGCTTCGCTTTCTTTGACTGCATGCTCGGCTTTCAGGCGCTCTGTCACGTCGTTCATCATCGAGAAGCGCGCTTTCCTCCCCGCGAACATAATGTCGTGCGACTGCTTTTCTACGAAGAAGATGTCACCATTCTTTGAGCGATGTCTGCAGATGTGTGGTGTAGGGCCGTTCAGAGCGCGTTCACGCAAGTTCTGATGCAGAAGAGGAATATCCTCCGGTGTGCGAACGTCTTCGAGCGTGAGGCTCAAGAATTCCTCGTGCGAATAACCGTACTTCCACATTGCGCTCTCATTCACCGCGAGAAATCGCAGCGTCTCCGCATCGTACACCCACATCGGCTGCGGATTGTTCTCAAACAAAAAACGGTACGCTTGCTCGTTGGGAGCCTCATCGCGGACCATTGCGTTGCTTCTCCTTTGTCAAAATGAGATTATGCTCTGTTGAGGTGGGTACATCCCCTGTAGAGCCTGTGTGAAAAACACTCTAATCATGTAGAGCGATTCTCCGAATCGCTCTTTTCGCCCGCAAGAGCGACACTGTCCGAAGGACTCCTTTGGAGGAGTGTCGCTCTTCAAGATTTTCACACAAGCTCTGTACGTAACGGTCAACAAAATACCGCACTCGCATTTGATTTTCAACTCCTCTCTTGAAATGCAAAGCTATTGTTGAGGGTATTCACGTAGAGCATTCACTGCATCAGGGCACCACGGGCACGCAGACAGTACGTCTCATTGCTTTCTCTTTATCCCTGGCGGCGTGGGCGAGATCATGCCTTCATCCGTTTCCCTTTTTCCTCGAACGTAAACAACCAACCGCACACCTTCCCCGGGTCAATTTCAGCAAGGTTTTTCCAATACTCGCGGTTGTGCATTGTGCGCGAGCTGGAATCGTCCGCGGAGAGCTGCTCAACCTCATGGATGATTTGTCGGAACCGCGCGCGCCAGCGTTCCATATTTTTTATGCGCAAGTCCACCCAACCGTCGTGCGCCCAGTGTTCGATGTTCGATGGCGTAATCGGCAGACTCCCCTCGCCGCGGTACGGCGGAATCTTGATCATCGGTCCGCGGAGCAACGACTTGCCATCGGGGAGCAAAATGGGGATACCGATGGAGATGATTTGCGATCGCAGTGCCGCATCTTCATGCACTACTTGTGTAACCGACTTGCTCATCGTGCGCGCGTCGGTGTTGACCACGGTGTGCATATTCGAAAACGTGCGTTTGAGGAGGTACGCCTCGTATAACAGTTTTGAGAGGCGCGGTGGTCCCAGCATCTCGAAGGCGATACTTTCGGTCCCATGCTGTTCTTCCAAGCGTTGCATCTGCGTCATCGCGTTATTGAACATGAAACCTGCGCGATAGGTTGGCGCAAGCGTTGCGTTGTCCAGCGCGTTGATGATATCGTGTCCGGTGTTGCCGGCTTTCACTTCGAATACCACGCAGTCGGCGATTTCTTCGGGAGTGACGAACTCCATCTGCCCAGGCGTCGAGATGGCTTCAAATTCTCCACGCGAGAAAATACCGTTCTCCCCCGTATCAATGAACACTGATCGGAGTGTGGCTCCGGTCTTTTTTGCTGCTTGTTGCATGTTGAGCCGCAGCGTACCGTTCAGCTTGACTGCGTTCGAGGGTGGGCAGTCAACCAGCTCGACCGGCTGACCGCGTTTCGTAATTTCGCCGAACGCGATTCTCTTCCACGCGATTGCTGCTGCCGGTTTGATTTCTTTCGTGATCGGCGCGTCGGGTGTTCGTCCCATCAAAAACAGTAGCAGCGTGTGTGCGCCTGCCACCGCCGACTTCGACAGCAACACACGCGAGGGGCGCTCCTCACTGTGTGTGTAGGGAATATTTAATCCCATGCCGCCAGTGCCGCTTGTTCCAATCTTCACGTAGATCTTCGTTCCCGCTTCGCTCATCGAGCGGTACATCAGCTGCACATGGCGAATCAGTTGCGGAACGTATAGTGTGCACAGCAGTTTCTCCGTAGCTGCAATGAGGTCTTCTTCGTTCCTCCTTTTGTTGCGCGCTGCTCGAATCTGCTTCATCACGTCACGCGAGACCTGAAAAATGTCCTGATACGCGATCGCCGTCGCAGAGTTCACGCAGTCAATCACGATGTGCGGCTTGTAGTGCATCATCAATTTGAACAACGATGAACGTCGAAGAACGGTCGGCGTTAGTTCCGCAACGATGTCGTCAATGAACATCGAGCGCTTCGACGTGTCTGACAAAATATCGTCGCGGCTCATATCCTTGAACTGATGCCGAACGAAAATATTTCCCCACCACGGAACAAAGAAGTCTTTTCCCACCTTTGGAAATTCTGTGCGCAGATGCGCCACGGCGTCCATCGCTTCTTCCTTCGTCAGCGATGTGACGATCATACGGCGCGGTGCGTCTTCCATTATCTTGCGGCAGATGGCAGAGCCGACCAAGCCCCAACCGCCAATGACGAGTACAGTCTTACCATTGATATCCATTGTTTTTCTTGCTTGGAAAAATCATGAACGATAAGCCCGAAGCCCGCAGCTTCAGAGCACCTGATGTCGAGTCAGGTGTGTTCGAACGGGGAGAGAATCAGCACGCTCAATTTACACCGAGAGGGGAGAAGAAGCAACTCAACTCCCGCGATAGGTCGAATAGCCGAACGGGCTCAACAGCAACGGAATGTGGTAATGTGATCGCGCACTCCTGATTTCAAATGTCACTTCAACGACGGGATAGAAAGCGGTTATTCTTTTCCGCCTGAAATACGCTCCGGTTTCAAATCTCATGCGGTACGTTCCCGCGGACAACACAAAATCGGGCGGCAGTAAGTCCGTGATGCGTCCGTCATCGTCTGTCGTTCCTGCGGCGAGCTTCATCCATGTGCTGCCGATTTTCTTTTCCAGCGTCGAGCGAATTCCTTGCGCAGGTTGACCGCGCATCGTATCGAGCACGTGTGTCGTTATTGGACTTAGCATTCACCCTCCTCAGGTGTAGTGTCGTGGTGATACATCTTCTTACTTTTCATGGGCTGAGAGTATTCGTAACACCTTCGGCTCGAGAAGTTCAACCCACAACTTGTATTGGACGGCCGAAGGATGCAGTCCATCGGGCCCGATGAGCTCGGGGAGGCGAGCAGCTTCACGCGAGATTGCCGTTATATCAACGTACTGTGTGTTGGCACGAACGGATTCTTCCCAATTGATTCCGTTAAACGTGTCAATCTCCTTTGCGATGTGCATTCGGTCGCGCCCTTCCGCGAACGGCATCACGCCCCAATCGGGAATCGAGACGACGATGACGTGCGAGGATTTTCCGCCGGCAAAAGCGATTGCTCGTTGTAGCAGCGACTTGAATTCGTTTCGATATTGTTCAGAGCTTCGCCCGCGATATTGGTTGTTCACCCCAATGAGGAGCGTGACGAAGTCGAACAGCCCGCGAGGATGTTCGTTCTCTATTGCAGCAATCAGCTCGTCCGTCGTCCAACCGGTTTGCGCGATGACAATCGGCTCTGCGATGTTGACATTGCGTTTGCGTAACGATGAGGCAAGTTGGAGAGGAAAGCGCTCGCTTGCATCAACCGCTTCGCCAATCGTGTATGAATCGCCCAGAGCGAGATAACGAATGAGTGTTGTAGAATCCATTGTCGCTTGAGAGAATGACGGTCTGCAGAATAAGCAAAGAAGAAAGAGAAAAAAAAGTTTCACATCTTCACACCTCGATGTACTTTACGGCTGCTGAACCGCATTCACCTGCTCGAAAAACGCAGCGAGCTTTCGCTCATCCAGCGTTCCCTTCGTCCGAACGCCTGAACACAAGTCAACACCGAACGGTTGAACCAGTCGAATTGCGTCTGCAACATTTTCGGGCTTCAATCCGCCAGCGAGAAAGACTGGAACGTTCACTGCTTCAACAATTCGTTTGCTGATGGTCCAATCATGCGTGCGTCCAGTTCCGCCGAGTTCTTTCACGGCTAACGTTTGATTCCCCGAATCGAGAAGAATCGCGTCAACGTATTCCGAAACCGCAACGGCTTCGTGGATTGATTTCTCACCAGAGACGTGTATCACTTGTACAAGCCCGATGCCGTGCAACTCACTGCGCAGTTGTTTGTATGTCGACCTTGCGATCGCATCTACCAACTGAATCGTGCTCGTTCGACAGAAGCGTTGCTGAGCGATGATTGTGGGCGCGTCCTGCTTGCTCGTTAACAAAAACGACGCAACGCCGGGCGGAATCGTCCGCGCAATCTCTGCAATCAACTCTTCAGAAATCGGACCAGGTCCGCTCGGCATCGCGGACACAAGTCCGAGTGCAGAGGCACCGTAGCGAATCGCGATCTGCGCCTCTTCAACGCTGCCGATGCAGCAGATTTTGACACGTGGTTTCATGAAGCTCTTTTCTCTGCTCCAAGCTCTATGCCCTTTGCACTTTGTTCTCCGCCGACGAGACGTTTCGCCCGCTCGATTGCTTCGGCCAATGATCCACAGATGTTCTCCTCGCCAATCTTGTCATAGAGCCCGGAGTTCGTCATGGCGAACAGCGGTTGCTTATGAATACCCGAGATGATGAGCGTTGTCCCCTGGTGCCTGAGCTGACTCAGCAAATCCTCGACCGCCCGCAATCCCGACGCATCAACTGCAAGCAAATACCGGGTTTCAAGGATGAGCACACGCGGTTTCTTCTCGATGGTGCGCATGGACTCGGTAAACTGGTCTACCGCCCCGAAAAACAGGGAGCCGTACACCTCGAATACCTCAACCCCTTTCGGTACGACCAGCTTCGTATCGGTCTCTTCTTCTTCCTCGCGCTCTTCCCGGAGGTCTCGTGTGATCGCGTTGACTTGGCTGACCTCGGACATTCTCTTCATGAATAACAACGCGGCAAGGACAATGCCGACTTCAATCGCGACAGTGAGGTCAACAACAACGGTGAGAAGAAATGTCACAAGCATAACTGCAACATCGCTCCGTGGACTCTTCAGTATTTTCACAAAAGATCGCCACTCACTCATGTTGTAGGCGACAAGGATGAGAATCGCCGCAAGCACAGGCATCGGAATCAGCGCTGCCCACTGTCCGAACACTAACATGATCAACAGCAGGGTAATGGCGTGAATGATTCCCGCAACCGGCGTTCGTCCTCCATTCTTGACGTTCGTCGCCGTTCGCGCGATTGCGCCCGTGGCAGGTATGCCTGAGAAAAACGGGGTGACGATGTTCGCCGCGCCTTGTGCAATGAGTTCCATGTTTGAACGATGACGCGTGCGAATCATGCCGTCGGCAACAACGGCGGAAAGCAACGACTCGATGCCACCAAGCAGTGCAATCGTAATGGCAGGCGAGAACATGCTTGTTATTGTTTGCCACGAGACTTGAGGAATGCGCGGAGCGGGTAGAGTGCTCGGCACACTGCCAAACCGGCTTGCGATGGTGTCAACAGGGATGTGAAAGATGTGGACGACTGCCGTGACGAGAAGAAGCGCGACAAGCGAGCCTGGAACGCGATGCGTCACGCGAGGCCAGAGCACCATGATCAACAGTGCCGCAGCACCGACCGCAAGTGCGTTGTGATCGAGCGAGCCAAGATGTTCTGCATACGCAATCCACTTCTCAACAAAATCAGGCGGAAGCGATGCAATGCGAAAACCGAGAAAGTCTTTGAGTTGCGATGAAAAAATAATGAGTGCGATGCCGCTCGTGAATCCGACCGTAAGCGGGTACGGAACGAACTTCAGCAGCGTGCCTAACTTCGCCAAGCCCATGATGACGAGGAGAACGCCGGCGATCAGTGTTGCAACCGCAAGCCCATCGTATCCATACTTGGCGACGATGCCGTAGATGATGACAATGAATGCGCCCGTGGGACCTGAAATTTGTACGCGACTGCCGCCAAGCGCCGCTGCAATAATGCCCGCAATGATTGCCGTGTACAAGCCCTGTTCGGGCTTCACGCCGGAGGCAATGCCAAAGGCAATTGCTAAAGGCAGCGCAACAATGCCGACCACGACGCCGGCGATACCGTCGGAAACAAACTGTTGTTTCGAATATCCTTGTCTGAGAACTGTGATGAGCTTCGGTTCGAACTGAGTATGCATAGTGGATTATCTCACGTGGTGCGACTCTACACCCTTAGGTTTTCCCGTTCTCCAATGTGCACTCCGTTCGGTCGGTAGTTGGCTGAAGTACTTTTTGTAATTCATGATTTGCAGGTCGGATGTAATTGAACAGGTCTGTACCCCGCTGCAGTTCGTCGAACAGGACGTGGCTTTGGATCTTCATGGAATGTACGAAAGTTGTCATGATTGTCGAGCAGGCAATTGGCAACTGCTGACCACGATAGCGGCATTAGTGAGAAGTTCTTCTCCCATGCAGGATTTTTACAAACGAACGGCTGCGCAACTCCTCAAGTGTCAATCCCGTCGCAAGCGCTTCGGCTTCCGTGATAGCACGGCAGCTTATGCCGCGAAGGAAATAATTGAGCAATCCTTGCCCCGTTGCCGCATCGTCGAATACGTTGCCGATAAGTGTAGCTTGCGCGGCTTTCTCCATGAACGACCTGAGGCGAAGCGTTGCAAGTTCGAGTCCTTCGAGGAAGAACGCATACACGGCGGCATACCGCACGCATAGTTGCGCCGGATGTAAATCCCATCCTTGATAGATGCCGTGTCGAAGTGAGTGCATCGTATCGTCGAAGGCAAGTTTCCATGCGCGGTGAACTGCGGCTTTGTTTTCCGCGAGCTGTTTCATGCTGAGTCGCTTGCCCTCTTTCGTGCGGTGGGGACCAACGGGCATGATGTTGGTTGCGCCATCGGAAATGCTGACGCCCGTTTGCGCGAGAGCGACTTTCATCATATGGCGCGCAAAGTCGCACGCTGGGTGCCGCATCGCCTGATGCGCTGCCGTGATTTCGCACAGCGCAGTATAATCGTACACGCCGAAATGCGCGCCGACAATTCTCCCGCCGCCCGCGGCAATGAGAAGCGGGATATGCGATTCGCCGCGTGCGTTGAAAATACTTTGCGGCGTTTCGATCATCACCTCAAGTTTCAGTGAGCCGGGTGCAAGCCCGGTTTTCGATTCCAAAAGGCTGCACAGCTCGACCACTGCAACAACGTGGTGCGGAATCGTCACTTTCGGAATCGTGATGACGAAATTCGGCGGGAGAGACCCGCCTGTTGCCTGAACGAGCGATGTCACGAACAACTCCATGGTCCGAAAGCTTCGGGCTTTCAGCTCTTCGGTCAGCGGCTTGATCCGGATGCCGATGAACGGGGGGAGTGTTCCCTCGCGCATTCCTTTTGCCACTTCTTGCGCGCAGAACTCCGCATGATAATCTTCTTCTGCATCATCGCGATTGCCGTAGCCGTCTTCAAAATCAATTCTAAAATCTTCCACAGGTTCGGCGTTCAGCTTCTCGATAACGCGCCTGTAGATTGTATACGATAGCCATGCGTTGCGGTTCTTCGCTTTCACCAGATCAGGATTCTTCTTGAGATGATTTGTCAGTGAGGCGATTCGTGTTTTGGGTCTCGGTAGGGATTCATACCCATGCAAGTGAACTGCTCGTGCAAACTCGACGAACGTCGGCGCGTACTCGCGCAGCGCGTTCAAGCCAACCTCTCCCAGCTTCCTCGCTGTATCGAACTTGAATATCTGCGCGCCGCCGTACACCGTGTGCACCGGTTGGCGCGCTCCGGTATCGCCCGGATACCCTTTCGCGAAAGCGTGATTCGGTTCGGAGAGAGTATCTAAAATAGTTTTCGCCATTGTAGAAGTCATGCAGTGTAGCCAGTTGTTCGGGTTCGAGCTTCGGTTTTCAACGTTCGGTATGCAGCCTCGGTTATGTCAGGGGTGTTGGGATTGCGAACGACAGTGCAATCTCGACATCCGTCATCCGAAAGCACCATCATCCTTCCTTTTCCAAATTTCCATCCCATAAGTACTGTTTTGTCTCGGCGGCGATGACGCGATTCAACACGATGAGCGAGATCAGATTCGGAATTGCCATCAGCCCGTTGGCAATATCGGCGAACGACCACACCGCGCCGAGCGAGAGCACCGACCCAAGCATGATGGCGATGACCCACAGCCAGCGATAGGGAGCAATGATGCGCGAGCCGAACAGATACTCCGCCGCCTTCTCACCGTAATACGACCATCCGAGAATTGTTGAAAACACAAATGTCAAAAGTCCGACGGTGAGCACGAGCGGGCCGATGATCGGAATCTCCTCGAACGCAGTTTTGGTCAGTGCTGCGCCCCTCATGCCCGACATCCACTTACCAGAGTTGACCAGCACAAGTCCCGTCATTGCGCAGACGACAACCGTGTCCCAAAATGTTCCCGTTGACGAAACGAGCGCCTGGCGAATTGGATTTTTCGTTTGTGCCGCGGCGGCGACGATCGGCGCACTGCCGAGTCCGGATTCGTTGGAAAATAAGCCCCGTGCGACGCCGTAGCGAATGGCTTCCTTCATGCCGGCGCCGAGGAACCCCCCGATCGCAGCTTGTCCGCTGAACGCGCTCGTGATGATAAGGGTGAGCGTGTTCGGTATCTCTGCCGCATTCATCGCAAGCAAGACTGCACAACCGAGCATATAAAAAAAAGCCATGAACGGAACAAGCTTCTCACATACGTTCGCAATCGATTTGATCCCGCCGAGAATGACGACGGCAGTCAGCACAGTCATCGCAATGCCCGTTATCCACGGCGCAATGCTAAATGTTTCCTGCACCATCTGCGAGATCGAATTAGCCTGCACCATGTTGCCGATGCCGAACGCAGAAATTGCCGTGAGCGCAGCAAACACAACACCAAGCCATTTCGCGTTCATCCCGCGCTCGAGCACGTACATCGGCCCGCCTGCCATCAAGCCGTTCGCCGTCTTGACACGATACTTCACCGAGAGCAACGCCTCCGCGTACTTTGTCGCGATCCCGAAAACGCCACTGAGCCACATCCACAGCACCGCGCCCGGTCCGCCGGCCGCGACCGCTGTCGCAACGCCGACGATGTTACCCGTGCCGATCGTCGCCGCAAGCGCAGTCGTGAGCGCGCCGAATTGGCTCACGTCGCCTTCGCCCTCCCTGCTGCGCTTGAGGGAGAGCTTGATCGCCTTGCCGATGTAACGCTGAATAAACTTCAATCGGAACGTGAGAAAAACGTGCGTGCCGACGAGAAGTATCAACAGGGGATACCCCCACACAAAGTCCGCAACCGCGGCGAGGTAGCTTTCGAGTTGTTCCATACGGTCCCTCAACTATGAACGAAACAAAAAATTCGTCGAGTTTGGTGTACAAAGGCTAAGAAATCAATTCGTGGTTTATGTCGCACGGCACGGATTGAGGTTTGCGCCCTGTTCAAAGTTCCTCTATTGGGGCTGCAGACGGACTACAACGTCAAAACGGTACTCTGCGCCGCTGGTGAGCGGGCTACTTCGTGGTGAGTGCCGACGCACCCCCGCTCATGCCGCACCATCACCCAGCAAGGAGTTTCTCCAAGCGCAGCCGAGTAATTTTCGCCTGCTCTGCCGCCGCAATTCTGATTTCGATATTCGGAGCATTCGGCAATCGCGAGTTCAGAATGGCAAGCATCTCTTCGGCAGACTTACCCGTCGCGCATACGATAAAGATATACCCGAACTTCTGCTCATACTGCCTGTTACCCTCTGCCAACGCCGCCAATGTTACTTCCGACGCCCGTTTCGCACCCGCTTGTTCCAATAAAGCCCAGTGCGCCGTGCTTACGAATTTCGTACGCAGCGCATCAACGTCCCCGATTCTTGGATGATGGGAGAAGGCTTCCTTCCAGTCGGCTTCGGTCAAGCTCCACCAAATCTCATCAGCAACCTTGAGCATCGCTTCGACTGAAATGAAGGGACGACGCGCGAGCATGTGCTGAACCCACTGCATCGAGCCGCAACAGCGCGTGAACTCACTGATGAGTGCTGATTCAAAGAGTGAGTTTAGAGTGTTGAGCGTCATTCGTTCGAGCAATGAATTTTGTCATCCAATTTTCCCCCACCCTAAATCCCTCTCCATAAACTACTCCATCACTCCATCACTCCATCACTCCACCGATCCACTACTCCAACACTCCATTACTCCACTCACACAACTCTCCCCAACACGCGCAACCGACTCACGCCACCGTCGGGAAAAATATTCAGGCGCACGTGCGTACAAACAGGCAACGGCCTCAACTCAGCCTCGAAGAAATGCTGTTTGTCGGCTTCCAGTTTTGTCGGCGGCAAAATCTCGGTCCAGTGAAACTCTTGCCACGTCAGCGAGTCAACAATGGCATGGGGTGCATGCACACAATCAATCGAACAGCGGTCGGGATAGTTTCCTTTGAAGTGGTTCGTATCCACTTCAATCTTCTGAATCGCTCCAGGTTTTCCGAGCTTGAGAATCACCCAATCGTTGCCGGGTCCGCGGCGGCGCTTTGTTTCCCAGCCGTCCCCCATGGTTGCCGCGCGCCCCGGCATGATGAGATGTTCCTTGTTGCCGAAAAACATATCGCTTGCCGCCACAACACTGCCGCCGTTGCCGATGAACGCAAGATCAATCACCTTATCCTTTGGGACGGTGCTCCAATCCGGTACGACTTCGCCGAACACACGCAACCGCGCCACACCGCCATCGGGAAAAATGTTGAGGCGGATATGTGTCCAAGTGTTGCTACTTGCGACAGCGAAGAGATTCTGTGCGCCCGGGCGCAAGGGCGACTTCGGCAGAATCTCTTTCCAGGACTTCTCTTCGAATTGCTCGACGCTGATCGCCTCCGATACACCGCAAGCATCTATGGAAGCATACGCGGGATGGTTGCCGAGGAAGTGATTCGTGTCTATGTCAACGCCCCTGATGATTCCCGCGAAGCCGAGCTGGATGATGCACCAATCATGACCCTCTCCTCGCTTGCGTCGCGATTCCCACCCATCCATCCATTTGCCTCGGTCCGTGTATTTGTCCGGGATGAAAATGCCTCGGCCCGGCTTCAACAAATTCTCTTTCGCCGCAAAAAACTCGTCGCTTGCAAGCAACGCTCTACCGCCGAGGCGTTCGCTGGCGAGGTCAACGAGGCCCGAGAATGTTGCGGCTGGTTCAATGGCTGCGCTCATTGGTATCCTTACCTCTCCACCTCAGATGAGACTGTTGATGAGTGTGTTTGATTGAATCGAGAAACTATACGCCGCCATTCTCTCTCATCAAGATTGTTCCCATGGGAGCAGTGAAGTCTTTACCGTCAAAAATCTTGTTTCCCCGGAGATATGTCGCATGGAGTTTTCCGAACAGCCTTCGTCCTTCATACGGCGTGAGTGTGTGGCGATGATGAATAATAGGCGGTTCGACCACGAACGACTCGTCGGGATTCCACACAACAACATCGGCGTCGAAGCCGGGAGCGATTTTTCCTTTTCGCCTCTCAAGTCCGACGAGCTTCGCTGCATGTTCGGCGGTCCACCGTGCCAGATCGGCAATCTCACATCCCCGCTTGCGCGCTTCCGTCCACAGTATCGCCAAGCCGAATTGCAATGATGAAATTCCTCCCCACGCTTTCGCGAAATCACCTTGCGCGAGCAATTTCAGTTCGGGCGGACAGGGCGAATGGTCGGAAGCGATGAAATCAAGAACGCCCTCACGCAGCGCGCTCCACAGCCGTTCGTTATTCTCACGTTCTCGAATCGGGGGCGCGCATTTGAATCGCGTGTCGCCGTCGGGAATTTCCTCCGCATTGAAATACAAATAATGCGGACAAGTCTCGGCAGAAATCGGCACGCCCGCGGCTTTGGCTTCGCGCAGCAGCGGAATCGCTTCTGATGAAGATACGTGAACGATGTGAACTCTGCAACGGAATTCTTTGCACAGGCGAATCATCAGAGCAACGGCGTCATTTTCCCATTTGCGCGGGCGGGAGAGAAGATAGCGGCGATATGAACGCGAGCTCCAGAGTTGTGGTTCGAGGTCTGGGAGTTCGGCGTGAACAAGAAGCGGTAATCCGCTCTCCGCAAGTGTGGGCAACGCCCTGCGAAAATCACGTTCGGTTGTTGCAGGAAAATCATCAATGCCTGAGTGAATCATGAATGCCTTCACGCCGAGCACACCTGTAGTCAACAGCGGTGCTAACGTGCCCGCGTTTTCAGGAACGAGTCCGGCATGAAAACCGACATCAACATGAAGCTGTGACTCCGTTGCCGCGAGTTTTGCCTTGAATGCGTCAACATTGGTCGTCACGGGCGAGCTGTTGAGCGGCATATCAACAAGCGTTGTTACGCCCCCAGCCGCGGCAGCACGCGTTGCGGTTGCGAATCCTTCCCACGCCGTTCGCCCCGGCTCGTTGATGTGAACGTGTGGGTCAACGAGTCCGGGCGACACGACCAACTCGCCCACATCCTCAATGTGCGCGCTCGAAGGGATACTGCGTGGTGACTCAGTGCGAAGAATTCTTCCATTCTCGACGACAATCGCCGCATCTCGTACGCCCTCAGGCGTAACGACGCGGCGACTGCGAAGAACAAATGATGGTTGCATTAGAGATGCGAATTCCAATGTGACCAAACTTCATGTTCATCCAAAGCTTCAGGACAGATTTCTTTACATCGGCGTTGCGGGCACTTTCGTATTGTGCGTTCAATGTGGAAGTAATGCTGCCGCTTCTCTTCGTTGACCGAGCGAACATGCTGCGCGTCTTCCGCTCTCAACGGCTCGATGGCGATCGCCGGCACGGAGGACTCGTGTTACTTGAGAGATGAGAAGGAAAGTGTCGCGTGAGCAGATGATGTATTGCATTGGACTTCCTGCTGTTTCACGGTGAGCTGCGCCGGCGTTGGCGATGAGCTGACGAGTTTTTTCCGCGCAACTTCTTTTCCATGCTCGTTGACGATAAGAAGGTTGGGATTGCGATAGACGAGCTTGCCTTGGGGAAACTCGACGGTTTCGACAATGAGCGCGACGTATTGCGCTTTGCCGAGGAACCGTGCGCCCGTGATGACTTGATTGCTGCCCTCGGCAAACCATTGCACAGGTGTTCGTTTCACGCGCAGAGAGCCGAACAGCGCCTTCTCGCGCTCGACAAGGACGATATCGCTGCCTTCGGTAATGTCGGCGTGGCGGAAGAGAAATGAGAACGACGCAACCTGCTTGCCTGCGCGGTCGAATACTTCGGTAGCGCGAACAATGGTGTTACCCACCGTGTACGACCCTGAAGCCAGATACTGCCCGCCGCGCGAGAGAAATATCTCGCCTGCATGTGTGCCTTTGAGTTGAGCGCGCCACAGTTCATTCCCGCGAAGGTCCGTCATCAACACCGTTGCGCGTTCATGTGAAGTTGACGAAAAGAGGAACGCCGCCCGTTCACCCTCCAGCGAGCATTTGATGTTCTGCTCATACTCGTGTGTGCGTGTGCCGAAGGGGAGCAGCGTGTTGGAGAGAACGCCTCGTGCATCGAAAAACTCTACGACACCCTCGAATGAATGTACCACAATCGCTACCCCATTGTCTGCCAGTGCGAGGGAAGGGAACTGCACATCGAATGCGACATCTTTCACAATGCGGTAACGCTGCTTGCCCGACCTGTCAACGATGGTTGCCGTCCACGTGTTGTAGTCGCGCGCCGACTTCGCCCCTGTGCGAGTGTGTACGCGTGCAGCAAATTCCCCGTTGCGCGATTGCTGCCCAACCATCGGCGCCGCCACGAGCGCCGCAAGGAAGAAAAGGAACGTTCGTTTCATTTATTGGTCGCCAAAGCCGCGTCGGTCTTTCATGCGTTGCCGGACCGCGTCGCGCAATTCGGTTTCGAATCGCCGCTCGAAGAGCAGAAGTTTGGCGCGCTGCTGAACGGAAAGCAAATCGCTGAGGCTGCTGAAAAAACGCAGCCTCTCTTCACCGATCTTCCGTGAGATTGCCTCGAGTTCCGGAAATACGTTCTCAAGCTCCTTCTCGTCGGCGTTGTTGCGGACGAGGCGTTCGATCTTGTCCAATACTTCGTCGCGCCGCATATTGAGTTCGCGGCGTGTATTCTCGAATTCATTCAGCCGCGCAACGAAGCGCACGGATTGCTCTTCCTTCAGGTCGAGGAGTTCAATCATCCGCATCTTGCGAAAGCGCTCGATGCGCTCACGACCGGGACCATCCATCGGCGATCCGGGTTGCGCATGAAGCGCCATCGTCATCAGCAGCATCGCGAACGTAACTACATGTCGTCGTTTCATTCGTCAATCTCCATGTTCAATGGTTACAGGTTCGTCGCCTTCGTTTCGAGAATGGAGGCGATCGTGTTCAACTGTTCGCTCGGAATCCTCTCCAGCAGTGACGATTCATCTTCGGAATTCACACAATACTCGGCAAGCTGTTCGGTCGAGACCTCGAACATATTCATCTCGTCGAGCTGTCCGTTTTCCCCGCTCTGCACGAGTGACGCAACAATGAGCGAGTCGAGCGCGCCTTGCGGTAATGTGTTTACGGCCTCGACAACACTGGTTGTGCCGTTCCCGATCTCCGGCCTGTAATAGTGCAAGCCGATGAAGAAAAACAGAATCGCGACGACGCCCGGTACGGCTACGCGCGCAAGCCAACTGATCGAGAGCGCCTTGCCGCTTGTGACCCGGTCTATCGTCTCATTTGTTTTCACCATAAGGTTGGCAAAGTAGGTCGCAGATGGGACGACGCCTTCGCCTCCGTGCTCGGCCGCGAGCCGGCGGACTTCCGCCTCCAGCTCGTGTTCCTGCGCGTCGGTCATTTCAATCTTGTCTCGTCTGAATCTCATCGTTAAGATACGCCTGTACTTTTCTCAATGCATGAAAATAATTCGCCTTCAACCCACCAACAGAAGTCTTCAGCACTTCCGAAATCTCTTCGTAACTCATCTCATCATGATACCGCATCACGAACACTGCCCGCTGTTTTTCGGGCAGCAGTGCAATCGCCTTTTGCAATTTCGCCTCCGTTTCCTTCGCAACCAGCTCTTCGTGCGGATTCTCCTTCGCCGGCAGCACCGAAGAAATCAGCGGACTCTCGCGCAAGTAATTCATCACCTGCTGCTTGCGCACCACGTTCAGCGACAAATTGACGGCGATGCGATAGAGCCACGTGAAGAACGCCGAGTCGCCGCGAAAATCGCCGAGCGCTAAATACGCCTTCACGAACGTTTCCTGCGCTACATCATCAGCATCTTCATGCGTGCCGACGATACGCCGCGCCGTCCAATACACGCGCTGTTGATAGCGCCGCATCAACTCCGTAAATGCCTGTCGTTTTCCGTTCCGTACCTCTTGAATAAGTTCGAGGTCGGTCAGTGCTTCCATTCAGCGTTCGTTCGTCTGAGAGTTAGACAGTGTTGCCACAACAAGTGTTTAATGTGCATGACGAGCATGCCCCCGTGCCGCTGAGCCCCCGCAGCGTGCGCACCGAAAGCCCCTCAAGCCGGAATCCCCGGCGCCATCGCCATAGCTCGAATATCACCCTTGTCAGCGCCGCGACTTGTTCCGCCCACCCTTCCGTTGAACCGACTGAATTGCCCGCCGCAATTTCACCATTGTCGTACGCATATCTTCCGAAATCACCTTTGTGTCGCCGAGGACAGGCATGAAATTCGTATCACCGTTCCAGCGCGGCACAATGTGAAAGTGAATATGCCCCGTTACGCCGGCGCCGCTTGCCCGTCCCAGATTCGCGCCAAAGTTGAACCCCTGAGGCTTCATCTCAGCGTCCAGCGCGTTGATGCAGATACGCGCCAACTTCATCACCTCATTCAACTCGGGCTGTGTCAACTCATCGAAGCGCCCCGTTTGTCTGTACGGCACAATCATCACATGACCGCTATTGTAGGGATACAAATTCAAAATCACGAAACAGTATTTTCCGCGGTGGACGATGAAATGCTTATCGTCGTTCCCCTCTTCGAGTGCGCGAATGAAAATGCTCTTCTTCGACTTGCGCTTCCGGGGCGGGTCTTTGAATGATTGAATATATGCCGAACGCCACGGCGACCACATGCGTTTCATGTACTCTCCCTGATTACCAACGCTGAGCAGCGCAAAAGGATACCTCTCTACCGACAACCGGTTTCACTCTGCAGCGCCTGTGTGAAAGCGACTTCATCACGTAGAGCGATTCTCCAGAATCGCTCGTTGCGCGAGCCAGAGACACACTGTCGCTCTCCATGATTCTCACACAGGTTCTTTCGCGCGTGTCGAATTTACGAAAGTCGCGACTAAGAAAAACCGTGAGGCACCAACCGTCAATCGCAACGCAGCCTTGCGTGCATGGGAAGAAGTCGTTAGGCACTGCAGCAAGAGAACCCACCGCATCGCCGATTACACGCGAAGTTTTTTTGGGGCTGCAGACAGGCTACATCGTCCCGCCATGTTCCTGCGCCGCGGGAAACATTCTGCTTCGTGGATAGTCCAAGCGCCTCCCCCGCACATGCCGCGTGTGCGCGCCGACTCCCCCGTATCCCATAGACGTCGCGCTCTACACTCACAAAACAAGGTAGCCTAACCCTACACCTCCGCTTCCTTACTCTTGTTCTTCTCCGAGGCAGCGATAATCTTCTCCATTTGCTCGCGCGGCACCTCTTCGTAATGCGAAAACGTTGCGCTAAACACACCGCGTCCAGCCGTCTTCGAGCGCAGCACGGTCGCGTACTTGTGCAACTCCGACTGCGGCACCTGCGCCTTGACGACCTGATAGTGGCCCGCAGCCTCCATCCCCAAAATAATACCGCGCCGTCCGGAGATATCTCCCATCACGTCGCCCATCGCATCCTCAGGTATCTTCACCTCGATATTGTTGATAGGCTCGAGCAAAATCGGTTTCGCCTCCATGAATCCCTTCTTGAACGCCTGCGCCGCTGCAATCTTAAATGCCATTTCGGACGAATCAACGTCGTGATATGAGCCGTAGTGCAGCGCGACACGCACATCAACAACGGGATAGCCTGCAAGCACGCCTTCTTTCATCGTCTCCACAATTCCCTTTTCGACTGCGGGCACAAACCGCCCCGGCACAACGCCCCCCACAATCTCATCGAGAAACTCGAATCCCTCCCCGCGCTTGCGCGGCTCCAGCCGCAAGTGAACATGGCCGTACTGACCGTGTCCGCCGCTTTGCTTCTTGTGCTTGTACTCTGCGTCCTTCACAATCGCTTTGATTGTTTCGCGGTACGGAATTTTCGGTTCGACTAGGTCAACATCAACATTGAATTTCTGCTTGAGCCGCTTCACGACAATTTGCAAATGCAGCTCCCCCTGTCCGCTGATGACCGTCTGATGCAGCTCAGGATCAACACGAAACACGAACGTCGGATCCTCCTCGTGCAGCGAGTGGAGACCCGTCGCGATCTTGTCTTCGTACCCTTTTGCCTTCGGCACAATTGCAAGATGATACACCGGCTCGGGAAACGTCGTCGGCGCGTATACTACTGAGAGATTCTTACTGCTCAACGTATTGTTGGTGTGCGTATCTTTCAACTTCACAACTGCCCCGATGTCGCCCGCCATCAATTTCCCAACCTCCTTGCGGTCCTTGCCATTCATCACATAGAGCTGCGCGAGACGTTCAGGCTTGCCATTGGCTTCGTTTACCAAATCCATGCCGGGCGTTATTGTTCCCGAGTAGACACGAAAGAAGGACAACTCACCAACATGTGATTCCGAAATCGTCTTGAACACAAACAACGACGGCTCCCCCTTTGGGTCGGGATGAATCACGACATCGTCTTCGCTATTGACGGGTCGCGCATGCGTGTCGCCAATCTCGGGGGGCGAGGGGCAATCCTCAACAACGAAGTCCAGGATGTCGCTGACACCGACGTTCAGCGTCGCCGAGCAGCAGAGAATAGGGAAGAGATTGCGCTCGTGAATCCCCTTATGCAAGCCCGCCTTCAGCTCATCATCGGTGAGCACACCGCTCTCGAGATACTTTTCCATCAGCTTCTCATCCAACTCCGCAACCGCATCGAGCAACTGCCGGCGATACTGCTCGGCTCGCGGCTTCGCTTCCGCGGGAATCTCTATCTCCTTGTACTTACCGTTGCCTCCGCGTTCGTATTTCAGCGCTTTCATTTTGATCACGTCAACAATCGTGTCGAACGGCAAGCCTTGATTGAGCGGGAATTGAATCACCTCCACCTCATGACTCACGTAGTCGTGACATTGCCGAACGACTTTCTCGAAGTCCGCGTTTTCATTATCGAGCTTGTTGACGACGAAAACGACGCCGTTGCGAAATTCATTCGTGTACTTACCGACGATTTCCGTTCCGACTTCGATGCCCTCAACCGCCTTGACGATAATGAGCGCGGTGTCCGAAACGCGGAGTGCACTTTTCACTTCGCCCGTAAAGTCCGTGTAACCGGGTGTGTCGAGAATATTGATCTTCGTATTTTTCCACTCGCAGTTGAGCAGGGAAGTGTTGATGGAGATTTGTCGTTCGATTTCGTCGGGGTGATAGTCGGAAAGCGTGTTCCCGTCTTGCACTTTGCCGAGGCGGGTTGTTGTGCCTGCGGAGAAGAGCATCGCCTCAGCTACGCTTGTCTTCCCCGCGCCTCCGTGTCCGATGAGCGCCACGTTGCGGATATTCTCCGGTGCAAATTCTTTCATAGGTTTCCTCCATGTTAGGTCGGTGATGAGATTCCAGTCCCCAAGCTTTCAGAGGTTCTTTCGAGGTTCGAAAACGCAGAACGAGAAGAGTTGGGGTGAGTTCCTTTGGATGAGAAAAAACAAAAAACCTCTGTCGTCCAACAGAGGTTTACGCTCGCAATCGTTCGGTGAAGGTTCTCACGCCTTTGAACAACGCAGCCACGAAACCAACAGTATCGAGGATAGGTCCTTCAAGTCGTTCTTGCACGCGGCGTTCGAGAGCGACCACATTATCCGCGATGTCGCGAATTGAGCCAATGGATTCGCGCACCATCATGACTTGGTCGTCAACATTGTCCGTGATGCTCTTGACGCGTGAGGAAATGTAATCAATGTTTTCGAGCACGGGCATCGTTCGCTCTGTGACCGCTTTGATGTCGCGCTCGATGTTCGTGAGCATCTCTTTCACGCGTATCAAGACAACGATGAGAAAGACGCACACTGCTGTTACGGCAACGAGCGCGAGAATCTGAGCAATGACAAGAGCGATTTCCATCTTTGCTTACGAGCGGTTGCGCTCTTGCTTGTACGCGTCGATACCCGACTTGACGGCATCCTTCAGTCGCACCCCCTCATCGAGGATCGAACCTGAGCGCTGACGCGCGGTGTTCAACACCTTATCGGCGTCTTCGAGCAATGAACTTGCCTGCGATTTCACATCGGAGATGATTTGCTCGCCGCGCTTTCGTGCTTCCGTTGAAATGTCGGGCAACTTTGCCCGGACCTCGCTCAGTGCCGTATCGGCGCTGTCCATCAGTTCATCGGTCTTTGCTTTGATGTCGGCGCGAAGCTCTTTACCGCTTTTCGGCGCGTACAGGAGCGCAAGGATTGCACCGATCGCGCTGCCTGCAAGCAAGCCGAAGATAAAATTCTTTGTGCCATCACTGTTGTTTGCCATCGCTCAACTCCCTCAAATGAAATGTGATCGTCATGACGGTTTCATGATAAAGACTTACGCCAAGAAAAGCAACGCAGCACGTTCGCTTTCGAAGCTCGATAGTGAATCTTACCAAAAGACGCAAGGTAAAGAATG
>CAYUFU010000011.1:0-10351 GCA_964444145.1 uncultured Chitinophagales bacterium
ATTTATTGGTTGAATACGCTTGTGGACTTCATCCTCGGTCGGCAGGGCGATGTGTTGTTTCTCAGCAACCTTCTTCCTGACGCGTCGCAAGCCGGGTTGTACGATGTTGCTTACTCCATTGCGCAGCTTGCATCGCTTGCGATGACTGTTGGGCTTTCGGGCGTGACGTTCGCAACGTTCGCAAAGCTTGCGGTCAGCGACCAACAGACGATGGATAAGTTCTACGCCTTTTCAATCCGCATCATTTCGCTGTTGACCATCCCGGCGTACGCGTTTCTGCTTTTCCATACAAGCGACGTCCTCAATGTTCTCTACTCGTCGCACTATCTTGCTGCGACCACCTTGGTGCAAGGAATTCTCGCGTTTCGGATTTGCGCACGGGTGTTCGGCGGACCCGAGAATGCAGAATATCTTCTGTCGCAAGGGAGAGTCGGCACCGTCGTTGCGTTCGGCGCCGGCGCCGCTGCAGTGAACATTCTCCTCAACATCGTATTGATTCCCCGCCTCGGTGGAATGGGTTCGGTCATCGCAAGCGGCGTCGGCAATGTGCTGGTGAATGCTCTTGCTGCCTTCGCCGTGTTCCGGATATCGTCGAACAAAATGCAGACGCTCTTCTGGGCAAAGCTTACGGCAATAAGCATTGGCGCGGCGTTCGTGTGCGCACGTGTTATCCCATCCGAGTCGGCGTTCGGTCTTATTGCATCGGCATGCCTGTATTCCGCGCTGCTGATGATCTTGCTGGTTGTCGCGAAACCGTTGGCTCCGTCCGATGCAGAGTGGCTCTCTCGCATTGATCGGCGCCTCAGTGCCCCGCTGCTGCGTTTCACACGGAGCACCGTTGCTCACGTCTCTGCACAATGAAGATCGGCATGGCATATTTCGAGTTCGGTGGGACGAAAGGAGTTGCGCGCGCGACCGCGGAACTCACAAAGCGTATCGCGCAGCGAGGGCATCAGGTGGACTTTCATTGTGTTCAACACCATGGCGACAGCTCGGGTATTCGCTTCAAGCATGTCGCGGCGCTCAATGCGTTCAGCGCACTCGGCATCGCGTCCTTTGCCGTGATGGGAAAGCGAAGCCTACAACGCCAACAGTACGACATCACCCATGCGCATGGTAATGTGATCGGAGCAGATATCATCACGGCACATAGCTGTCACAGAGCAGGGTTGCACGCTCATCACAGCAAGAATCTCGGCGTTGCCGATAAGCTCCGATTGTTCCTTGAACGAAAAAACTACGGTGAAAGGCGTTTCAGAAAAATCATCGCCGTTGCTGAGGGGGTGAAGCGTGAGTTGATGGCGGAATACGGAGTCGCCGCAGACGATGTCGTCGTCATTCCTAACGGGGTGGATCTCGACCGCTTCAACCCGCGCCTGCGAATAACAGCGCGCAATGATGTTCGCTGCAAACTCGGTGTGCGCGCCGAGCACGTCATTCTGCTTTTTGTTGCAAATGAGTTCGAGCGCAAGGGATTGAGTGTTCTCCTTTCTGCGATGCCGCTCCTGAGAAACGCGTCCGTTCATCTTGTTGTTCTTGGCGGGGACACAGAAGCGCCCTACGTGCACAAAGCACGTACGTTGGCTGTGAGTGAGAATATCCACTTTTGCGGCGTTGTCGGCAACATCGAAGACTACTACGCGGCAGCAGACGTTTTTGTTCTTCCGACCTACTACGAAGCTTTTTCTCTTGCGACGCTCGAAGCAGCTGCATTGGGTCTGCCGCTTATTGTCACGAAGGTGAATGGAACCGAGGAACTCATCGAAGATGGGGTGAATGGGTTTTTCATCGAGCGCGACGCCGATGACATTGCCCGCAAGGTTCGCTTGGTTGCGGATGATCCTCAGTTGCGATCGAAACTTGGAACGCATGCGCGGCAAAGTGCAGAACGATATGCGTGGGAAATAATCGCCGAGAAGACCATAGCGCTATACGAAGAGGTTCTCCGATGATCCAACGCTTTACGATCAAACCGCATGAAACACTTGCTGCGCTCATAACGCTTGCCAACATCACACTCATTTGGTCACATCGCTTCCTGCCCCTCTACGATTATCCCATTTGGCTGTACGAAGTGCGAATCATGCGTGCCATCGCGATGGAGCCGTTTGCCTCGCTCTACGAATGGTCGCTCGCGCCCGTGCCCAATGTAGGTTTCATCGTTCCCGTCTGGCTTATGAGTTTTCTTGTGCCGATCGAGACGGCTGGCAAGATTTTTCTCTCGCTCTGTGTGGTTGGCTTGCCATGGAGTTTTTGGTTTCTCATCCGACGCGTTTCGACGGCATCGCAGACGCCGGTCGCGTTTGCAGCGTTTCCCTTCGCGTTCAATATCTTTTTCTTCGGAGGCAACGCGTTTCTCGCAGGAGTAATCGTGCTGTTTGTGATGATGGGATGCTATTTCCCCCGTCTCAAGAACCTTCACGGAAAAGACTTTCTTCTGTTGTCAATGCTTCTTCTTCTGCTGTACTTTACTCATGCGTTCGCATTTGCCGTTGGTGCACTCGCGTTTCTCGCCGCGTTTGGGATAGAACGAAAGGACGAGATAGGCAAGATGCTCATGTCCTGCTTGCCAGCCGCAGCGTGCGCCGTGTGGTATGCGGCTACTGCTGTGCCGGCAGGCAGAACAGAGTTGCAATGGAGCTTCTGGAACCTTGCGCAGAGCCTCTTGAAGCCGGTGTTTCTCTTCATCAAAAGCTACGTGATCGAAAATCCAATTCCGTTGACGCCGCTGAATGTGGCGTGGCTGGTCGTCGTTGTTGGGTTCATTGTCGTGAATCTATGGCGCGCGCGCGCGTCGAAATCACTCGATAGGCGATTCGCGCTTCCGGCATTTGTTCTGCTAGTGCTCACGCTGGCACTACCCGAACTATTCCTTGGCGTCAACCAGGCTGGCAGCCGTTTCGGCTTTTGCATGATTCTTTTCTCGCTGGCATCTGTCTGGCGCGTTACTGTGCACGTGCGCTGGGGATGGATATTTCTTGCGGCAGCACTTCTGGTAAATCTCTATTGTGCGTTTCATTTCGAAAAAGTCAACGAGCAGATGGAGCAACTGTACGCCGACTTGACAACGCAAGTCGAGCGTTCAGGTAAGAGCTTTCGTTCGTTTCGATTCGACTATCCGCCGCCAAGAGATGTCCGCGATGTTGCAGCGGCATCCGTTGATCCGTTGTTCGGTGTTGCGTCCTACGCAATGTTGGATTCTGGCGGAGCGACGTGGATTTTTGGAACATCACTCTTGCGCTATACGTGGGAGGGAAGAAAGCAGCACCCGCCAATCCCAGATATGACAAAGGCGCAACTTGCTCAAAGTCTATTTGGTCCCGATCCACGCTACCGCTATGACATTACGGTTATCGTCGGGCAGGAGAGTACGGTGGATAGCCTGTTGGCTCTATCTCCTGCGCAGAAGATCATACGAGCCAGCCACTGGACGATTGTTCAAGCGACGAGCGACTCGGTTACACGAGAGAGTGTTCCATGAAGAACTCGAGAAAACTTCACCTGGGCTGCGGGCGCAACATTTTGGAGGGGTACATCAATCTTGATCAGGCGAAGCTCGACGGCGTTGACGTCGTACATGACCTGGCGATGTTTCCGTATCCGTTCAACGCAGAACAGTTCGATGAAGTCATCATGATTGACGTGCTGGAACATCTGCCGAACGTGATTCAAACGATGGAGGAATTACATCGCATCTGCGCGCCCGGTGCACGCGTGACGATCCGCGTGCCGTATTACAATTCGTGGGACGCGTCTCACGACCCAACCCATGAGCACCAATTCAACGAGAACACGTTCGACTTCTTCGACCCACGAACGAAGACGGGAGAGCTGCGGCAATACTACTCGCGCGCGCGCTTCCAGATTTACACGATCGGATATTTGATTTATCATGCGAACACCTCTCTTCTGCTCTGCGACAGCTCTCTTCCCGCCGAGCGAGTGATGTTGCCTGCGTGCTACGATAAGAAACTCATCCGCTCGACTCTTCTCAAAACCCTTTACACACGAATGGGACATAAACTGGGCAACATGATTCGTACATTGCACGTTGAGCTTGTTCGGTTATGAGAATCTGTTTCGACGTTAGCTACGTTCAACATCGCCGCGCAGGATTAGGCCGGCTCATCACCGAACTGCTTCCCGCGATGCTTGAGCAGGATGTGGAAAACGAGTACATCCTTCACGGCTGGTCGTACTCGCTCGATGTCGAGAAACTTGCACGATGGAAGAAATCATCTGTGAGGATGTCGCTGGCGAGAATACCTGGCAACGTGAAGCGGTGGTACTGGACGCGAGGACGATTTCCCATGCTCGAATCTCTGATAGGGCGGTTCGACATTTTTCACAGTGCCGATCAATTTCTGCCTCCCCTGAGGGATGCGAAAAGCATTGCGACGGTCCACGATCTCGCAAGCGTCAAGTTTCCCGAATTCTTCGATCAGAACGTTTTGCGGATGAATGCCTTCCTCGAAGAGCACATCCGTCGCGCTGATGCGATCATCGTTCCTTCGGCGCACACACAGCAGGACGTGGTTGCCCTGATGAGCGTTCCGAAAGAACGAATTCATATCGTCCGTCCGCCTGTCTGCCCGACATTCAGCGCAACGCCCACTGCGAACGACGCTGCGGTTGTGAAGAAGTTTTCCCTGGAAACCCCGTTCATCCTTTTCGTTGGAACGCTCGAGCCGCGTAAAAACGTCGGTGCCGTCCTTGAAGCCTTCAGTCGCCTCGCTCCGCCGACGCGGTGCGAGCTTCTTATCGTTGGCAAGAAGGGGTGGATGTACGAGCCGATTTTTCGCGCGATCGAAAACTCACCTGTGAAGAATCGCATTCGCTATTTGGATTTCGTTTCCGACGACGAGCTGGCGGTGTTGTATCGTAGGGCGATGATGTTCGTTTACCCATCATTCTATGAAGGGCACGGCTCGCCTGTCGTCGAAGCGATGGCGAGCGGCATCCCAATCATTACGGCTGCGCACTCTTCGCTTCGCGAAATCGCCGACGGCGTCGCGCTGCTCATTGACCCCTCAAAGCCCGACGAAATTGCAGAAGCGATGCACATGCTGCTTGACGATGAAGTCCGACGCGTAGAAATGCGCCAACGGGGGTTGCATGTTGTTGAGCAGTTCTCGGCGACTGCTGCAGCGAGGAACGTACTCCGTATCTACCGATCGCTCTATGAAACTCCTCGTCGTTGACCACAATGCGCTCGACCCTACCCAACGCGTTTTGTATGAGCGCATCGTCGAGCTTGGCGGCATTGACTTGCGGCTCGTCGTACCGACGCGATGGTGCAACAATTATCGAACTCTGCATTTCATCCCGCCGTCAGAGAAGTTGAGCTATGAGGTAGCTGCGAGCGACACGCTCTTCCGAACGCGGACACATCGGCTCATCTATCGTTCACTCTCAAAACACCTGCGAGAATTTCAACCGGACATTTTGTACATGAACGCTGAGCCTGAGAATTTCCAGACGCTTCAAGCGGCGTTGTTGACGGACCGAGCGAAAACGAAATTCGTTTTCTCTTCATGGAGAAATATTGATCACGTTGCTATCGGCTATCCGTACAAATTCTCCTTCCTACACAAGAACATCGAGGCGTTCGTGCTGAAGCGAGCGGCGCACGGAATTGTATTCAATCCTACTGCTGCGAGGTTATTCAGACAACACGGCTATGAGCATGTGACGTTCATTCCTCCCGCAGTAGATCTGGCTCTTTTTCGGCCGCACGAGTCGAAGCGCAAGCAGAATGGTTTCGTGATTGGATATGTCGGGAGATTGGTAGAGCAAAAGGGAGTTGATGTCTTGTTGCGTGCGCTTGCGCTGCTGCAGAAGGATGTCCGGCTGATGATTGTTGGTGAAGGACCAGAGAGAGAGAAGCTCCGCACACTCGCTGGGGAACTTGGCATCAGTGAGCGCGCCGAATTCCGGCCGCCGACGCCGCAAGCGGAACTGCATCATGTTTTTCGGGAGATGGACGCGCTGGTGCTTCCGTCGCGCACGGCGCTACTGTGGCGCGAGCAATTCGGGCGCGTGCTGATCGAAGCGATGGCGTGCGGCGTGCCGGTCATCGGCTCATCGTCGGGAGAAATTCCGTTTGTGATTGGAGACGCGGGGTTGGTGTTTCAGGAGGGTGTGGCAAACGAACTTGCAGCCTGCATCAAACGACTTGCTTCGGACGAAGGGTTACAGGCAGATCTTCGTGAGAGAGGAAGACGAAGAGTCGCTGAACTGTTCTCACTAGATGTTGTTGCTAACCAACATCACACGCTCTTCATGTCGCTTTAGCCTCTCCAGCCTCGTGGAGGACAGAGCCGTCGCGGCGTTGGTTCTTGGCAAGAATCGAAGCCACGATCGCCGATCCGTGCAGTCGCCCGTTCTCTACGAAAATCTTGTTGTTGAATTTGCCTGCGACGATTGAACCGCATACGTACAACCCCGGTACATTTGTTTCGAAGGTCTGCTCGTTGCATACGGGACCGAGCGTTTCGGGATTTATCTGCACGCCGAATTGTTGAAGATGCGTCGTGTCGGGGTGAAAACCAATGAGTACGAACGTGAAATCATTCTTCAGTTCGTGAATGCCATCAGGTGTTTGGACCACGATGCACTCTTCTAGGATTTCTTTCACCGTCGAGCTGAAGAGCGCTTTGACTTCGCCGTTCTTGATTCTGTTTTCGATGTCGGGGAGAATCCAATACTTGACTCCCTTGCTGAGCTCTGCACCGCGATGAATCAACGTCACGCGGGCGCCGTGTCGGTACAGGTCGAGCGCCGCTTCGACTGCGCTGTTTCTCCCGCCGACGACGGCGACATCTTTTCCAAAAAACTGAAACGCTTCCGTATAATGATGGGCAACGTTTGGCAACTCTTCGCCGGGAACATTGAGCGTGTTCGGATTGTCGTAGTAACCAGTGGCAACGACGACATTCTTTGCACGATAGATTTTCCTCCGTTGGGTCGTTACTACGAAGCTGCTACCATCCCGGAGAATACTCTCCACACCGTCCAGCGTCCGAACATCGAGCCGATAAAAGGACGCAACGCGGTGGTAGTAATTGATGACATCAACACGGGTGGGACGAACAGTCGGAATCACAAACGGCACGTTGCCGATTTCGAGAAGCTCAGGAGTGGAGAACCAAACGAGTTGTGTAGGAAAACGCCGGATGGCATCAACGATGCCGCCTTTATCGAGCACAACAGATGAGATGCCGGCTTTCCTCGCCTCGATTGCACAGGCGAGACCGGACGGTCCTGCGCCGATGATGAGGAGATCAAACACTATCTGCCTCTCTCGATCCTGAGGGAGCGTCGTGACCGAATGATCTTGCCGTGAGGTTGGGTGTGAGAGCAATTGTTCGACAATTCTTCTGAGCTGGCGATCGGAAGTGAACCGATGGCCTGCGATGCCTTTGAGCTGAAGGTGGGACTTGAACCCACGACCTGCTGATTACGAATCAGCTGCTCTACCACTGAGCTACTTCAGCATAGAACTCGATGGCATCGGGACTGCTCTACCGCTGAGTTACGCCAGCAAACGAAGAGCAACCGACTCTGCATCAGTTGCTCTTGCCCAGTACAAAAGTATTGAAAAGCCGAGAGAGAATCAATTCACAACGACCTTGCTGCCCGGCAGCGGCAACGGACCCTTTTCGACAATTTCAACCGTTGTGCCCTGAATCCATTCGGCATCGGGCAAGACAGAGCGCTCCGTCCACTGCGCTGCGACCTGCAGCGCTTCGCCACTCGGAATCATCTCAATCGTTTCCCATGGACAGTACTTCACGCATAATTTACAACCGATGCAAATATCGAGATCAATTTCGACGAGTTTTTTGTGGACATCGTAGTCTGGTCCAGGCACCGTGAGAATGCAATCCACAGGACAGAATTCGATGCACACTTCGCAGCCTGTACATCCAGCTTGATTGATGACGGCGAGTTCGCGCGGGCGTTTTTTTGGCTTGGCTTCCGCCATAACGTGGGCACTCCTTTGAGAAGAGAGAGAGAACGATTCGGTTTCAATAAACTCAATTCACGTTCGAGTTGCAAGATGCCATTCTTCAAACATTCTTCACAACTTCATAACAACATTCCCCTTGTTTTTGAAATGTGCGTTGCGTAAGTTGACAACGCCTCAACGAAACTACCAACCGCTTGAGGTATCTACCCATCTACGCACCGGTCTGGTGTTCAAGTTCATTGAAGATAGAAATTTCAACCACACCATAAATCACTAATTAGTACTCATTTTTAGGAGATCCCCTATGAGGACTTTTATTACAGTGCTTCGCGCTTCTCTTCTTGTGGCGTTTCTCTGTGTAGTTGTCAACTCGACCGCTTCTTCGCAGGGAGTAACAACTGCCGCACTCACTGGTAAGGTAACAAGTACAAATGGCGAGGCTCTACAAGGTGCCAACGTTATTGCTGTGCATGTGCCTACCGGAACGAGGTATGGCTCGGGGACTCAGCAAGATGGCCGTTACATCATTCCCAACATGCGCGTTGGAGGTCCCTACACCGTTACCGCGTCTCTTATCGGCTACAAGAGATTTGTGCGTGAGCAAATCTATCTGCAACTTTCACAAAGTTTGGAGGTAAGTTTTTCGCTCACTGAGGAGGGAATTGAAACTGGCGAGGTGGTGGCGACAGGCGTTCGTGGGGCAATCTTGAATCCCGACCGAACGGGTGCTGCCACGTCGGTGAACAGAGGAACTATTGAAACCCTCCCCACAATTTCGAGAACGATTTCTGATTACACGCGACTCACTCCTCAAGCGGCGGGGAACAGTTTTGCAGGGCAGGATAATCGCCTGAACAACGTCACTGTGGATGGCTCGTACTTCAACAACTCGTTCGGCTTGTCTGGTTCTCCCGGCGAACGCACCCAGAGCGCTTTCAGCCCGACAGGCACGGCACCGATTTCTCTGGATGCAATCGAGCAGATCCAGGTGAATATCGCTCCGTACGACGTGCGACAAGGCAACTTTGTTGGTGCCGGGATCAACACTGTGACACGCAGTGGAACAAATGACATTTCCGGATCGGTGTACTACACCTTTCGCCACCAAGGTCTTGTGGGGACTAAGGCTAAGAACCTGAGTTTCGACCCCGGACGATTTGATTACCGACTCGTGGGAGTTCGCTTAGGCGGCCCGATTATTCCCGACAAACTCTTCTTCTTTGGAAGTTTCGAAGACGACCGACTGCTGTTCCCTGGAACCACCTTTCGGGCAAACAAGGGAGGCGAGCCGGCAGAAGGGAGTGTTACGCGAGTCCTTGCTTCCGATCTCGACAAGCTCAGCGCATTTCTGCGAGACACATTGAAGTATGAAACCGGACCGTATCAAGGATATGACTTCGAGACGCCTGCCCGCAGGTTCATCGCAAAATTAGACTTCAATCTTGACGATCGAAACAAGATGACCCTCCGCTACAATCACCTCGATTCGGAGACCGATGTGCTGCTCTCGAACTCTTCATCGCTGGGCCAAGGCGGGCGGCGATCAAACACAACGGGTTTGAATTTTGCCAACTCGAACTACGGTATCCTCGAGAATATTCGTTCTATTGTCGGTGAGTGGAATACTGTCATCGGCGACAATATGGCAAACAATCTTATTCTCGGTTACTCATACCACGATGAGAGCCGAAGTCCCCGCGGGAGTTTCTTCCCGTTGGTCGACATTCTGCAGGGTGGATCGGTCTATACCACATTTGGATTTGAACCGTTCACACCAAGCAATGAGCTCCGCTACAAGAGCTATCAGTTCCAAAACAATTTCACAATCTCCCAGTTGAGTCACTACCTGACGTTGGGTTTGAGCGTCGAACGCTATGAATCCGAGAACATCTTCTTCCCCGGATCACAAAGCGTGTATGTGTACAACTCGTTGGATGACTTCTATCGTGATGCACGCGGGTACGTAGCAAATCCAAACCGTGACACTTCCACCGTCACCTTGAGTCGGTTCCAGGTTCGATGGTCGAACATTCCCGGACAAACGAAGCCTGTCCAACCACTCAAAGTGTGGTACGGCGGCGTGTACGCTCAGGATGAGTGGCAGACGACGGATAACCTGAAGCTGACGCTCGGCTTGAGGCTTGATGCCCCGTTCTTTGGCAGCACGGGCTACCGCAATGCAAACGCCGATACGACGACATTTCGGGACGAGAATGGCAATGCGGTGAAATACCAAACTGCAAAACTGCCGGATGCCAATGTGTTGTTCTCGCCGCGGTTTGGTTTCAATTGGGATGTATTTGGTGATCGCTCGACGCAGTTCCGCGGCGGTACCGGAGTCTTCACGGGACGGCCTGCCTATGTCTGGATTTCCAATCA
>CAYUFU010000011.1:10451-17977 GCA_964444145.1 uncultured Chitinophagales bacterium
AGCGAGCGATGGTTTTTTTGGCAAGGCGGCATGGAGTTACGGCGTTTCCAAGAACACCGTTGATCCCGGCTCAATTGCATTCGGATCGTGGGCGAGCAATCCGCATTCGAGCAACCCCAATACACCGGGGCTCGGATTTTCCAGTGCGTTCGGAGGCGGGTCGGTCGGGCATAGACTTTTCCTCGCTCTCTCTTACCGTCAAGAGTATTTTGATTTTGGCGCAACGACGGTCTCCCTCTTCTGGGAAGGTGTGCGCAACACGTTCCTCGGATACGGCAGCTATAGCTTTACGTTCAGCAACGATATGAATGGCGATGGTGCAAGCGGAAACGACCTTATCTACATTCCGCGCGATGCCTCGGAGATGAACTTCCGGCTCGATAGTACGCGTGTCGGCACTACCTTCGTCAAGTTCACTCCCGAAGAACAGCGAGCCGCTTTCGAGCAGTATATCAATAGCGACGAGTACTTGAGAAAGAACCGCGGCAAGTACGCGGAGCGCGGCGCCGCACGTTTGCCTATGGTGTTTCGCGCCGATCTCAGCATCCAGCAGGATTTCTTTACAAACATTCTCGAGAAGAGAAACACGTTACAATTTCGAATTGACTTCCTGAACATCGGCAACCTTCTCAATAAGAATTGGGGAGTGGGGCAACGCTACACGCTCAGTAGCAATAATCTCGTTCAGCCCCTCACTGCGCTTACACCCGGCACAGATGGGAAGGCAGTGTATCGTCTCAGAGACGTGAGCGGCAAACTCATTACTAATGCACTTGAGCAAACGACCGAACTTACCGACGTGTTCAGAATTCAATTGGGCATTCGGTATATCTTCAATTGACGGCTTGGCTGTTCGCCCAGCGGGACTTTCACGAAGTTCTTTTCACGCCAGCTCCGATGTGCGCAAGCGCATCGGGGCTGTTTGTTCTTTGCGCAATTCAACGCAACGGAAACGTAACGTAGTCTTCACGTGCACTTTGAATTAGCGGTCAAGTTTTTTCAATCGGCGATTCATTCACCTTCACTAAGAGGCTGAATCTCTTTTCTCCACTAACAAGGAGGTACTGTATATGCGTAACGCTCTTGTCATGCTTTGCCTGTTCATCAATGTGTCCGTTGGGCATGGACAATTGTTGCTTTTCGAAAACTTCAGTTATGCACCCGGCACGACGTTGATCTCTAACGGATGGGTTGCGCACAGCGGCGCTGGAACAAACGCACAAACGGTCGGCTCCTCCGGACTTAGCTACACAGGCTACGCAGGATCGGGAGTCGGCAATTCCGTCTCGCTCCTCACGTCGGGTGAGGACGTGGATACTGCTCTGACTTCTGCAGTGACGACAGGAACCGCGTATGCCTCGCTGTTAGTGAGGGTTGATTCGGCGACATCGGCGGGGGATTATTTCTTTCACTTCATAGCGAACAGTCGAACATCGAATACGTTCATGGGAAGGTTGTTTGCGAAGAAAGGGGCGAACCCGGGTCCCAACAATCTTTCGTTTGGCATCAGCAAAGCATCAACGGCTACGGCTACGCCAATGGTCTATTCGGATTCGATCTACTCTTTCGGCACGACCTATCTCGTTGTTGTGAAGTACGTTTTTAACACGGGAAGCACGACAGATGATGCGGTGAGCTTGTTTGTATTTGCCGACCCGACACTGCCTGCGGTTGAACCTGCAACGCCAACGGTCGGTCCCGTGACGACTACACAGTCAGACGCTACAAGCCTCCCATATATTGCCTTGCGGCAAGGCACGGCATCATCCTCTCCTCTCGTAACAGTCGACGCCATTCGCGTCGGTCTTGCCTGGAACGATGCCCCACTCCCCGTCCAACTCGCGAGCTTCACCGGCACATCAACCAGTGTGGGTTGCGTGCGTCTGAACTGGACAACGATGAGCGAGGTCAACAACTACGGCTTCTCCGTTCAGCGCTCGCGCGATCGCATCGCCATTATTGATGTGCCGAACAGTTTCGTGCCCGGCAACGGTACGACGAATGAGCGACACGAATACGCCTTTCGTGAATGTGGCGTTTCATCCGGCACATGGTACTATCGCTTGAGACAGATAGATCTGGATGGATCGGAACATTTCTCGGAATGGATTCACGTTGAAGTGCTCGGAGTAACGAGTGTTGGGGAGAACGTGCCAAAGCAATTTGCGCTCAAACAGAATTTTCCAAATCCGTTCAACCCCGAAACCACAATCCACTTTTCCGTCGAGCGCGAAGGACGAGCGACACTCCGCGTATTCAATATCATCGGTCAGCCGGTTGCGGTTCTTTACGATGATGTTGCGCAGCCGAGCACTCAGTACTCAGTGAAGTTCGATGGAAAGCAGCTTACATCGGGAATTTACTTCTACAAACTCGAAAGCGGAAATCAATCGGCGATGAAAAAGTTGATGCTTCTGAAATGATCTGATAAGCACAGTCCGCTACGGCGGAACTCATGCTGGTGAAGTGGGTTTCCAAAGCAAGTACGGATGAAGCCTCGTGCAGTTTGCGCGAGGCTTTTCTTTTTTACAATCCTTTGTTACAATTCTACTCCGCTCTTCACTCTACCTAGCGACCGGTTGACTTCGACCGTCAAAATCACCTTCGTCTGGACATATTTTTGGGGCAGTCTCAACCTCCCGGAAGTTGGTTTGGTTCTTGTCTATGACTCACAGACAAGAATGAATACTTCATCAATAATGGGGGAACAATGAGACAATCTTTCTACCTTTTCGCCGCTCTTTTGCTCGCGGTGCACGCGTGCGGCGCAGGCGAAGTTTCTTCGAACGGACCCAACACAGTGGATATTGTGTCCGATCAGTTCAACTCGGCGACGCTGGACGCGCTTGTCTGGTCGTTCGTCAATCCGTTAGGCGATGCAACGTATGCGATGACAGGCTCGCAACTCGCCATTTCAGTTCCTGAAGGGACGTCGCATGACATAACGGAGGATGGGAACTTCGCACCGGTGATGTTCCAGCAAGTGTACAACCCGCAGGATTTCGAGATTGTCGTAAAGTTCGATGGCAACATGCAAGAGCGATTTCAGATGCAAGGCATTCAAGTCGTCCAAGACTCTTTGAACTTCTTGCGTTTGGAGTTCTATAACGATGGACCGGCGACAAACCGCCTTGTCTGGAGTTTTGTCAACGGACGCGTGGACAGCATTGCGAATCAGGCAATTCTCCCGCCTACTTCGCTCGTGTATATGAAGATACGACGTGTGGCTGATACGTGGACCCAACACTGGTCGGTGGATGGCGAGAACTACTCCTTCGGCTCGATGTTCACCCGTTCGATGATCGTGTCGCGCATCGGTGTGTATGGATCCAACGCGGGACATCCGGCTCCTACAGCACCTGCATTCACGGGGCTGATTGATTACTTTGTAGCCTCGAAACCGTCCACCGTTGCTCTTCCGCGCTTCATTGCGAAAAGTTTTGACAACGGCATCGCTCTTTTGGAATGGTCAACCTCCGAAGGGCAAAACCTTCGCGGCTTCGAGGTCCAGCGCTCACCCAAGAGAAACATTGGGTTTGCAACTCTTCCTGAGAGTTTCGTCGAAGCTCACGGTGAGCCCTGTGACTACACATGGGAAGATAAGGCTGCGGGCAGTGGGCAATGGTTCTATCGTTTGAAGCTCATCGGGCAGGATGGCACTGTTGATTTTACCGAACCGGTGCAAGGAACTAGCGTAACATCAGTATCAGAGTTGATAGCGGCTGGCTACGAGTTGCGCCAGAATTTCCCGAATCCGTTCAACCCCGAAACGAAAATTCAATTCTCCGTCGAAAAAACGGGACATGCTTCGGTGCGGGTGTTCAACCTCATCGGGCAGGAAGTCGCAACCTTGTTCAATCAGACCGCCGAATCAGGGAAGCTGTATTCGGTGAATTTCAACGGTGCCTCGCTCACGTCCGGAATATATCTATACAAGTTGGAAAGCGGTGGGAGAACGACTGTCAAAAAGTTGACGCTCGTGAAGTAACGTTTGCGTCCCACGCACATCAAGCCCTGACGGCAGTTTGCAGTCGGGGCTTTTTGTTTTTTGCCTGGTGTCGGCGAAATGCCGGACCACAGAGTTTTCTCAATTGGATTACACATCAACTGGGTGCTGAAAAACTCTGAGTATCACCACGAGCTTAGAGGCACGAATAAAACCACAGAGAACACAGAGTTAACAGAGAGACTGAGAGAAAAGACATCTTTTCTCTCTGTGTTCTACGTGATCTCTATAGTAATCTTTGCTGGCGGACTTTTCGACCAGACTTCTAGCAGGCTGTTGAAAATCTTTTCTCAATAGCCACGACCTTTTAGGTTGTGGATTAGATTAACATGGGGAGACTGGGCTTTAGCCCTTCATCCCTTCACAATCGAGGGTCAAAACCCGTTCAAGTTTTTTTCCCTGTCACTCCGTGTCGGTCGTTTGGCGCGAGATGAGCGATTCGGAGAATCGCTCTTGGGAGTTTGAAATTCCGTTGCGCCCCTTAGCGCGAGAGTTCATAGAGATTTTTCGACTGCACTTCTGGAAAACAAAGCTCCTGCTCACATTAGTGTCTCAAAAAAAGAGTTGTTATATTGTTGAGGCACAATATTCATCCATCCTCCTTCCAAAAAAACTTTCACAAATGAAACGCTTCGCGAGCACGCTGTTCCTTATTGTGTGGATCGTCATGCCTGCACGCGCCGCTGATAAGGCTCTGCTCGATGTGCTTGTCTTCGATGGCATCACGGGAAAAGCCGTTGCCGTAACCGCGTTTGAATTGTTTTCCGCAGAACGCAACACCGCGATCAAAGTCAGCACATTCACATCGCCCGGCAGAGCGACTCTGATACTCGAACGCGGGGAGTGGAACATCACTGTTGTTGCGGAAAGCTATCATCGGTTGGCGTCTCATGTTCGTCTGGGAGAATTGAGAGCGGTGCGCTTCTATCTCGATCCCATACAGCATCCCGCTGCTCTCGCTGTCGAGCGAATTCATTCGCTGCGGCGAAACGATGCAACGTTGATGACCGGTTATGTTGTTGACGATGAAACGGGAACCGCAGTCGCAGGCGCGCTCATCCAAACAAATTACGGCGATGTGTACACCGATGCCGATGGTTTCTTCCAAACATACATTCTTGCCTCGCAGCCGGCAAACGCACCTGTCGAAGCACGAACAATGATCATTGCCAAGGCGGCCTATCAAACTGAATCGCGAGTGAACATCGAAGTGTGGGAGAACGGCGATTGGCATTACACCATTCGCTTGCGCCGGGGGACAGGAACCAATCTCATCGAAGAGGGGAGAGCGAGTCGTGGCGCACGCACTGAAGAATGTCCGAGCTGTATGAGCGCAACAGAGAATACTGTTTCGAGCGTGATCATGCCGTCCTCCATTCGTGTCGGAAGGAATTGTACAGGCACATCCTGCACGACAGTCGAGGTGCATCCACTTGAATCGTACGTCAAGCGCGTGCTTCCTGCCGAATGGTACTCCTGCTGGGGCTCCTTGGCGAATGGCATGCACTCGTTGCAAGCGGGTGCCGTCGCGATTCGCAGCTACGGCTTGTGGTACGTCTATCATCCGCTCAGCTCGACGTACGACATCTGCGACAACACTTCGTGTCAAGCGTTTGGCTCGGCGACCTCGACGAACGCGAACAACGCCGTGGACGCAACCACGCGCTACATTCTCACGGACGCCGCGCAGGCGAACGTTCAGCGCAGCGAATATTCTGCGGAAAACAACAACAGCGGTTGCGGTGATGGATTCACGGGCACGGGCACGTCGTGGCCCTGCATTTCCGATCAGACATGCTTAGGACAAACCCGCAACGGACACGGGCGCGGTATGTGCCAATGGGGTTCGGCGCGATGGGCAAACGGCACGCGCATTCTCACCTCGTCGCCCTGCGCGCAAGGAATCTCCCACGGACTCGGAACAAAAACATGGCAAGAAATTCTGGCGCATTACTACCCATCGTACACGTTGACCCGAGGTGAATCGGCGACGATACAAAGCGTCGTCGCAAACCCGACGACGGTTGCGCAAGGCTCGACATTTAGCATTCAGTACACGCTCGAGGCGACAGCGCCCTTCGCTGTCATACTCGGCGCCTCTATCGCTCCAGCAGGAACGACAACATACGCATCCGATCCAGCGCGCGATCTCAAAGTTACGCTTGCACAAGGCGGGAACACGGTTGCGCGTTCATTTGTCGTCCCCAGTACCCAACAAACAGGCGCGCATGATCTCGTCGCCGCTGTCTGGCATGACAAGAACAACAACAACATCATTGACGCAGGAGATTTCGTGATCAACTCGGCGTCATACACGGGCGCGTTGACGATCACGCTCTTGCCGGTACAGCTTGTCTCATTCACAGCTACGCGCATCAATATCAACGATGTCCGCTTGAACTGGCGTACGCTTAGTGAGATCAACAACTTCGGTTTTTATGTCCAACGGCGCGCTGAGGGTGAGCAGCGTTTTGCCGACAGACCAAACAGTTTCGTTGCAGGCCATGGTACAACGAACGAGCCGCATGATTATTCGTTCGTTGATTCGACGTTGCCCGCGGGCCGTTGGCATTACCGGTTGCGACAGCTTGATCTCGACGGCACTCCACATTTCACTGAGCCGATTGAGATTGAAATTCCGACGAGCGTCGCGGAAGGGGAGCCGACCGAGTTTGAGTTGTTCCAGAATTATCCGAACCCATTTAATCCGGCCACAATAATCCGGTTCACCATTCCTGTAGGGGCGGGGCACGCCCCGTCCCTACTGAAGGTTTTTGATGTGTTAGGCAGAGAGGTTGCGACGTTAGTGAACGAAACCAGGGAGCCGGGCGAATACTCCGTTTTGTGGAAGCCGGAGAATCTTGCTGGCGGCGTGTACGTGTACGCGTTGCAAAGCGGCGGGAAACAGAAAATGAAACGCTTGGTATTTCTGAAGTAACGTTCTGTGAGTGTCGTTCATGTGGTCAACGGTGCCCGTCGGGTTGAATTGTAGAAATCGCTGCATGATGGCACTACCGCGAGAAGCAAGTTGATCTCGATGGAGCAGTTTCTTCTTCAGGTTGTTGCATTTTTGCGCGGATAGCAGTATTTTTTTTTGGCGGTTCAGGGGGGAATCCAATTCCCTCAAGTCCTCAGCAACACTACTTTTCTCTTTCTCGACGCACAGTTCCAACCTCTGCGCGAGTGCATGCATGGCGAAACTTCGGAGTGCAAGCACTGGTTGCGACGGATTTGCACCTCCTGCAAGGAGAGGTTCCAACGAGACCTTCTACCTGCATTCGCACTATTGCATTATGCGCTCTAGTGTTCATTGTTCCGCTGTCACTCCTGTTGATAAATCTTGAAGATGTAAATCTCAAATAACAAACAACAAGCAACACTATCTCCGGAGGAAGATCTATGAAAAGGTTCACCACCATGGCTTTGCTGTGCGTGCTCGCGTTGTTCACAACCATGAGTGCGGTTGCGCAAGTTGACGTCACAGCTACCGGCGGCGTAAACGCAAGTTACACAACACTGA
>CAYUFU010000011.1:18077-58460 GCA_964444145.1 uncultured Chitinophagales bacterium
GCGGCGGTTACGAGTGCGGGCGTTGCTATCAACGGTGGGTGCAATACCTGGACGATTACCAACAACAGATTCTATCAATCAGCAACAAGAACCTGGACGACAGGCGCAGAACACAATGCTATTTTGCTGAATAGCTCGTCATCAACAAGCGGCGTTCAGGGGATGACCGTAACAGGCAATATCATCGGATATGCCTCCAACACCCAAACGGGCACCTATACGTTGACCGGCTCCACAGGCACTTTCAGGGGGATCCGATTCAACGGAATTACCGGTGGGACGGTTTCCAACATCAACAGCAATACCATTGCAAGTGTGAGTCTGACCGGCGTAACATCGAGCGGCACAGGCACGAGCAGTCCGTTCTCGGCAATACTCATCAATAGTGGTCTTGTCAACACCAACAGCAACACCATCGGCAGCCAGAGTGGCACGGGCTCGTTAACGTTTTCTACCACCACCACATCTTCAACCGATGTGTATGGTATCTACAATTTTAGTTCAGACGACTGGACAGCCAATAGTAATAACATCGGCGGGATTTCGGTAACGAATGCCGCCGCTTCCGGCACATTCATTATCTATGGGATGAGGGCAAACACATTAACCTCAAAGGTATTCAACGCTGTATCGAACAATATTGGCGGCACGGTGGCAAATTCGATTCAGTTAACCGCGACAGGCACCTCATCACAGGTGGTAGGGCTGGTTACGAGTAATGCCGCAGCAACGTTCACTTCCAATACAATACGAAACTTAACGACAAATATAGGTACAGGGACCACTTCAAGTGCTTCGATGATCGGAATGATGTCAACCACAACATCAACCAATCACACCTTCTCTCAAAACACGATCCACACCCTGACCAACACCAACGCCACAGCCGCATCGGTTGTTACAGGTATTCAATTTACCGGCAGCACGGCAAATGTGGTAGAGCGTAACTTGATTTACAATCTGCTTGCTCCCACATCAAGTACATCGGCTGAGATAAACGGTATCAGGGTTGCAGGTGGTACAACGACATACCGAAACAATATGATCGCGCTGGGTGCGAATCAGGCAATTGCAATAGGAAGCGCAGCAACAAACTCAGGTACGACCGGCATCAATGGTTTCAACGGCGCACTGGGTACCGACGCTTTTGTTCATAATAGCATCTATATCGGGGGAACTGCTACAAGTGGTTCTGGAGCCTCTTATGCTCTTAATGGCTCCCAGACGACTAATACCCGCAGTTTCCGCGACAACATTTTCTTTAATGCACGAACGAACAGCGGGGCAACCGGCAAACACTACGCTGTAAAAATCAATGGTACCACTCCGAATCCAACAGGCTTGACCATCAACAACAACATCTATTATGTCAATGGTACGGGTGGTGTGTTCGGCTTCTTTAACTCAGCGGATGTTGCAGACCTGGCGGCATGGAAAACCGCTGTCGGGCAGGACGCTCAGAGCTTCAGTGCCGATCCGCAGTACAATGACCCGACGAATGCCACTCCTGATTTGCATTTGCATCCGACGAATGCAACCGTGGCAGAAGGAAACGGAGCGGATGTTGGCGTAACGAATGACTACGATGGACAAACGCGAGCCAGCTTCACGCCTGTTGACATCGGCGCGGACGCGGGCAACTACACCGGTTTGGATCTTACTGGTCCAGCAATTTCATACACCAATCTCACCAACACAACAAGTACAAGTAACCGCAGTTTTACCGGCGTAACAATAACAGACAATAGCGGCGTGAACGGCACTGCGGGCACGCGGCCGAGAGTGTACTACAAGCGCTCGACCGACGGCAACGTGTTGAACGACAATACCAGCGGCACAGATGGCTGGAAGTATGCAGAAGCCTCCGGTGGAACATCGCCGTTTAGTTTTACGATTGATTACTCCCTTCTGAACGGTGGGACGGGTGTTACAGTCGGACAGACAGTCCAGTATTTTGTTGTGGCACAAGACCTCGCGACAACGCCGAACGTCGGGATCAACTCCGGCACGTTTGCGGCAACACCGTCGAGCGTTGCACTTACCTCTGCGGCATTTCCCATTGGCGGAACGATCAACAGCTACAGCGTGCTCGTCTCCTACAGCGGCTCGTACAATGTTGGCGCGGGGGAGACCTTTACCTCCCTTACTGCGGCTGGCGGTCTCTTCGCTGCGATCAACGCCGGCGTTGTTACGGGAAGCATCACCGTGAATATAACATCGGATATTTCCATCGAGGACGGGGCAAATTCCCTCAATCAATGGACAGAAGAAGGCGCTGGCAACTACACGCTCACGATCCGACCAGACTTTGGCGCGAGCGCAGGCGATTCTCCTCTTGCCGTCCGCACGGTGTCCGGAACGAACGCCACGGCGCTCATCAATTTGAATGGTGCCGATCGAGTGACGATCAATGGCGTGAACGGATCCAACTCGCTGCTTCTTCGAAACACGGGCGCAGGCGCGGTGATTCGTTTCATCAATGATGCTTCAACGAACACCGTTCAGAATACGACACTTGAGAGCGGCGTCACCTCTACGACGAGCGGCGTGATTCACTTTAGCACGGGCGCCACGAGTGGAAACGACAATAACACGATTTCCAACAATACGATCCGCGATCGCTCAGATGCGGCAGGGGTACCCGCCAACCTGTTGTATTCTGCTGGCACCTCTGCAGCGATCGCCAACACGGACAACATAGTCAGCAACAACACGATGAAGAATTTCACGTCCAACGGCATCAACCTCACGAGTACGGGAAACCAGAGCTGGGTAATCATTGGCAACAGCATTTTTCAAGAGGCCCCTCGTACCACCTCGTTGACGGGCATAAACTTCAACAGCCTCGGAGATAGCTTCATCCAACGGAATACCATCCGAGATCTGAACACGTCAAGCTCCGTAACGGGAATTAATCTCGATGATGCATTCAGTACCAACTGCTCGCGCAACAAAATCTTTTCGATTCCGAGCACGAGCGGTTCCACGAGCACACTGACGGGCATCAACTATGCAGGAGGCTCAGGGTTAGGTACTTCGGTAACGATCGTCAATAACCAAATCTCGATTGTTCCCCTGTTCAGCAATGCGCAGACGATTTACGGCATTCGCGATTTTGCATTCTCAGGCAACACGATCACGATGTATTACAACTCGGTGTTAGTCGGTGGAACTGCGACCGGCAGCGCAACATGGGCAATGCAGCGCGGTGGATCAACGCCAACAACGCTCACCGCACGCAACAACATCTTCTTCAATAATCGCACGGGCGGCTCCGCCAATCATTTTGCGATGGGCGACGAATCTGCAAATACCGGATCATGGACTAGCGACCACAATGTGTTTGTTGGAACTGGAACGACAGCTGCCAACTTTATGGACTATGGGACGAGTGCAACGGCCGTTTCGTTCTCGACGTGGAAGACGGGACCACCGACGCGTGATGAAAATTCCCATGGTGAAGTGGCGGCAAATGTCAGCGCCGCAAATCTCTTTACGAACATCGCGGGCGGTACTGAAGATCTCAATATCAACACTGCCAACACAGAGTCGTGGTATGTGAACGGCAAAGGTGTAGCAGGAACGCTCTCCGGGTTCGTCGAAGACGACTATGGTGCAACGAGTGTTCGCAGCTCAACAGTCGGTACGCCAACGGACATCGGCGCGGATGAATTCAACACGGCATCAATCCCGCCGAGCGCAACGGCTTCGGGCGCACCAGCAAACAGCACAACAACGACGTACACATTTGCGGGTCGCACGCTCGGCAGTATTACTTGGGGAGCAGGCGGAACAGTTCCATCATCGGTTGACTTCAGGTATCATTCCGGAACTCTGCCGCCGCCGTTCGTCACGGGCCAAGCAAACTTCATCCGCAGCTATTGGGACATTAGCGTTCCGGATGGTTCCGGCTATACGTATGATCTGACACTCAACTACCTCGACCCAGCGGAGATCAACGAGATTCCGGAACTCAATCTCGCAATCGCGCAACGGACGGGAGGAAACCCATGGATCAACCAAGGCGGCGCGGCGAATTCCACTGCCAACACTGTTACAGTCGCAGGCTTGACAGGTTTCTCGCAGTTCACGCTAAATGACAATACAAACCCACTTCCCATCGTGCTCGCCTCCTTCACAGCGCGCGAAATTCGCGGGCAAGGAGTCCGCTTGGATTGGAGAACACTGAGCGAGATCAACAACTACGGCTTCTTCGTCCAACGGCGACTGCAGAACACGACGGCGTGGACAGACGTGAACACGCAGATCATTCCTGGACACGGCACAACCAACGAGCCGCACGATTATACCTACACGGATCGCACCGTAACGCCCGGCTCATGGCAGTACCGCTTGCGCCAGTTGGACTTCGACGGCACCGAGCACTTCTCCGAGCCGATCACTGTTACAACGGTAACAAGCGTGAAGGAAGTAGCGCCGATCGAATTCGCGCTGAAGCAGAACTATCCCAATCCGTTCAACCCCGAGACGAGCATCAAGTTTTCCGTTGAGCAAACCGGACGAGCGACGCTGGAGATTTTCAACCTGCTCGGGCAGAAAGTCGCAACCCTGTTCGATGATGTCGTGGAAGCAGGCTTCTACGAAACGGTGAGGTTCAACGCGACGAATCTCGCGAGCGGCATCTACTTCTATCGTTTGCAGTCGGGGCAGAAAAGCGATCTGAAGAAGTTGATGCTCATTCGATAGAAAACCGTCCCAAGTACACTGTAGCTTTTGTACTTCCATATTTGCTTCCAACCCCTCGCTGGAGTTTTCTCGGCGAGGGGTTTTTTCTTTTCACGTTTTACTTCTCAACAAAAAATACTTGAAGATGTCGCGTCGTTAGTGTAACTTATGTCCACCAACCAACAAGGGGCAATCCTTTTCATAGACGTATCCATTCACAATCTTCAAGGGGGAATCATGAGATCCTTTCTTCTCTCGACATTGCTCGCGGCGAGCGTGTGTATAGCATTTGCTCAGCCGACCGTTGACGGCGATTTGGGCGACGCGCAATATATCTTGCTCGCGACGAAAGCCAACAGCAACTCCGGTTTCGGTTCAAACATTGACGTTACCAAGATCTACTACTATCCCGATGTCGGCAATTCGCATTTGTATCTTGGCGTCGCAGGGAAGCTCAACACTGGCAGCAATGACGGCATTGGAGTCTGGCTGAATGTTACGGGGACCGGCTCGCCCACAGGAAAGGCTTCTGGACAAGCACTTGGGATTCAAAGCACGGGCGGACACTACATCGGCGCCAACAACGATGGCGGCAATGTCAATTTCAAGGCTGACTTCGAAGTTGATTACATGTTTGCCTTCAATCCCGGTGGGGGGTCTTCATCAGTCTTTTTCGATGCAGCAAAACATGTGACGAGTTCGGTAATCGAGTTTCAGGGAAGCTGCAATCAGACCGGAACCTCTGCAACAAATAGCTCTGCCGGCGGCACAGTCTTCGGGCAGAACACTATCACGTTTGCATTCAACAATGGCGGCGGTGCAACCCAAGGATTAGAAATGCGAATTCCCTTTGCGCAAATCGGTGCAACGTCCGCAATGCAAATCGAAGTGTTTGCCTTTGTCGTCAGCTCCACAGCGTTTTTCTCTGACGTAACCGTGCCGGGCAATCGAACAGGCGGCAACCCTGGTTTCAATGCGGACTTTAGTACAATGAGCGGAGGATCCTATCACACGACAAGTGGTGGTTCGCTTCCCGTTCAACTTGCGTCGTTCACCAGCCAACGCATCAACGCAACCAGCGTGCGACTCGACTGGAGAACAGCGACCGAACTCAATAACTACGGGTTTTTCGTTCAGAAGCGAACAGCAGCAAACGGAGAGCAATGGGATGAGATTCCCGGTTCGTTTCGCCCGGGCAGAGGCACCACGAGCGAACCACAAACCTATTCCTATCTTGATAACGCTGCCCTCGGCCACCCGCTTCAGTACCGCCTGAAGCAGGTTGATTTGGATGGAACGGTTCACTTCACCGAACCGATCACCGTCAGCTCACCGACAAACGTCAGTGAAGTCGCTCCGAAACAATTCTCGCTGAAACAAAACTATCCCAACCCGTTCAACCCGGAAACGCGTATCGAGTTTGCCGTCGAGAAACCCGATCATGCGGTGCTCGAAGTGTTCACCGCGCTCGGAGAACACGTCGCGACTCTCTACAACGCCGTTGCTGAGGCTGGCAAGTATTACACCGTCCGCTTCGACGCGACGAACCTTGCAGGCGGCACCTACTTCTATCGCTTGAAGAGCGGCGCCAACAGTGCGTTCAAGAAACTCATCCTCCTCAAGTAGGCGAGCGCTCTCGCAAGGATGTATGAATCAGAGTGAGCCTCTCTCAGGAGGCTCGCTCCTTTTTTTTGCCGATAGTGTCTGCTGTACGCTCGATTTTTTTTTGGGGCTGCAGACGGGCTACATCGTCCCGCCATTCGTCTGCGCCGCAGGAAGGCAGTCTACTTCGTGGAAAACACATCCGCCTTCCCCGCGCATGCCTCTGACGCGCGAGCCACGTCTCCCCGTATTCCAGAGACGGACAGTAAGGGCACACTCGTGCCGAGCCTGTGTGAGAATCATGTAGAGCGCCACTCCAGGGTCGCTCCTGCTCGCGAAATGAGCGATTCTGGAGAATCGCTCTACATATCGATTTCACACAAGCTCTACCACCTGAAATCCGACATAGAAATCTCAAGGCGTGCCTGCGGCAGGCAGGCAAAGACGCGAAGCCGCAAAGAAGTGGAGGATGGTTGAGAGTAATTGCTTGTATGCACTTTACAAATAACTTCACATCCTTCACCTGCTCGGTGAATTCCTTTTCAGTAAATTTCCAAGACAGACTTGGCGGCATTGCGGCTTTGCGTGATGCTAAATCGGGTTTTAGGTACCATTGTGGGATTGACTCTTCCTGAGCATTTCTTTAGCTTGCACCCAACGAATCCAGCCTCGCACAAGTCACAACACAAGGGGAATAACCATGAAGAGACTCGTACCATCAATACTTAGCATGCTGATGCTCATCAGCGCACCGCCGATGCTTGCACAATTCAACACACCGTCAATTGATGGGATCATCTCTGCGGGTGAATACGGCATCCACACCAACGGTCAAAATCAAGAGACCAACGCAAGCCAAACGTGGTTCATGACATGGGACAACACCAACCTGTATCTCGCGCTCACGACCGCGAACATCAATGAGGGTGCAGTTCTCTACATTGATAAAAACCCGCTCATCCCGATCAACGGTGGCGCAAATGCCGATGGCACAATCGTCGGACAACCGTACGATAACACCGACTTTGCGGCGCTTCCGTTCCGCGCGGATTTCGTCACCTATTTCAAGAGCGGGTATAGGGAATATCGAACATCGAACAGTTCCAACGGATGGACAGCGGCAAGCACCGGATTCGGCAGCTACGCCGAGAACGCCGGCACCAACACTCGCGAGCTTGCGATCCCATGGTCGTTGCTCGGCGGCAGACCCGCGAGCTTTGCGTGGTACAGCTACGCGACATCCGGTGGAGGTTTCGTATACGGGCAAGTGCCCGTCGAAAACGCCGGCGGTATGATCGGCGTTGGCGCTCGCTACGCGCGCTACTACATCGTCAACGGAACAAACGACGGCGCGAGCGTTCGGCCGTTCTCACGCAACAGTTACGTCTTCAATAGCGCCACCGATGAGAGCACGTTTGGCGCTATCACGGTGTACGACTTTACAATGAATTCCCCGGGCCGAACGATTACGCGCAGCACTGGTGCATGGACTATCGGCGGCGCGTTGCGTATCGAGAATGGCACGATTTCGTTCGGCTCCGTGACCGATGCTGCCTCCGTTGCGGGCGATGTCACCGTTGCATCCACAGGAACGATAACACTCTCCACAGCCATCGGCGGCGATTTGAACCTCGGTGGCAATCTCGTTGTGAACGGGACGTTGACCCCGAACCATCGCACCATAACCTTCGACGGAACGGCGCCGCAGATAGTCACCGGTGGGGGCGTGACATTCGATTACCTGGCGATTGACAACGATGCGGGACTGGTTCTTACCGCCACCACAACCGTCAACGACGGTTTGATACTAACGAACGGGAGAATTCTGCTCGGCAACATCTCGCTCATCCTTGCCGTCGGTGCAACGATTACGGGCGGTTCCGCCGCGAGCTTCGTCGCGACAACAGAGTCCGGATCGCTGCAACTCAACGGCGTTGGTGGCTCAACCGATTTCGTCTTTCCTGTCGGCACAAGCACAACATATAATCCTGTCACCATCAACAATAGCGGCACAGCCGACAATTTTGCCGTACGAGTACAAAGTTCGTTCGATTCGACTAACCCGCCGAACCTTGCCGACCATGTGCTCACACGCCAATGGACAATTGTCGAAGCAGCGCCAGGTGGGAGCAACGTGACTCTCACGCTTCAGTGGAACAACACCGATTCAATGGGTTCACAATTCAACCCAGTCACCAACGGTGTGCAAATCGGACGATGGACTGGCACACAATGGAACGGAACGACTGCTGTGCTCAGAGGAACCGGTCCTTTCACTGCCACCGCCTCCGGTTTCACAGAGTTCTCACCGTTTGGGGTTGGCAATAATGCGCAAGGGTCGCTGCCCGTTCAGCTCGCATCATTCACCGGCCGGCGCATCAGCGAGGAGCGCGTACGTTTGAACTGGAGAACGATCAGTGAGTTGAACAATTACGGTTTCTATGTGCAGCGCAGGATGGATGGCTTATCGGATTGGGAGACTATCCAACACTCGTTTGTAGCCGGTCACGGAACAACGCACGAGCCGCGAGATTATTCTTACACTGACCACACCGCAATCGGTTTGACCATACAGTACAGATTGCAGCAAATTGATTTTGACGGAACGGTTCACTTCTCCGAGCCTATCACCGTGCATTCTCCTACAGATGTTGGCGAAGCAGTGCCGAGAGAGTTCGCCCTCATGCAAAACTACCCGAACCCCTTCAATCCCTGGACTGAAATCAGGTTCTCCGTTGCGAGGACCGAGAAGGCAACGCTCGATGTGTTCAACGCACTCGGACAAAAAGTTGCAACGTTGTTCGATGGAGTTGCTGAAGCGGGATACGATCATCGAGTGCGATTCGATGCCGCAGACTTGGCGAGCGGCGTTTACTACTACATTCTGAGGAGCGGCGAGCAGACTGCAATCCGAAAGTTGATCGTCATGAAGTAACGCAGCACGAATCTTCGAATTGCGCTAAGCCTTTTCTTGATGGCGAGCGGATTATCCCGCTCGCCATTTTTTTTTTTGCCGCTCGGCAAGTACATGCAGTGAGTAGCGCCGCTTCAGATCACGGGGATGTGACTGGTGATCGTCCCAGACTTTCTTTTTTTTTGACCACTGTCACCAACTTCGCTTAAAGAATTTCCGAACTTGACACTGCTTCTTTTTGTCTGAGAAGAGCCGAATCCGACAACGCCCCCCAGTTGCCCTTCGTCGCCGCAAGAGGTGCCTCAATGATGTCGCATCAATAAAAAACAGGAAACTTCGTTCGCAGTTTCTTTTGGTTACAAGAATTGTCGTCATTGTCGGGTGTACTATTGCTAACATGACAACCAATTAGCTATTTTGATCAAGAACGAGACACTCATGTGTGATCGTCCATTCGAAATGCTTACCAGACTTACACGCAAGTTCCGATTCTTCACCACGCGGGTTGACACTTGCTTGTAAAGAATTCCCCAAGCGGGATAATGACGGCAACGACATAGATCAAACAAACAAATCTCAATACATCACAAGGGGAGTAACATGAGATCATTGGCAATCTTTCTCGCATCGGTGCTCTCGCTCGCGTCCGCAAGCGCTGCGACACGAAGGTGGATATCCAACTCGTCAACGAGTTGGAACGTAGCTGCAAACTGGTCGGGAGGAGCCGTACCAGCTGCCGGTGACGCCGTCATCATTGACGGTACTGGTTCAGCAACCTGCAACGTACATGTCGTAACGGCAAGCGTGAATTCGTTTACGATGACTGCGGGGACACTCACATTCGAACCAGGCGCTGAGCTTCACGTCGGTGGAACTATCTCTGGAGCTTTCACACTCAGCGGTGGAGCCTTCGATGCCTCTGGCGGCACTGTCGTCTTCGACGGGACAACGTACGCTACCTACACAAACACCACGGGCGCAACATTCAACAATGTCACGATGTTCAAATCCGGCGGAGCGTCGTTGACCCTCCAAAATGACATGACCGTCACCGGTACGCTCACACTTACGCAGCAGAATATATTCTTGGGGGACTACAACTTGATTCTATCCGGGACTCTTGTCGGAGGCGGCAATAATGGCTGGCTCGTTACCAATGGCTCTGGGGTATTTACCCGCGCGGGCGTTGGAGGTGGGACAGATGTTCTCTTTCCTGTCAGCGCATCGTCGTCATCATACAACCCAGTGATCATCAACAACTCGGGAACGACTGACATCTTCTCTGTGCGCGCACAAACCGGCTTTACCGGGTTAGTACCCCCCGTAAATCCAGACCAAGTTGTCAACGTTGCCTGGATCATTACTGAAGCTGTAGCAGGAGGAAGCAACGTAACGTTGACACTCCAGTATCTTGCCTCGGATTTCAATAGCGTGGTGTTTGACCCAACCGACAATTACATTGCACGGTACAACGGAACGCAGTGGGTAGCTACAGCGGCAACAGAGGGCGGGTCCTTTCCAACAGGTCCCTTCACATCGTCGGCATCCGGATTTACGGCGTTTTCTGCATTCGGCATCACCAGTGATCTGTACTCATTGCCAATTCAACTCGGCTCGTTCACCGCGTCGGTCATTCAAAACAATCACGTCCGCTTGAATTGGATGACGATCAGCGAGCTTAACAACTATGGATTCTTCGTTCAAAAGCGTTTGGCGCAAACTACTGCTTGGACTGAAATCGCAGGCAGTTTTGTTCCCGGACATGGGACGACGAATGTGCCGCAGTATTACAGCTACACCGATAACACCCCGCTGGTAGGTGCTACACAGTATCGCTTACGCCAGGTAGATCTCGACGGTACTGAACATTTCACTGAGCACATTCAAGTCAGCAGTCCGACAAGCGTTGGTGAAACGGCGCCGCTGCAGTTCGCACTCTTGCAGAATTATCCGAATCCGTTCAACCCTTCGACGGAAATCAAGTTCTCGGTCGAGGTAACGGCGCCGGCGTCCCTTGAGGTGTTCAATACCCTTGGGCAAAAAGTCGCAACACTTTATAACGACGTTGCCGAAGCCGGCAAGTATCATACGGTGCGATTCGATGCAGCCAACCTCTCCAGCGGCATGTACTACTATCGCTTACAAAGCGGTACAAGAGTCGAGATGAAGAAGCTCCTCCTGGTCAAATAGTACGCTACTGCGCTAACGCATCAGGTGTAACGGCGGCGGGTCGTCCAAGCGGCTCGCCGTTTCTTTTTTCGTGGTTCTGTAATTTGTACAATCACAGTCAAACATTCTCACCGCATGTTTCTCTTGTCTGTATACTGTAACCGAACTCCGCCGCAATGCCCCTGCAACACACACATTATTCATAGGTTATAGCGCAACCTCTCTCCATTCCTGCAGTGTAGGTTCATGGCACACTCCGTGAAATTTTCCTCTCAAGGAAAGTCAAGGGAGATTCATTGTCATGATGAAGATTACTATCGCAGCCATACTCTGCTGCCTCGTTACCGTTCTTGCCGATGCGGAGATTTCGTACAAAGACGTGGCTGTCATTATCAACGCCAATAGCACAGCGTCACAAATCATTGGAAACTACTTTGCGGCCGAAAGGGGCATCCCAACTGCAAACAAGATTTATGTCCAGGTAGACACGACGGAAGAAATTGACAGCACGATGTTCAACCTTCTTCGCTCGCAAGTGGAAAGCCATCTGTTAGTAAACAACCTTCGCGATTCGATCAACTACCTTGTGACGACGAAAGGTGTACCGTTAAAGGTAAACCGGGGCTCGACGTTTTCTATATCCTCTCCATCGTCATCGGTGGAAAGCGAATTGATGCTGATACTCGGATCGTATGCGACGCACATCGGCAAGGAAGGCGCGCAAATCTCGCCGTACTTTTACCAGAGCGCGCCGTTTTCGAGATCGGTGTATGGGATTTATCTCGTCACGCGACTCGATGGATATTCGGTCAACGATATATTTGCGTTGATTGATCGTAGCGGACCGAATGTCGTCGTTTCGAATGGCAATGCAGTCGTCCTCGATCAAGATCCAGCACGAATATCCTCACTCAATACGTACCTCGCAACGGCTCGGACGATCCTTGCTGATCGTGGCAAGTCGGTCTTATTCGATTCGACAAGCGTTTACCAGACGTACAAGCATAACTTACTCGGGTACGTCAGTTGGGGGAGCAATGACAATTTTCACCATATGTATACGCAGTATGCAATTCCTCACAACACGTATACACCCGGTGCCATCGCGGAGACATACGTTTCGACATCGGCACGTTCGTTCACGAGCCCGCCAAGCTATGGGCAATCGTTGATTGCGGACTTGATTGCTGAGGGCATCAGCGGCGTGAAGGGCTACGTGTATGAGCCATACTCCAATGCAATGGCGAGACCGCATGTTCTCTTTGATAGGTACATTTCACACTATAATCTCGCCGAGAGTTATTTCATGGCATCCTATCTCATTTCATGGATGGACGTCGTCATCGGTGACCCGAAAACGTCGATTACCTTCAGCACTTCATTGCCGGTTCAACTTGCAGGATTCGCAGCGACCGTGCTTCAACCATTGCGTGCAATTCGCTTCGAATGGCGAACCATCTCGGAAACGAACAACTACGGGTTCATATTGCAGCGCGCAGAACTCTCTGCCTCATCGTTCGTGGACGTACCGAACAGTTTCGTTGCAGGCAACGGAACAACAGTCGAGCCGCGATCGTATGCGTGGACATATCACTCTGCACCAGCAGGAACATTTCGCTATCGGCTGAAACAAGTTGACTTGGATGGCACAGAGCATTTCAGCGATCCGATTGTCGTGACGAACGATGTTGTTGCAGGAATCGGTTCGAACGCGTCGCTCGAATTCGCGCTGCACCAGAATTTTCCTAACCCGTTCAACCCGACGACAACGATTCGTTTTGTCATTCCAACGGCAGGAAAAGTTCTGCTCAAAGTTTACGATGTGACGGGAAGAGACATAGCAACGCTTGTTGATGCCGATCTCCCTGCAGGAACTCATCAGCGGGAATTCGATGGAAGCGCGCTCGCTTCGGGCATGTATATCTACAAGCTGACTGCAGGTGAGAAGACGGAACAACGAAAACTCCTGATGATGAAGTGAGCACATCCTTATGGGCACCCTTCTTTGCACAGCCTCGACACTATCGAGGCTGTTGTGCTTTCGGTTGTTCCCATGCCCGCTCGCAAGGGGCAGCGTTCGATAATTTTCACCCAACTGAGTTCACCTTCTGCTTGAAAAGCGAGACTTCATATTGTATCTTTACTTTGAGGATTACCCCATCCTCCCTACCAAACACTTTAGAGCATTCATCCACAATCTTTTCGGAGGTACACTTTTATGCGTGCAACTCTTGCAGGGGCACTCATGTTCTTGGGGGGAATTGCTCCGGCTATGGCGCAGTTTACTACGCCCAGAGTGGACGGAGTAATTACTACTAACGAGTATGGAATCCATTCCGACGGCGCGAATCGGTATACGAACGGAAGCCAAACATGGTACATGACGTGGGACGCGACAAAATTATATGTCGCGATCGTCGGCGCCGTAACGGCCGATGGCGCGATCGTCTATCTTGACGTCAATCCTATCGCACCTATCAACGCTGGGACAGACACCAATGGAACGCTAGCAGGCCAACCGTATGACAACACCAGTTTTGCTGCACTCCCGTTTCGTGCCGACCGGCTGCTTTATTTCAAGGACGGCGTGCGCGAACTCCGCAGTGCTGTCAGCGGCGGATGGTCGGCGCCGACCACTTCGGCTGGTGACTATGCAAGCGTAGGACTTGTTCGAGAATTCGCAATTCCATGGGCATCCCTTGGGGGGCGTCCCGCTGCATTTGCCTGGTTTGGATACGTGACCAGCGCGTCCGGCTCGGTGTACGGCACAATGCCGCTGGAGAACACGGGCGGCGCTATCGGAACTGCCGCGCGTTACGAACGCTATTACATCATCAACGGAACGGAGGATGGAAACTCCACATGGCCCTTTGCGCGTAACAGCTACGTCTTCAATCGAACAAGTGATTGGGAAGACGTTGGCACGCTAAACGTGTATGATCTTACCATGAACTCCCCCGGCCGAACTATCACCCGTAGCGCCACGAACGCGACCTGGTTAGTGTCCGGCAACTTACATGTGGCAGCCGGTACGGTTTCCTTCGGGAATTCGTACGGGTCAGCGACTGTGGATTGCGATGTTATTGTTGGGAATGCGGGAACTCTCGTGCTCTCGAACAATACGGGAGGCGACTTGATCGTGCAGCGGCACCTGCAGGTGAACGGAACGTTTACGCATAACGGGCGGCGAGTAACCTTCGCAGGACCTCTGAACCAAACAGTCACGGCTCCAATAACTTTCGCCGACCTCACGATCTCGAAATCGGGAGGAGCTGTCAACGTCGCGCAGAATGTGCGCGTGCTCGGCACTCTGACGCTGGTCGGGGGTCACGTACGTTTGACGAACAGCGCCGGCATGGTCATTGGCGTGGACGGAAATATTACGGGTGCAAGAGCGGCTTCCTATATCAAAACGCTCGGAATAGGTTCGTTGCAGCGTGAAGGAGTCGGAAACGTGGCAACGAGTTTTCCAGTGGGAACGGATGTTTCCTACAACCCCGTTACGATTACGAATGGAGGAGCGGTGGACGCCTTTAGCGTGCGCGTAGGAGAGACGTTTGATCCTCCCGTTCCGGGCAATTTGTTGCGTGTGGTGAACCGCCAGTGGATTATTTCCGAGGGAACTCTCGGTGGCAGCAACGCCACGCTCACGTTTCAGTGGAACGCTGCGGAACACGGAACGCTCTTCAATCCCTCAAGCCCCGTTTCCGTCTTGCAAAATGTCGGATCGCAATGGGCTGAAATACCAGCGACCATCAGCGGGGCAGGACCTTATACTGCAACCGCCAACGGTATCGGACAATTCAATCGTTTTGGTATCGGCAACAGTGGTGCAACAGATGTACGAGAGAGCGCCGGCGCGCCGAAGGAGTTTTCGCTGTCGCAAAACTATCCAAACCCATTTAACCCCTCCACGGAAATCAAATTCAGTGTTGAACGAACGGAGCGCGCTGCGCTCACCGTATACAATACGCTCGGCCAGCGCATCGCAACGTTGTTCGACGGGATTGCGGAAGGAGAGAAGTATTACACCGTGACGTTCGACGCCGCGACTCTCTCAAGCGGAATGTATTTCTACAAGCTCGAGAGCGCGACAAGGTCGGCTGCAAGAAAAATGATCGTCGCGAAATAGGGTTCGGCACGAAACCGCCACCGAAAACGCCAACCGCCTCACGGTTGGCGTTTTCTTTCACGGAGCCTGCTGCGGAAAAAACCATCACGATTCTCGTGCGTTCGTACCGCGAAGGTCCAAAGAAACTCATGTTGAGATTACATATATTGGAGCAGTCGCTTACTAAACAACGCCCAATATGAGACACGTTGCTGCCCTCGTACTCCTTACAACATCTCTCGGTATCAGCCAAACAAAACTCTTCCAAGACTTCGAATCACCGACATATCCGCCCTCGGGCTGGGCTGTTGACTTTACTGGAACGTTGTATTGGGAGCGATCGCTCATCGGCGCGTACGGACAAAGCTCAGGTTCGTCTCTCTTTGGCTTCTTCGAAGCCGCCGCGGGAACGATACAGTCGCTCATCACCCCGTCGTTCTCCGCCACAACCTCTGGCGACTCGCTGAGTTTCGATCATGCCTACGCGACATTTAAGACCGAAGTAGATTCGCTGATCATCGAAACGTCAACCGACGGCGGAACGAGTTACTCGCGCCTCATAGCTTTGCCCGGCGGGGCTACGGTCGGAACAGGCATGGTGACGGCGCCGCCGTCATTCTCCTCGTTCGTTCCGAATTCAACGCAGTGGGCGTCGAAGTCCTATCAGCTTCCTCTCGGAACGAACAAGATTCGCTTCGTGGCGAAGAGCGCTTTCGGCAACAACCTCTATCTGGACAACATCAAAGTCAGTGCCTTGTTTGCCAACGATGTCGGGGTTGCCGGCATTGTCACACCCCGCTACTTTATCAACCTCCCGTTTCCGCAAACCCCGCGTGCCACCATCAAAAATTTCGGATCACTCAACCAGACGACCCCGTTTTCGATAACGATGCGAATCGTCGGACCCAGCGGCTTTCTGTACACCAGCACCATCAGCGAGACGCTCGCCGCAGGAAGTGCACGCGATGTCGCATTCGCCTCGACCTTTACTCCGACGATGAGCGGGGCGTACAGCGTTTCCTGCTACACACAACTCGCATCCGACCAAGCACGATCGAACGACACGGTGAACGCAACGGTGAATGCAGGCAACTACAACTTCGGCTCGAACGGCTTGTTCGGCAGCGACCTGTATTACTTTACAAACTCACTCCCCGGCAACAATGCGCCGTCGCAACCCGAGTTCAGGTGGCGCGACACAACGGGCAGCACCGATTTGATTGTGAACGGCGCCGCAGTCGCTGCGCTCACGGGTGATCCCGATGACGGCTACTTCACTCTCACAGGAATACTGCCCGGGAAAACATTTCGGTTGTTCGGCACAAACCATGGCGATACGGTGTTCGTGAGTACAAACGGGATCATTTCATTTCGCGCGGGCTACGACAGTTTCCTGCCGTCCTCCATTCCGTCGGGCGCAACACCGAACGCAGCGCTCTATCCGATGTGGATGGATTTTGATTTTACCGACGAGGACGTGCCCGTGAATCGTCTCAGCTACAAAGTGGACGGTGACCTGCTGATCGTTACGTACGCGCGGGCGCCGCGCTACAACGCTGAAACATCAGCAACGGACTACGTCACGTTTCAGGTGCAGATGCGCTTCTCGACGGCGCACTCGGTAAATTCATTCGCATCCGTACAATTCGATTCATCGCAAACCGGCGCGGCATTCATGTCCGCCTACAACGCGCACACCTTTCCGCATTTGATTGGAGCGGAAAACGGAACCGGAACGAGCGCGGTCACGTATCGTTTCGTCAGCGCCGGCGCGCCGGTGACTCCGGGTCCTGCCTTCGGCTCATCGCTCGCCGTAACCTTCGGTCCGGCGTATCAATCGTTCGTCAAGGTGAACTGCAAGGCATATCTCGAAGGACCGTACTCGACGACGACGCACACAATGAGAACAGACCTTCGCTCCACCATGCCACTGACTCAACCATATAGTGTTTCGCCCTGGTCGTTCGCCGGCTCGGAGAGAGTTGCCGCGATTCCGGACAGCATCGTGGATTGGATGCTCGTCGAGTTGCGCACAGGAACCGGAAGCGCAACGCGTGCAGCGAGAAGGTCGGCATTCGTAAAGGCAAGCGGAGCGATCGTTGATCTCGATGCAACATCACCCCTCAAGTTCGATTTGCTGTCGAGCGGAAGCTACTACGTCACGCTGTATCATCGCAACCATCTGACCATCATGAGCAGCAACGCGCTCTCTTTAGGAACGACAACGACGACGCATGATTTCTCGACGAGCCAATCGCAAGCCTTCGGCAGTCAGCCCATGAACGCGCTAGAGACGGGCGTCTTCGGCATGGTCGCCGGCGATGCAAATCGGTCGGCAATCATCACAGCCGCCGACGCCAACGATGTCTTTGCGGCACTCAACCTTACCGGCTATCTCTTCAGCGACGTCAACATGAGCGGCGTGGTCACTGCCTCCGATGCAAATCGCATCTTCGGCAATCTCAATCGCGCAAGCGAAGTGCCCGGGCTTGCTCCAACCAAACCGAAGCACCCCGCGCCAACCGACCACTAAAGAAAACGCCCGCCTCACTTCGAGACGGGCGGTGCTCTCATGCCTACGCGATTTTTTTTGGGGCTGCAGACGGGCTACATCGTCCACCTATTCTCCTGCGCCGCGGGAAGCCGCAGGACATCGTGGCAAGTGCATCCGCCTTCCGCGCACGTGCCCATCGTAACCCTTTTGACCTTCTACCTGACCTTCACCAATTTTCGAATTTCAGACTGCACATTCCCTTCACCCTTCATCGTTGCTTGATAGAAGTAGTAACCGTTTGCCAGTTCATCGCCTTGTTCATCGCGCCCATCCCAATAGATGCGATTGAATCCGACATGCAATGATGACGACGGAACTCGCAACTCGCGTATCTTTCTTCCCGCAACAGTGAACACGCGAATCGCCAGTTCTTCGGGCGCCCGTGAGCCGGAGAGCTTGAGCGTGAAATACGTCTCCGTCGCAAACGGATTCGGATAATTGAACATCTCCATGATTCTGCTTTCACGCGACACGTTCACAGTCAACATGCGGTCCAGCGAATCTGCCTCCCCGAAGCCATTCACCTGCGTGACCGCGAACTTCAACTGAACGTTTCCATCCGGCAATTGGGGCGTGAAGTGCGGTTCCACCTCTCCGGCGGCAGAGGTCCATGTGCCCGCATGTCGGTCATTGACGAAGAGACGCACCTCTCGTTGCGTGATCTGTTGATCACCGTGCGTTGGCATGTTGAGCATAAGCTGCGGCTGAGCACTCACGAGATCGCCGTCCATCAGCGGCGTGCCATCGGAATACACCACGATATCCGACGCAACAAATCCCGTGTTGTTGATGAACGAGTAGAGCGCAGTGTTGTTCTCGGCAACAAGATCCTTCGCCCGCTTTGCCGGAATCACCGACGCTTGCAATGTCACCCGTCGCGAGAGATTCGTTACCGTGATTGGGATCGTTACGGTACGAGAACTGCCGACGGTGATTGGCAGCATCGGAACGCTCGCGAGCTGTCGTGCACGGTTCTGCCTATCATAGACCGCAAGCGTCACGGTGGAGCTGTCGCTGTCTTGATAGCCGATGTTATACACCGTTACCTCGATGTTGCGCGCAGCGGCAGGCTCGGCGCCTGCGATTGATTGCGTGCTCACGGCAAGGTCGGCAGGCGCGATGAGATCCATCTCCCATTGCGTCAGGCGAGGCGTCAACGTTGCATCCGTTGTCGAAAGCAGCGCGCCAGTTCGCAAACTGCGATACCGTTCTCCCGACGTGATCGTGTTGAGAAAACTCAGGTCAATGTTCGTGCTGTCCCTCGGAAATATCCCAAGCGTGTCAACCGTGGCAGTCGGACGAACGCCGAGAAAGGCAATTCTTCCCGTTGTCGTCGGCTGTCCTGCCAGTTGCCACCGAAATGAATTCCACGACGGAGCAAGTAACTGGTCGGGAGTTGTGATCGATCCGGTTCCTATTCTATAGTAGCTCGGCAACTGCATTGAGACAATCGCCGCGGCGGTATCCAGGCGAGCTCTCATGGCTTCGAAGGGAACCATTCCCGGACCGTTGGCGCCTTTTCTGCCGATGAACACCCACTTGTCGCCCCATGCAAGTTGGCGGATGAACGTGCTTCCGAGCCGCTCGAGCGCGACCTTCAGACTTTCGGTCACGCCGTATGATCCATTCTCAATCACTGAGAAAGCGAGGAACTCACCTACTTGTGTGCTGTCAATGAAGTTGACCATCCGTCGCGACTGAACGAGGGAATCCACCTCGGGATGGAACGCGCGGAAATCTGGAATTGCCGTAAAGGTGTTGAGACGCATTGCCAGAAATCCCAAACCGCCAGCCGAAGGCGGATACCCGGTAATGCGCAGTTCATTCATCTTGATGACGCTGTAGTACTCGATCAACCCGTCACGTGCATCTCCAACTGATCGAACGAACATATTGATCAGAGGTGAGACGGCAATAGTCACGCCGCTGTCCGTTGCGGTTGCCTGAAATAGATTGTCACGGCGGAATTGTTGTCGAGAGTGTTCTCGCCAACGCACGACAGGAAGCGTGGGAGCGTCGTTCGCCGTTATGAATGCTGACTCAACCCATCTGCCTAAGGTCGTCCCGTAGAGCGTACGTGCGCGCCAAAAGTACACACGCCCTTCGGGCAATGATGGTGTGCTCCATTCTCCCGTCACGTTTGTCGGCGTGATTGGTCCGGACGAAATCAGTGCAGGCGAGTCGAACGTATCAACGGTATCAAGCTCGAACGCGTAAGAAAAACCAGAGGAGTCCACACCTACAGGACTCGTTACGACAAGCCGCTGCACACCGGGTGGAACCACCATGTTGCGAATCGGCTTCACAGTCGTGAGGAAATTCGCGTACACATATTGATTCTTCGCCGTCGTGTTGTTCATCTCAGAGACTTCAGCGATTCTGTTTTCGGGGTCTATACTCACGGTGATTGTGTGGAGCCCCACCTGGTGCATATTGCGCCATTGAATCGTGAGCGAGTCGCTCTGGCGTATCGGCGCAAACTTCCTCTCCACGAGGATCGTCGTCGTGCCATTGTATGTATCGGTCACGCGAATGCCGACACTGTCGGTCGGAACGAGTCCAAAGTTCTTCGCTTTGACTTTGATAGTCACAACGGAATCGTTCGTCGTCGGTGCAGGGTTGCTGATGATGATGTCCTGCTCGAGCATGGCGAGGTCCGGACGTTCCGGCAACGCGAAGCGCGACAGCGGATCTCCGAGCAAATTGTTTGTTCGAACGGCGATGGTTTGGTAGAAGCCACCGCCGCGCAACATTCTCACTCGTGGTACGAACGTGAGGGGCCCAAACCCGCGTATGGAATCGCGCATGGTCTGGAGAAATCCGTCTTGCAGTATGTACCCAAGATCCGCTCTCCCAAGCGTAGATGATGCCCATGATCCGATCGAACCGCGATTGTCGGCAAGAATGAAATCCTCCGCCAGCACGTTCGTGAGATTGGCAAACCCGCCGACATTGCAACTGACTGAGGAGACAAAGGGAAGCATGCCGTTGGTATTTTCCAATTCACTGGGAGGTCCGATATCCACTTCCCAGATTCTTCCGCCGGAGTGTCCGATAAAATTCAAGTATGCGGTGCCGTTGCGGATGATTTCTTTCATGAGAGCAGTTTGCTCGCCACTGACTGCGCCGGAGGTTGTCTTGTACACGGTGGAAGATCTCCCACCAATGGGGGGCGGCATGACCTTCTCATTGATCAAGCGATTCGAGAGGAAATGAAAATAGGTATTCTCTCCGGCAACGAACAAGAAGTTCTTGTTCCATTCACCGAGAACATATGAATCGTAGCCCATAACCTTCGCAACAACGCTGTTTGCCTGGGCAGGATTCTGAACAGGAATTCTTCCGACATACATGTTTGGCAAATAAGCCGAGTCCGGGTTGAAACAAACGAACCAGTCGTCGGTCACTGGAACGCCGTACGACGGGACATAGTTGATGCTCCTTGTCGCGCGGTCGAAGCGATGAAAGTCCCAACAGGCGTCGCCGAACAACAATAGCGATGACGGACGCGGTGCTTGCCAGTTGTCGTATGCGTAACGCATGAACGGTTTCAACTTCGTCCCGTTCATGATGCCGTAGTTGAATTCGTCATAGATGTCCTCCACATCAATCACTTTCGTGCGCACCCCGTTCCGGAGTCGTCTGTGCGTTGCGAGTTGCTGTGCGGAGGCGAGGAAATCGCGATGCGTAATAACGATGTAGTCGGCGCCCTGCGCATTGACGCGAATATCGGTAAAGTACTTTTGCGTAACGAACGCCACCGGTCGCGCGGCGCCGACGGCAAATGCGACATAGTGCCGCGCCGAGGCTACGGAGTCTCGCGCGGTAAGAACGAATGCCGATCCTGACGCAGCGATTCGTGTGCTGGTAATTTGTCTTCCAGTTCGAATATCATACAACTCAATCTGAGGATGGGTAAATCCTTGAATCTCGAAATTGATGCGCTGGAACGGACTTGTTGGTCTATGCAGTTCGACAATGTTTTGTACCGCTCGGAACTCACGAGCGTAGGTAATTTCAAACCAGTCGAGATAGAACTTGTTGACTGAGGCTCCAGTTTGGATTGATTGAATTCGGAGAACATTGTTCCCGCGATTCAAAAACGCCGGCGAGACAGAGATGAGCGCGATTGAACTTGTCAGCCCAGGAAACGAATGTTCACCAACGAGAGAGTCATTGATCCAAAATCGCGCAAGATGATTTGGTGTTGCGAGATTGGGTGTATTGCTCACCAGTCGTATTCGGAGCGTCGTTCCGCCGAACGTACCCGTAGCCAGGTCATCAAGGCGAAATTGGAAGGTGTCAATAGTCCCGGGATAAAACCATTGGTCTTCCCGCCGCCATCCCCATCCTTCAAGTGGTCCTGTTTCTGGATCAACGATTTGCTGTTCTTGAAAACCCTCGTAGTACTCGTCATTCTTCTCCATGTGAAGAGTCGCGTACGCGGTTTGAAATGGTTGTAGCGGTGGAACGGAATCCACAAACGCCGGCGTGAAGCGAAGCCCTGCCGCACCGCCCCACGTCAGCCAGTAGGCGCTGGTGTCGGTGAAGAAGTCGGTGTAGGTCGAGTCGCCCAAATTTCGTAAGCCGTAGAACTCGACGCTGGTGTCGGGACGAACGACGATCGGAATTTGATTTCCCTTGTAGAACACTTTCAATGTCGGCACATCAATCAAATTCGGCGGCGCGCCCGCTGCCACAAGTTGCGCTTTCGTCACTTTGTACCAACCGTCCTCGGTCACCGGCATTTTGTAATATGGCTTGCCCGTCTCGAACCAATCGCGGGTCGGGTCGGGCGGCGTGTCGTTGGAGCTGTGTCGCACGCGCCACCCTTTTGCTTGCTCGTAGTTCCAAAGCAGTTGTTTGAACGTTTCTTCAAAGAACGGATCGCTTACACCGCGTGAGGACGGAGGAAGCGCCATCGTCGAGCCGTCGAGCCGTGTCAACGTAATCTTGAGTGTCACCTGCACAAGCTGCCGCAGCACTTTGGTTGCGGGATTGTATTGATACGGGCTCAAGCGAAACGAAGTGATATGTTGATCACGATACTCTATAGGGCGATCAATCACAAGTTGACGCTGGGGATAGAAGCGGTCGGCACTGAATGCCGCCGCGTTTTTTCGATACTCGGCAACGCGCTCGTCGCTGTCGCCCTCGACGTACGTGGGCCACGGAGCAACATACTGCTGCTCCATCGTCCGATAGACAGGGTCGAGCATTTCGACTCGTATCGTTGCGCCTTCGGGGATTCCCAACATGACCAGATCAACCGGCAGCATCGGCAAGCCTGTGGGGTCAGGATTGCCATCGAGATCGCCTTGAGGCGAGAAGAGGAGATGGGGCTTGCCTTCGAGCATGATCGTTTCGCGTGATAGCTCGGAGCGATATTCCGCAAGCCAACCGTCGGACAACTGGCTCTTCAAGGTAAGCGGCTGCGCGTTTCGCTGCGCGGAACCGGCAAGTGCTGTTCCCATGCTTGCCAGTATGATGAAGAGGAGAACGACGAAATTCTTCATGAATCCCTCCATGTGTTATCTCACTTTCACGAGTTTTTCGATCGTGGAAACTGTTTTGTTTCTCGAAGTTAAGGAAATCTGGTAGAAATAGTAACCGTTGGCGATCTCGTCGCCGTCATCGTCCCTGCCGTCCCACGGAATGCGGTTGAAGCCAACTTGCAGAGCCGCCTGACCAATGACCAACTCACGTACCTTTCTTCCTGCTACCGTAAAGATCCGTATCCGCAGTTCTTCCGGGGCGTGTTCGCCGGTGAGAGTGAACGTAAAATAGGTTTCTTTGCTGAAGGGATTCGGGTAGTTGTATGGCTGCAACACGCGCGATTCTCTCAGCACGTTTACCGCTATCGTCTGCTCGAGCGAGTCAACTTGGCCGAATGCATTCATCCGTTCGATGGTGAACCGCAGCTCATGCCTACCGTCCGCAAGTGTTGGTGTGAACATCTGTTCGAGCAGATTTCCTTCGGTCCCTGAGCTGTTGCTGCTCGCCGATACGAACCTGCTCGCGCTTTGCCCGCCAATCGCCTCGCCGATGCGTTTCTTATCCACGAAGAGTTTGAACTCAGTTGCAGTTGCGGGCAGTTCCTCGTTTTCAGTCTGCACCAACAGACTCGGCTTCGCTGAGATGTAGTCACCGTCCATAATCCGAATTCCATCCGCGTAGACACGCACCGGCGAAGAATGAATGGGTTCAGCAACCCGGTAGAGTGTGTAGTAGGCGGTGTTGTTCTCCACAATCAAGTCTCTCGCTTTGCGCACACTGCCGACCGTCACTTGAAGAATCGTTTTGAAAGCGAAGCCGTTAGTTGGAATTGGAATCGTGATCGTTCGGTTGCCGTCAACAACGATCGAGTCGAGCTTCGCGCTGGCGACTTCTCTGCCACGATTGTATTTGTCGAACGCGTTCACGACAATCTTCACGCTATCGCTTCTTTGATAGCCGATGTTATACACGGTCACGGGCAAGCTGAACACGCTCGATGAGGTTTCGCCGCTAACCATGCCGAGCGTGCGCGCGCTGACGGCGAGATCGGGGGCGGCTGCAAAATCCATTCTCCAATCGCCGACCACAGGCGTCATAGTTGCATCGGCTGTTGAAAGCAACGCAGCGAGTTTGATGGATGCGTAGCGTGGACCCGCCGTTACTGCGTTCAATGACGACAGACTCACAGCGAGCGAGTCTTTGGGAATAATTCGTAATGTGTCAACACCGCCAGTAGAGCGGACGCCAATCAGGGCGATGCGCGGATTTGTTTTCGTCAAGTCTCCGCTGCGCTGCCAGTGCAGCGAATCCCACGAGGCAGGAACAGGAACTTCCGGAGTTGTCATCGAGCCGGAGCCATTGCCGTAAATGCTTTGCGTCGTCAGACTCACAACGCAGCTATCGCCGGTGCGCCGCAGCTCCAAAGGGGGCATGCCGGGGGCGCCGTTCCCCTTTCTGCCGATGAACGCGTACGTTTGTCCGCTAAGAATATTTCTGAATTCAGTTGCGCCGAGCGAGTCCATTGCTTGCCGCAAGTTTTCGTTCACATTCGTTTGACCATCGAATATGACGGCGACCGCGATATAACTCCCGATCGCCGCGCTATTGATGAACGCCGCTAAGCTGTCGGCTTGGGATGCGCTCCCCGCAAGACCGCAATCGCCGACCAGAGGAAACCTGCGAAACTCCAGAGCGCCGGTCAGGTCGTTCCCTCGCGCTGCGATAAAACTTCTCCCGACTGCGCACCAATAACCGGCAACACGCTGTTCATTGATTTGAATAAGCGCGTAGTAATCTCTGTACTGGTTGTACAAATTTCCTACCGAGCGACAATAGATCGAGAACGGCACCGTTGGCGCAATGGTCAACCCGGAATCTGTTGCCGCAAGCTTGACGATCTGCTCACGCTGGAACTGCTTCTTCGTATTCTCGCGCAGCCGAACGCGCATCGGATTCGACGGAAGCTCCGTAGATGTTGAGAAGGACGACGTGACCCAATTACCGACGAGGGACCCGTGTTGTGTGCGCGCACGCCAGAAGTACACCTTTCCCGATGGCAGCGACGGCGTTAACCACTCACCCCATGCCGACGCCGGTGTGACCGCTCCCGATGTCACAAGTCCCGGCGAGTTGAAGGTATCGAGCGTATCCAATTCAAAGAAGTAGTTGAAGCCGGTCGAATCGTATCCGCGCGGGCTCGACACAACGAGCCGCTGCTGCCCCGGCGGCACGACCATGTTGTTCAGCGGCTTGACCGTGTACAACAGATTTGTGTAGATGTACTGATCCGAAGAGGCGACATTGTTGAATTCTGTGAACTCAGTGATGGTATTCAGCGGATCGAGCGAACCGATGATTGTGTGCAGACCGAGCTGCCGTGCCGCATTCCACGGAATCGTCAGCGAGTCCACATGCCGCGTCGGCGGAAGTTTCTTGTTGTTGAGAAGATACGTCGGTGCGCCGTCGTACACGTCGGTGATCGTTAGCGCAACGCTATCGCCCGGCACCAGTCCATAATTGTGCAGCTTCACTTTGATCGTGAGAGACGTATCGTTCGGCGTCGGCAGTTGTTTGTTGATAACGATGTCGGATGAAGCGAGAGCGAGATCCGGCTGAAGTGCAAGAGGGAACTTCGAGAGAGGGTCGCCGATCAGCGGGTTGAGGTTGACCATCGCAACGGTGATGTAGCCTGAGCCGGTCGAAGTCCATAACCGATAGCGCGCATTCGACGTGAGCTTGCCGAATTCGCGCACATTATCGAGCGAAAGATTGGTGAGGAACTCATTCATCATCGCCGCACCGTAGCTCGGATAGCCGAGTGAAGAGGATGCCCACGCGGCAATTGCGCCGCGATTCGGGACGAGCAAGAACTCCTCCGAGAGCACGGTAGCGGCAGGATCGGCGAAATTACCGACGTTGCAACTCACGGAAGAAATGAACGGTAGCTTGCCGTTTGTATTCGGCAGGTCAGCGATTGGTCCGGGATCAACGCCCCACAACCGTCCTCCTGAGTGCCCGATGAAATTGACAAAGCTGACCCCCGCTTGAAAAAGATTGCGTATCGTCGTCGTATGCTCGCCATCCACGATGCCGTCGAGCGTTTTGTAGACGCGCAGCGGCGTTCCACCGATCGGCGGCGGCGTTACACGAAAATAGATGGAACTTTCGGAAAGATAATTCCAGCTCGTCTGTTCGGTAATGTTGTTGCCGCCGGTGATAAAGAGAAAATTCTTGTTCCACTCCGCAGGCGAAAAATTGTCGAAGGCGATAATCTTGGTGACGGCATTCTGCGCCTGTGTCGTATTCTCGGCGGGAATCCGTCCGATGTACATCGAAGGAATGAACGTAATCGTAGAATCGAAACAGCCGAACCAATTGTCGCCGGTCGGAAAACCGTAGCTCGGGACGTAGTTTGTTTTGACTGAGGTCGAAAGATAATGGTGAAAATCCCATATCGCGTCGCCGAAGAACAAGACATACGCAGGCGCAGGGGGCGTCCAACTGCGCGCGTACGAGAGGAATGTCTTGATTGGCGTCGCGTGCATGACGCCGTAGTTGAACTCGTCATAGATATCGTCAACGTCAATCACCTTCACCCGTACCCCGTTGACGTTCTGACGGTGCAGAGCAAGCTGGTTCGCTTGTGTAAGAAAATCTTTGTGGCTGATGATAATGTAGTCTGCGCCGGTGGCGTTAACTCGAATGTCCGCGAATTGTTTCTGCCGTAGGGGAGGAACAGTCCGCTGACTGCCGGAGCAAAACGCAATATATGTGCGCTTCGACGAAAAGGTATCCTGAAACGCAATGGTGTAGCCGGACAGAGCGTCGCCGGAAATACTCCCGCCCGTCATCATGCGCGCCAGTGTGAGATCGTACACCTCGATTTGTGAATTCGAGAACCCGCTGACGATGAACCGCGCAACGCCTCCGCTCGCAGTCGGCGAAACGAAGTGCAGCTGATTGCTGATAGCACGGAGGATTCTCGGGTAATCAATCTCGAACCAATCGAGATAGAAAGTATTGGCGCTCAGACCGGTGTCAATGTTTCTGACGCGCAGAGTGTTGCTTCCGACTCTCAGCCAAGCCCGTGGAATTGTGGCGACAAACGTCCCGCCTTGACGTTGCAGGAAGTTGTAATCGCCGACAAGTGAGTCGTTGACGAAAATGCGCGCAGTGTGTGCGGTCTGACTCGGCGGCTGCAAGTACCCCGTTCCCCACACCCGTACCCGCACGGTCGCAGTTGGAGCGGAAGTATCGAGCGAATCCAGTGTAAACGGGAAATCGAACTGTTGGTTGACTCCGATCCAACGCCAATACCACGTCTCTCCCGCTACCGTGTTGTTGTCAATTTGCTCATTGGAATTCGACGCGAAAAAATACGAGAGGTTCTGCTCGACATGCAGGGTGTGAACTGCCGATGTGATCGTCGAGAGTGGCGCACCGCCCACCGCAGCCGCAGCAAAGCGAGACCCAGTCGAGCCGCCCCAGGTGAGCCAAGCGGCGCTCGTATCCGTATAGAAATCGGAATATGACGAGTCGCCGTAGTTGTGCACCGCATAGAACTCAACCGTCGTATCGGGGCGAACGACGATAGGCAATTGCAACCCGCGCTGAACTACTTTGATAGTGTTCAAGTCCAAAGATGAAAAGTCGGCACCCGCCGCGAGCAAGTCTCCCCGGGTGATTTTGTGCCAGCCGTCCGCGCTTATCGCGGCTTTGAAATAGTTTCTGCCTGTTTCAAACCAATCGCGAGTCGGATCGGGGGGCAAACTATTGAGCGGGAGGGAAGGCCTCTGCAGGGTTTGCACTGAGACGCGCCACTGCTTCGCCTGTTCGTAGTTCAACAACAGGCTTTTGTAGGTTGCTTCAAAATGGGGGTCGTGAGAGTGTGGGGGAAATAGCGAGGCACTAGTCGAAAGACGCACGCGCAGTGTTGCTCGCATCAATCGGCGCAGCGTAAGCGTTGCGGGATTAAATTGATAGGGACGAATGCGAACAACAGCGATGCGTTGCTCGCGCAGCGTGAACGGCGGCTCGGTGGTGATCTGTTCGGCGGGAAAGAACCGATTCTGCGCGTAGGCTCCTGCGTCTGGCTGGAATTCTTCGACGGCTTCTAGTTCAGCCGTGAAGCGGTACGCTGGATGCGGTGCGACCGATTGTTGCTCGAGCGTTTCATATTCGGAATTGGTAAGCTCGACTGTTATCGTCGAGCCAAAAGGAATGCCGAGCGAGAGACCGTCAGCGGGAAGCTGCGGTGTGCCGGCAGATGCACTGCTCTCTTCGACGCCGGGTTCGAGAAAACGGAAGTACCTCTTCCCCTCAATGACGATCGTTGTCGTAAGACGGTCGGCGGGCCGATACTCGATGTCCCAACCGCTTCCGCTCGTTGCTGTAATGGTGAATGGCGATGCGCTACTCACCTTTTCGCTTGCGAACACAGCGAGGGACAGTGCAGTGCTTGCAATGACGCAGGCTGCAATTCTCCAAAGAACACTCATCACTATTTTCCCTTCCACAACCTTTCAAGAACGATGCGAAGCATGAACGACGGATTGCCGATGAGGTAGCGTCTCCAAAGTCGTCCGGGTTCTTGAAAAAATCTGTAGAGCCACTCCATGCCGTGATTTGCCATCCACTGGGGTGCCATGCTTTTCCGTCCCGCCGTGTAATTGATCATCGAACCGGCGGGCAGAATCACGTTGGCATTCAATCGCGTGAAATTTTCCTCGATCCAAAATTCTTGCATCGGCATGCCGAACCCGACGATGAGGACGTTCGGTGCGGCACGATTCACTGTCTCGACCACCGCGTCGCTTTCCTTTCCGTGTTTCGCAAAGTAGCCGTGATGAGAGCCGACAATGCGAATGGCGGGGAAACGCGCGTGCACACGCTCAACGGCTTCGCGGACGAACTGCGCCGTTGAGCCGAGAAAGAACACCGAAAAATTCTCACGCTCTAACACTTTACACAACTCCCAAATCCAATACGTCAACACGACGCGCGGCGGCAGGTACTGACCGAGAACGCGCGCGCCAAGCCGCACGCCCTCGCCATCGCAATAGACGACGTGCGCACGGTTCAAAAACGATCGGAAGCGCTCGTCGCTGCGTGCGATGTTGATGGCGTTGATGTTGACGTAGGCATAGACATCGCGGCGCTGCTGATGTATGCTTTGCGCAATTGCACGATGCAAGCCATCGGTGTCAATGACATCAACGTGAACTCCAAGAATGTTGACTTTAGGCATTCGCAGGAGTTTCAACGCCAGAGGGAGCGACGAGAAGCTTTTTCACGCTGTGAAACACATACTCGTGGGAGATCAAACTCATGCAGGAGTCGGTTGGTCGGATGCAACGATGCTGATTGCACGGCGAGCATTCCACACGTTCGTAATGAAACACGCCGTGAGCGTCGCGCGGCGCGGTCAAGTGTGGAGCCGACGGGCCGAAGAGTCCAACCACCTTTACCCCGAGTGCCGCCGCAAGATGCAGCGGACCTGAATCGTTACCGACAACTAATGCAGCGTTTTTGAGTATCGCGCTCGTTTCCACCAAATCTTCCGAAGCAAAGAAAAACACGTCCGGTCGCCCTGCAAATTTCGCTTTCGCCGGCTCGAGCATGCGCTCTTCTTTCTTCTCGCACAGGAACACGACATGATAATTGAGCAGCAACAGAATTTTCTGCCCAAGGAGATTGAACCGCTCAATGCTCCACGAGCGAAACTGCCAGCCGGAGAACGGATGCAAGGCAACAAACCTTTGCTGAGGCACAACGCCTTGCTTCGTTAAGTTCTTCCACGCGTTCTCGATCGCGTTGCTCTGGATCTGAATTGCATGACTCTCAGAATAGATACCGAGGGCTTTGCACACTTTGAGCGAGCGCTCCTCGATGTTTTCCAGCCCATAGAATTCGCGACGGGGCAGCGTGCAGCCGAACGACTCGATAGCGGTGGATTCAAGATACGGCGTAAGTGAGTGTACGTACGTGAGATAGCCCACTTTGCGCGGCGCGCCGCTCGTGAGTGTAACTGCCGCGTTGCGTTTTGGCGGACTCATGCTGAGCGCGAGGTCGGCTTTCAACCGCCGCACGAACAAGACCGCTCGCAGGAAACCCAGGACAGACTCCGCAGCGCGGATGCCATGCACTTCGCACGGGACGCCGATCCTTTGCAAGAATGATGCATACTGTTCGTTCACCAGCAAGTGGATTTTTGCCGACGCGTATTGCTGCGCGAGCAGCCGCAACGCCGGCAACATCGTGATGACGTCACCCAAGCGAGTCAACTCGACGACGAGTAGCGATCTAATGACATCTGGTTGGAGACTTCTCGTGGTGCGGAGACTTCCCCTGTACCGCAAAAGAGCTATGAGTATGCGTAAGAACACTGAACTGGGTTTGAATGGTGTACCAAATTACGGAAATGATGGGGGAGATACAATGAAGCCTGCGTTCGCGTTACACAGAATTCCGGTTGGGGTACGTGGTGGAGGTTCACATGCGCGAGGACGGCATGTGTGGCTGGGGCGGCTGACCTTGACACGAAGTAGACTGCTTCTTGCGGCGCAGTCCCGACTTTGTCGGGATTGGACGATGTAGCCCGTCTGCAGCCCCAACAGAAAATAGCGTGGGGTACTCTCGCGAGCGGGAGACATGACAACATGCAAAACAATGATTGATTCTCACAGCGTTTTTCTGTAGCTTGAGCGGCAGTAAAATTATCCAACCAGCGTTTCTTCTACCACGAAAGGCTCTCATGAACGAAGGAAAAATCGTCCAGATCATCGGACCTGTTGTTGATATTGATTTTTCGGCAGGATCACTGCCTGCGATTCTGAATGCGATTAGGATTCCACGCGCAAGCACCAATGGCAAAGCGGATGATCTCATCGTCGAGGTGCAACAGCATTTGGGCGACAGTATTGTGCGCACGGTTGCCATGGACTCGACCGATGGCTTGATGCGAGGGGCACCGGCGCTCGACACAGGCAACCCCATCTCCGTTCCGGTCGGTCCGAACACGCTCGGCCGGCTCATCAACGTGACAGGGGAGGGGATTGATGAGTTGGGTTCCATCAAGAGTGATAAGCATTATCCTATCCATCGCCCCGCACCGAAGTTCAGCGACCTTTCGACAAAGAAGGAATTGTTCGAGACGGGAATCAAGGTTATTGATCTGCTCGAGCCGTATTCGAAAGGAGGAAAGACTGGATTGTTCGGCGGCGCTGGAGTTGGCAAGACGGTTATCATCATGGAGTTGATCAACAATATTGCGAAACAGCATGGTGGTTACTCAGTCTTTGGCGGTGTCGGTGAGCGAACGCGTGAAGGGAACGATCTGTGGTTGGAGATGAAAGAGTCGGGCGTGTTAAATAAGACTGCACTCGTGTTTGGACAAATGAATGAGCCGCCGGGCGCGCGTGCGCGGGTGGCGCTGACAGCGCTGACCATTGCGGAGTATTTCCGCGAGGAAGAAGGCAAAGACGTTCTGCTTTTCATTGACAATATTTTCCGATTTGTACAAGCCGGCTCCGAGGTGTCTGCGCTTCTTGGGCGTATGCCGTCTGCTGTGGGGTACCAACCAACGCTCGGTTCCGAAATGGGCGAACTGCAAGAGCGCATCACCTCGACGAAGAAAGGCTCCATCACTTCGGTGCAGGCAATCTACGTTCCTGCGGACGACTTGACCGATCCGGCGCCTGCGACAACGTTCTCGCACCTCGATGCCACTACCGTATTGAGCAGACAAATTGCTGAGCTTGGTATTTATCCTGCTGTTGATCCGCTCGATTCGACGTCCCGGATTCTCGATCCGCTCATCGTCGGCGACGAACACTATCAGGTTGCCAAATCCGTGAAACTGATTCTGCAAACATACAAGGACCTGCAAGACATCATCAACATCCTTGGCATGGATGAGCTTTCCGACGAAGACAAGATTACGGTTGCGCGCGCTCGAAAGATTCAAAAATTCCTCTCGCAGCCGTTCTTCGTTGCAGAGCAGTTTACCGGCATGGCAGGGAAGTACGTCAAGTTGGAAGACACCATCCGCAGCTTCAAGGGCATCATCAACGGCGAGTACGATCATTTGCCGGAGAACGCGTTCTACATGGTCGGCTCGATTGAAGAGGCAGTCGAAAAAGCGAAGGCGATGCAGAACTGAGTATGTACGAGAAAGCATTTCAGCTCGAGATCATCACACCGAGCAAGATCGTTTTTAAGGATGAGGCAACCAGCTTGACTGCGCCCGGTGTGATGGGTGGTTTTCAGATTCTGTACGATCATGCGCCTTTCCTTTCAGCGCTGGAAGTCGGAGAGATCAAGGTGAAAGAGAGGAACGGAACGGACACGCGCTACGCCACAAGCGGCGGCTTTGTCGAAGTAAAACAGAACCATGTCGTTGTCCTTGCCGACTCTGTTGAACGTGCATCCGAGATTGATGTTGAGCGCGCGCGGGCTTCGAAGAATCGGGCGGAGGAACGCCTTCGGGGGACCAAAGAAAAAATTGATGTAGCAAGAGCAGAAGCATCGCTTGCTCGCGCGATCAATCGCCTACGAATCAGCCAGAGAGCTTGATGCGAGATGCTCGGAAAGAGGTACAAGCCTTATCCTGACTCATCGGGATGGGGCTTTTGCGTTTATATCGGAGTTGTGAAATCGAGAAGAATTCATGAGTAATGTCTATCCGGTAATCATGGCGGGAGGGGTGGGAACTCGTTTCTGGCCGCGCAGCCGCGAAAAAACGCCGAAGCAATTGCTGGAAATTGCTGCAAAGGGGACACTCATCCAAAACACCGTGAAACGGCTCGTGCGCTTCACCGATGTCTATAACATTTTTGTTGTGACAAACAGGATTCAGAAGCCGACCGCGACGAAGCAACTGGAGGCAGTCGGAGTTGATGAAGATAAAATTCTGATCGAGCCGATAGGTCGCAACACGGCAGCTTGCATCGGGCTTGCAGCGCTGCATATTCGCCGTCTTGATCCGAACGGCGTTATGGTTGTTCTTCCTGCCGATCATCTCATCACGGACCTTGTGGAATATGAACGCGTCATTAAACTCGGGATTGAAGTCGCGAAAGAGTCGGGAAGTCTGCTTACGATTGGTATTACACCGACGCATCCAGAAACGGGGTACGGCTACATTCAGTACGATGATGAAGGAAAGCACAGCCCTTATTTTCTCCGCGGGGTCTTCAAAGTGAAGACGTTTGCCGAAAAGCCGACACTGCAGATCGCCGAAAAGTTTCTCGCCAGCGGAGATTTCTTGTGGAACAGCGGACAGTTCATTTGGCGGGTTGACGCGATCCTGAGAAACCTTGAGAAGTTTTTGCCGGAATTATACGCAGAGTTGTTGAAGGTTGAAAAAGCCATTGGCACGTCGCATTATCAGCAAACCCTCGAACAGGTGTACGGACTTATCCGCGGCATTTCCATTGATTATGGCGTGATGGAAAAAGCCGAAGATGTGTTCACCATCCCCGGTAACTTTGGCTGGAGCGACATCGGCTCGTGGGACGAAGTGTACCGTATCTCCGGTAAGGACGAGCATGGAAACTCCATCACGGGCAAAGTGATTCATTTCGATACACGAAACAGCTTCATTCATTCCAACGACAAGTTGGTCGCGACAATCGGCGTAGATGACTTGATTATCGTGGATACTGGGGACGCGTTGCTCATTTGTAAGAAAGGACGCTCACAGGATGTGAAAGACATCGTTGATTACCTGAAGCGAAAGCAAATGAACGAGTATCTGTGAAGATGGATGTCGTCATAAAATCGGTTGCCTTCTTCCTCATCTTTGGGGCCACGTTTGGCGTGTCGTCGTGCGCGAGTTCCTCAACGACATCGGCGTGGGACGACCAGCTTGAAGGCATTGCCTCCTACTATGCGGATGATTTTCACGGAAGAAAAACGTCCAACGGAGAGACGTACAACATGCACGCATTCACTGCTGCGCACCGCACGCTTCCGTTCAACACGAAAGTGCGCGTAACAAACCTTGAGAATAACCGCGTTGTTGAGGTGCGCATCAACGATCGCGGTCCGTTCATAGACAACCGCGTGATTGACTTATCGCTGAGAGGAGCGATCGAAATCGGCTTGATCGCAAACGGCACGGCGCCTGTCCGTATCGAAATCATCGAGCTTGGCGCCCAGCAGACACAGACAGCGCCGAAGTGATGGCGAAGATTCTCATCACGGAAAAAGAAATCACCGAACTGCTCGGACAGGGAAAGAAGAGGATCGAGATTCCCAAAGGCGCTCTGGTTACCCCGCTGGCGCGTGAGCTGGCATCGTTTCGCGGGGTTGATCTTGTGGAAGCCATCGAACAGAAATCACTCATGGAATCAAGCGCTGAGCCGCCACGCTCTCCACAACTCTCCCCAACGCAAGCACCCTCGGAGTCGAACCAAAGAGCCGTTGTCTTTGGCAGCGACCACGGCGGATATCAACTAAAAGAAGGACTAAAGAAATACGCTGAGAGCCTCGGCTACAAAACCATTGACGTCGGGACACATAACGAAGAACCATGTGACTATCCCGATTTCGCATACGCTGTAGCACGTTGTGTTGCATCAGGTGAGGCATGGCGCGGGGTGATGATTGACGGTGCAGGGATCGGTTCATGTGTCGTCGCGAACAAAGTCCCTGGGGTGAAGGCGGCGTGCTGTCACAACGAATTCGTTGCGCGCAACGCACGTGAGCATAACGATACCAATGTTCTCACCCTTGGCAGTCGCGTCACAGGCTCCGAAGTATGCAAAGAGATCATGAAAGTGTGGTTGGAAACATGGTTTGCGGGAGGTCGCCACAAACAGCGAGTAGAAAAAATTACTGATGTGGAAAAGCGCTTTCTGAAGGACGTTTGAAGAAAATTCTTCTCGAAAGGTTTAGCCTGCTGCTCGGCAGGCTTTTTTGTTACCTGTGATAAGTAACATAGTTAACCAAATCTAACTTGCATATTCTCTCCAACACACCTATCTTGGATGTGAAAATTTTGAGGCTGTGAACCACGTCAACTTGTTTATTTTTCTTGGCATGGTTAAAGCATCTCATGTACCACTCCAATAGTGTGATGGAAGTCTTGTGGAAGTACTAAAAACATATTCAACAACAATTGGTGGGGTGTTGATGAATAAAAATCTCTACATTTTCATTGTTTTCCTATTTGTAACAGGCTGTTCTCCCTTCAGCGAAAGCGCATTGCGCAAGTCAGGCGTTATTCAGTCCGATGAGCAGGCAAAATATTACGACAACTCATCCATTGATGGGAAGGGAGAATTGGACTATGCGACGAGGCAAATGATTCGCAGCTACGGCGCAACGATCAAACACTACTCGCAGCAGTATGGATTTGATTGGCGCTTAACTCTTGCGGTCATCAAAGCCGAATCCAATTTTCATCATGCAGCGGAAAGCCATCGCGGCGCAGAAGGGTTGATGCAAGTGATGCCGCATACCCAGAAGGAAATTGCCCGACAGCTTGCCATTGATGACCTGACGAACCCGAAGCAAAACATCCGTGCGGGGATTTTCTATATGCGGAAGATGTATCGGATGTTCGACGGTGTGGATGAGTCGGATCGCATTCGGCTGACGCTTGCGGCGTACAATGCAGGTCCCGGTCGTGTGCTCGACGCGCAGAAACTTGCAAAGTATTTGAGTGACGACCCGACCAACTGGCAGTCAGTAAAAGACGCTCTACCACTGCTCTCGGATCGTTTCTCGACACTGCAGAACAACGTTTGGACGGGGCGCAAGCCGAAACCGTTCAATAACTACCGCGAGACCATTGCGCACGTCGAGAAAATCATGTACTACTACGATGAGTACAGGCTTCTGCTGAACTAAGAATTACTTGAGGAAGTTGCCTGACGCGATAAGCGCCCTGCGAAAGCCGGGCGCTTTTTTTATCTTAGGGAAGAAGAATTGCACTTGCAATAACCGTTGTCCAGATTCCGTCTTTGTGTCCTTCTGCCGATTGCGTGACGTTGTAGGTTTTGACGATCTTGCCACTCATCTTGAATTGCTTTTCACGTTCGTCCCAATCCATGTTCGGGTCGAAGTCAATGCCGAGTGTTGTGGCGAGCATCGTTGCTGCAAGGTCTTCGGCATAGTCGCCTGCCTTCTCATCCGTTTCGCCGAACGGGTGATGCTCAGAAAGATAGCCATATTGCGTCGAATCGGAAGGCTGAGCAACACCAATGGACGCAGCAATCAACCTGTTGGGTTCGTTCGTCGCGTTGCGCGCCATAACGGCGAACGTAATCTGTCCCGGCTGAAGAATCTTCAAGCCTTCGTCGGTGGGGATGCGTTTGCAATTCGGCGGGTAGATACTCGAGACAGTAACGAGATTGCATTTTTCAATCTTGGCATCGCGTAATGCAAGCTCGAACGATTGCAAATAATCCTTGTGGCGGCCGACGCCTTTCGTAAAGAACATTTTCGTGGGGACGTACAATGGTGTCTCCTGATGTTGGTGAATTGATGTGTTGATGATGAACGATTTTCGAAGCTAATGCGTCTGCTATTCCTTCCGTACTTTGAGGAACCTTCGCTTGCCGACTTTGATGACGATTGCGTTGTCGAGAGTAATCTCAACCTTCTCATGGTCAATGCGGACTCCGTTAACCGAGACACCGCCGCCAACAATCAACCGGCGCGCATCACTGCGCGAAACCGCGAGCTTCGTCTCGGTGAGAAGATTCAGGATATTAATCGTCGTGCCGTTTGCCTTCAACACAAACTCCGGCATTTCCTCGGGCAGGTCCTTCTGAACAAACACGCGGTCGAATTCCTCCTCAGCTTCCCTCGCCGCCTGTTTGTCGTGATACAGCGTGACCAACTCGCGGGCGAGGCGGCGCTTCAGGTCGCGCGGATTGATCGTACGTTCGTCGAGCGAGGACTTGATCTCCGCTAATTCGGACAGGCTGACATTTGTTGTGAGAACAAAATACTCGTAAATAAGACTGTCGGGAATTGAGAGCGTCTTGCCGAAGATTTGGTTTGGGGGTTCGTTGATCCCGATGTAGTTATCAAGCGATTTGCTCATTTTCGCTACACCGTCTGTCCCCGTGAGAATCGGCAGCAGAACTGCGACTTGAGGCTCCATTCCATATTCGCGCTGAATATCCCTCCCGACGAGCAAATTGAATTTCTGGTCCGTTCCACCCAATTCAATATCCGACTGAATGGCGACCGAATCCATTGCCTGCGCTAGTGGATACAAGAACTCGTGGACACAAATCGGCTCTCCTGCTTTGAACCGCTTCTCGAACTCGTCCCGTTCCAACATCCGTGCAACTGTGAATTTACTCGCAAGACCGATGACATCGGCAAAACTCATCGCACCGAGCCAATCCGAATTGTACACCATCTGTAGTTTCTTCGATGAGAGTATTTTCGTCGCCTGCTCAAGATAGCTCTGTCCGTTACGGCGAGTTTCTTCGAGCGAAAGGGGAGGGCGCGTCTTGCTTTTGCCCGAGGGGTCGCCGATCATGCCGGTAAAATCTCCCACGATGAGAATCGCCTGATGCCCGAGGTCTTGAAACTGTCGAAGCTTGCGCAGCACCACCGAGTGCCCCAGATGCAAATCGGGTCTGCTGGGGTCGCAACCTAATTTTACGCGTAGCGGTGTGTTCGTCGCGAGGGACTTCTCGATCTTCTTGACCAAGTCTTGCTCGGGGATAATCTCGGCGACGCCGCGCCGAATGAGATCCATTTGTTCGTTCAGTGGGGCAAAGGACAATGCGATTTACCTCGCGTACTTTCTTCGCAACTCGCGCTCTGCATCGCGCTTCTTGATGTCGTCGCGCTTGTCGAACGCTCGCTTACCCGTCGCAACGGCAAGTTCGACTTTTGCAACGGTGTTCTTGAAATAGACTCTGAGCGGCACGAGGGTGAGACCCTTCTGTTGCGTTTTCGCAGCTAGCTTGCGGATTTCTTTTTTGTGAAGGAGCAACTTGCGTTTTCGGATTGGGTCAACGTTGGAATAACTTCCCTGCGCGTACGGCGATACATGCATGCCCAACAACCACACCTCACCATTGGTTATCGTAGCATAGCCATCGGCGAGGTTCACCTTGCCTTGGCGTAATGACTTCACTTCCGTGCCGGTGAGGACGATGCCCGCTTCGTAGGAATCAAGTATTGCGTAATCGTGGCGGGCTTTGCGATTGGTCGTGACAACGTGGTCGCCGCTCTCTCTTTTTGCCATTCACACTGTATCGCTGCAAAAATGTGCTTTCAGTATATCAAAATCGAAATGGAAATGCAACGCGAGTTGAGAGTTTTGATCACCGCAGAATCGTCGCAAAGGAAACTTGGGTGAGGTGAGAAGAGCGTAGCTGCAGAAAAAAAAATCCCGACGCATCGCGCCGGGATTGCTCGAGAAATCTTCTCGTCAGCGTTCTACCACTTTATGCCCAACGACTCGAGCGTCTCCAATGTCAGCGCGCCGATGTAGAGATTCTTAGCACGTTGATACGCGTTGATCGCAGCGAGCGTGTTCACGCCGAGCTGTCCATCAATCGGGCCCGGATGGAATCCCTGCTTGCGCAATTCGCGCTGCACCTCCGAGATCACGTTTGGTGTCGTGTTCGTCTGGCACAGCACGCGCTGCCAATCATGCTGCGCTTCGCTCACGAGCACTTGCTTGGTGATGGTCTGGTACTCCGCTTCGATCGGAATGCGTTTCACATCCGCCGGCGACACCTCCTTACGAACGCGAACAGTCGCGTACTCTGCAGGAATTTCTACTTCGCGCGTCGTCGCAGGTTCCTTCACGACACGTTTCCGAATAGTCTTTGTAACAGCCGGAATCTCGATCTCTTTCGTCGTCGCTGGTTCCTTGAGAACAGTTTTCTTCACCGTCTTGTAGGTCGCGGGCACTTCCACGAGACAAAGAATTTCACCCGTCTTATCATCAATCCGCGTCGCAGTGTACTTCGCCGCCGGACCTTGCCCGCGCTTCCAGACGGTATGGGCAGGCGTCACTTCAACTCGCTCAGTCACCGTTTCGTACTTGGCCGGAAGCGACACTGTCTTCGTTCGCGCAGGCTCGACTTCAATCGTCTCGCTGTCATAGCCGTACACAGCAGGAATGGTCACGAGCTTCTTCGATGCCTCTTTCACCAGCACACGCTCGGTCGTCCATTCGTAGCGCGCAGGAACAGGAATCACTTTCTCCGACGCTTCTCGCTTCACAACTTGCTCAGTCTCGGTCTTATAAACCGGCGCTTTGAAAACTTTAGCAAAGCACTCGCCCGGCTTCGCGCCCGCAAACATCTCGCCCGGCGTCTGGGTAGTCGTTTGCGTTTCCTTTATCGTCCCCTCTCCTAACCTCTTAGCCTCTGCAAGCTCCTTCGCCTTACGCTCAAGCTCGGCTTGAGAATTCGCCAATGCCGCCTCCTTCTCCTTCCTCGCAGCTTCAAGCTTCGCAATCTCCTGATTCTTCAACTCGAGATCGCGCTGAAGCCTCGTCACTTGTTCGGCTTCCTTCGATGAGCCGCAGCCGCTCAACAGCAGCGCGCCCAACGCAAGTCCGCCGACAAATGTCGCGTGGTTTTTTAACATAATGTATCTCCTTTAGTTTGTGGTGGAATATGTGGGTTGGCTTCGTGCATGCTTGTCACTTCTGCAGGTTCGTATCGAAACACATTGCGGGAAAACGTCCCCCTTGGAGAGAATGAAGAATAACACCGTTTGCATCCATGCAAGCAGTGTCTCATACGGTAGTTGAAAAGCTCTTCTGCGTTTCGTTAAGAGAACTCCATTCTCAAACAGCGAGAACAGAAAATCTTCGTTCGGTTGGCTGCACAGTATATGAATTCATCTCATTCTTGTCAA
>CAYUFU010000012.1:0-57843 GCA_964444145.1 uncultured Chitinophagales bacterium
CATTCACCACGATTGACTTTACCTGGCATACATTTGTCGGATGCCTCGCAACGATACTTGTCGGGAATCTCACCCATTTCGTTGCGACGCAAAAGACCTGATGTGCACTGGAAGCGGTGTTGACCCGAGCGTCAGCACCTGTGTGAGAATCATGTAGAGCGACACTCCAGGGTCGCTCTGGCTCACGAAGGATTCTGGAGTTCGCTTTACGTATTGAAGTCGTTTTTACTCACTGACGTTACGCAAGGCAAGCACAACGACTCTCAGCGAAAACATCATTGAACTCTTTTGGCGAAGCCATTCCTTCGCAACAGGGTTCAAACCAAAAAGTTATTTCCAAAACCGTGGGCGTTGCCCTCGGCTATTCACATGCGTCCCTTTCAGGGACAGCTCTCTGTTGGCAGCATTGGGCATAACGACTGGACGAATTCGAGACTGCCGACGCCGAAGGCGTCAAATACGAATAGGTCGGGGCGAAGCCCCGACAAAGAATCGAAACGTACATGTGAACCCTGTCCCGAAGGGATGCCCTTGGCAAAAGGGTTCAATAACATGGTTGCGTAATATCAGTTACTCAGGCTCTTCAGCGCGTTGCTCCTGCATCGTCTGTGCGCGCTTCCCCTTCGAGCATTTCCTCTCCATACTTATTATCTTTGTTGTGCATCCAATTACTTCGACTCACAATTCTCATAGGAGTCATCATGTTTTTCATTCTCTGCATTCTCATCGCCGTCGGCGCGTTCTTCGCCTGGCGGTCGGCTCGCCGAAAATATGTCGGCGAGATGAATCTCCGCTACCGCACAGCGAGCGCGCTAGCAGGCATAGCGATGCTCTTCTTCGCTGCGCTCGCCGTCTTTCAAACCGTCACGGTAATTCCGGCGGGCCATGTCGGGGTCGTTGACTTCTTCGGCGTCGTGAAGCCGAAACCCCTGCCAAGTGGCATCAATATCGTCAACCCTCTCGCTCGCGTCCTCACCTTCTCGATTCAGACGCGAGAGCTCAAAGAGAACATGCAGGTGTTGTCGCGCGAAGGCTTGACGATCGGACTCGAGATCAGCGCGCTCTATCGGCTCAATCCCGACTCTGCGGCACGTGTGTATCAAACGATCAGCGGCGGCGATTATGAGAACATCGTTCTCATTCCGCAGTTTCGCTCCATCAGTCGTTCGGTAACGGCGAGTTTTCAGGCAAGCGCGCTCTACTCGAGCGAGCGCGAACAGTTGAGTGCCACCATTCAGAAGGAACTCTCCGCAACCGTCAGCCCGCGCGGCATCATCGTTGAATCAACGCCGCTCCGTAACGTCGCTCTCCCGACCCAACTCACCAAAGCGATCGAGCAAAAGCAGCGGGCAGACCAAGAGAGCCAACGCATGGAATTTGTGCTCACGAAGGAAAAGCAAGAAGCCGACAGAAAACGGATCGAAGCGCAAGGCATCGCCGACTTTCAGAAAATTGTCGCGGCCGGCATCAGTGAGCAGTTGCTGCGATGGAAAGGAATCGAAGCGACGGAAAGGCTTGCAACATCGCAAAACGCAAAAGTCGTTATCGTCGGTTCAGGCAAGGATGGGCTGCCGGTTATTTTGGATACGAAGTGATGGTCGTCTTCCTGAGTTCACCCTTCAGTTAGACACATCACGTTTGGGACGGCAGATAGAGTTTCATTGTTCCTTTCTTGAACAGCACTTCGTCCAAATGTCCCATTTTTTGTAGGTCTGTCGTCATCAAGTGCATATGCAAATACGTGTCGTGATGTGTAAAAATTGCTTTGTGTTCGGTTGAGAAGAAGCCAAGTATTTCACACTGTTCATGTCTTAGTGTGTAGTTTGTTTGTCCTTTGTGTGCATCTTCCGGCGAAGTTACTGTTGAACCTTTCGGCAGATTCACTATATGGATTATCGCTTGTTCAATGGTCCCGGAAAGTTTGAACAGAAAAGGTCGTGGTAATGATTGAGTAACCTTGTCAAGATATCGTTCAAGTTGTTGAAGCGTTTGAATACTATCCGGCAAATGTTGCTCTCTCCACTTGGCAATGTTAGCGTAACTGAAAAATGGTGCTTTGATATTGTACGTCTCTTCAACGCTCATCGTCGTGTCGGAAACAACGCTTGACTTATATGATTTTCCGTCAATGATCAGAATTTCCCCCGAGAGGTATTCAACAGGACCAAGTCCGTATAGATTTGTTTTGTTGGCGATCGTGTCAAGTTGTATGTTTCCGTGAAGCTGCCCCTTCCACATCACGTTTTTCATCTCGCCGACAATTCTTACCTCGCTGGTTGTCTGCTCTTTTGAATTGCAACTTGTCAACGTCAATAGTATCAATCCGAGAAGTGCGGTCTTAAGATTCATTGTTGTCACATTGCCTGTTGTTTCGAGGAAATGGATTTGTGTAGGGACACGCCTCCGGCGTGTCCTTCGGAGGGCAGTGTTCCTTCTGCACGCGGACGGGGCAATGCCCCGTCCCTACAGATGTAACGCCGTCACCAAACGAAAACGCCTTCGTCTATTTCGGCGATGTACAGCAATGCTGCGTACATGTATGCTTTTCACCGATATCTCGTCACTCGCTTCATGTCGTCATCGCTTGCCGGTTTTATGCTCACCGCCGCACCGCCGCCTTCCGCCAATTTCACTTTCAAAACTGTTCTGCTGTCAACAACAAAGCTTTCTATCGTGTACGCCATCGGGTTCTTCTCCCAATGCGCGTCGTCGGCGTCGCGATACATCGTTGCAACATAGTCACGGTTTGCATCGAGAAACCTCAGCGGCACGGTCGCAGTGCGCGCATGCTCGTCTGTAATCGCGCCGATGAACCATTGATCGTTGCTCAAGGCTCTACGCTCTACGCTCTTCGCTCTCCGCGCCAGCGTAATGTAATCACCGGGCTCCGCTTCAAGAACTTTCGTGTCGTCCCAGTCCACCGGAACATCCTTGATGAACTGGAACGCGTCTAACCGCGCTTCGTAGTTTTCCGGCAAATCAGCCGCCATTTGCAGAGGGCTATACAGCGTTACATACAGCGCCAGTTGTTTTGCGAGCGTCGTATGGACCTGCTCTTTCTTTTTCGGGTCATAGAAGCTCATCGTGATTTGGAAAATCCCTGGCGTGTAATCCATCGGTCCGCCGAGCAAGCGCGTGAAAGGCAGAATGGTTTCATGCGCAGGCGGGTTGCCTGAGCTCCACGCGTTGAACTCGTTGCCGCGCGCCGCTTCATTCGCAAGCCAGTTCGGCCAAGTTCGTTGCAAGCCCGTTGGACGAGCCGGCTCGTGCGCGTTCACCATGATTTTGTACTGCGCCGCTTTCTCGACAACGCGAACGTAATGATTCGTCATCCACTGTCCGTCGTGCAATTCACCGCGTGGAATGATCTTGCCAACGTAACCTGTCTTCACCGCATCGTAACCGTTTTGCTTCATGAACGTGAACGCGGCATCCATCCGTCGCTCGTAGTTGGTCACCGACGCAGATGTTTCGTGATGCATGATCAGCTTCACGCCTTTCGATGCTGCGTACTTTTGCAGTTCGGCAACATCGAAATCCGGATACGGCGTGACGAAGTCGAACACCTCTTCTTTCCAGTTCCCGAACCAATCTTCCCACCCGACATTCCAGCCTTCGACCAATACCGCGTCGAAGCCGTGTTTTGCCGCAAAGTCAATGTACACTTTCGTCCGTGCAGTCGTCGCGCCGTGCCGACCGTTCGGCTTCAGCGTGCTCCAATTCGTTTCACCCAGACGGACGTTCTTTACGTCCGCGTAATTCCATGATGCTTTGCCGACATGCATCTCCCACCAGATGCCGACGTACTTCATGGGCTTAATCCAGCTCACGTCCACGATGCGCGAAGGCTCGTTAAGATTCAATATCATTTTCGACGCAAGGATATCCGCAGCGTTGTCGCTGACCATAACCGTGCGCCACGGTGTTTTGCACGGCGCCTGCAAATACGCTTTGTTGCCAACGGCGTCGGGAGCAAGGGACGATCGCAGCACGAATGTCCTCTTCTCAATCTCCAAACACATCGCGGGATAGTTTACGAGCGCGGCTTCAAAAATATTGATGTACAACCCGTCAACCGATTTCATCATCAGCGGTGTCTGCACAACGTTGGCACTGACGGGCGAGCGTGTAAAAATCTCACCGACTCTTCTTCCGATCTCCGCGTCAACGTGACTCAGTCTTGTTTCGGAGTATGCATACTCATTCGTATCGAAATCGCCGGGCATCCAGAATGCCTTGTGGTCGCCCGTGAGATGGAATTCCGTGTTCTCGTTTGTTACTATGAAGTAGTTCAGATTCTCCTGCTCAGGAAATATGTAGCGGAAGCCAACCCCTTCGTTGAAGAGTCGGAACACGACTATAAGCTTTCGATTCTTCTCCGACACTTGCGTGAGCGTAATCCTCAGCTCGCGATAGTTGTTCCGAATCGTTTTCACTTCTCCCCAAACAGGATTCCACGATTCATCAACGAGCGATGATTCAACGTTTGCAATCGTGAAACCTTTGACGAACGACGCCTGGTCTTTTGCTTCGATGCCAAGCTTGCTCGGCAGAATGATTGCCTTCTTGCCGAAGTTGAGTTGATACATCGGCTCCCCCTCGGCGGAGAGCTGGAATGTAAGCGAGAGTTTTTTGTTGGGGGAGAGAATCGTTTGCGCGTCGGCGGAGAGGGAGAATAGCGCGAGCGCTGCTGCAAGCAATAGGGATTTCATTTTTTGGTGCGTGGTACGGTTGAACGGTGGAGTTGACTGTTAGGTTGAATGAACTTGACACTTTAGCGGCGATGATTTCTTCTTACCGATGTTGATGTTTTCGCTGAGAGTCGTTGTGCTCGCCTTGCGTAACGTCAGCTATTATACTTTTGCGCAAAAAGCATAACAAGAATTTGCCAATGCTACTTTAGTATAATAAGGTGTTGTGCTATGCAACCTATTGATTTCAAAGCAGATGCAGCAGGAAAAGTCGTCAGAAAGGAGGAAGCGTGGTCGGACGTAAGCTCATACATAGCCTTTCGCGTAGCAAGCGCAACAAACACAAACCGCCATTCATTGATCCATGAATGGCGGGTTCAACAATAAAATCAACAATGCGTTTCGGCGCGCGTGAAAAACCCTACCAGCGCCTTCCGCCGCCGCCGCCTCGCTGCCCGCCTCCCCCACCACCTCTGTAACCACCGCCGCGCCGCTGCCCTCCGCCACCTTCGGTTTTCGGACGCGCTTCATTCACGGTGAGCACACGTCCCTTCATATCCTTGCCATTGAGTGCATTCATTGCCGCTTGCGCTTCAGTGTCGTTCGGCATCTCCACGAAACCGAACCCACGTGCTTCACCCGTGAATTTGTCTTTCACGATCGCGGCTCGCGTCACCTGTCCGAAGGCTTCGAACGCTTGTCGAAGGTCCGCTTCCGAAACCTCGCGCGACAAGTTGCCCACGTAGATGTTCATGATATCTCCTTGTGTGTAAGTGTTGTTGTGAATTGTTGTCGTGGGCAATGATGCGCACGCCTCGTCGGCACATCAGATCTGCGCGATGTGTCTACTTTGAACGTAGCAACTTTCAGCGCAAAACACAACTTTTTCAGAGGGTTTTTGTCGCTTATTGTTTCCTTTTCTTCGCGGCTTTCGGCTTCTTAATTCTTGTCGCAACGCTCGTTGGTTTCGCCTTCGCCTCGCGTGTTGCCGGCTTGCTCTTCGATAGGGCTTTCGCCTGTTTCGTCGCTTTCGCTTTGTTGGCATTCTCCTTTCGCGCCACCGCGTCAGCCTCGCCTTTTGCCTTTTCGCTTTTTCCTTTTTCCTTCCCGTTACTCTTCACGTGCGCGCTTTTTTTTTCATCTGAGCCTTCATCGAAGAGAGTTTCCTGGTTATCAGGCTCGGTTGGAGTTTCTCCTTTGGCACCACCGTTCGCGGCTTCTTCTTCGTCAGATGGTACTGCGGCAACGTCGGATACTTTGTCCCCTTCCGAAAGCTTGATAAGCCGAACGCCTTGCGTGTTGCGCCCTGCGAGGCGAATATCCGCGGCGGGCTGGCGATTGACGATGCCGTTTGCCGTCACGATGACGACATCGTCCTTCTCCACCACCTCCTTGATTGCAATCATCTTTCCCGTCTTCTCCGTCGCCTTCATCGTGAAGATTCCCTTGCCGCCGCGATGGCTCACACGATATTCTTCCGTGTCGCTCCGCTTGCCGAAGCCGTCTTCGGTTGCGACGAGAATGCTCGTGCCGGTTCTGCGCAGCACCACCGCTCCGACGACCTTGTCTTTTTTCTCCAGCTTTATTCCGCGAACACCGCCTGCGCTTCGTCCCATCACACGGATTTCCGATTCGTGGAAGCGAATGGCTATGCCGTCGCTCGTTCCAATAACGATGTCGTTGTTGCCGTCGGTGAGATGCACGTCAATCAGCTTGTCATTCTTGTCCAAGCCGATTGCGCCGATGCCCGCTCTGCGCGGGTTGCCGAACTCCGACAGCTCACATTTCTTGATGTTGCCTTGCTCGGTCACCATCAGCACATTGAGCGTATCTTCGAAGTTCTTCACCGCGACATAGGCAGCAATCTTCTCGTTCGCTTCTTTCTGGATCAAATTCGCAATGGATTTTCCGCGCGACGTTCGGCTACCTTCGGGAATCTCATGCACCTTCAGCCAATAGCATCGCCCTTGGTCAGTAAAGAGCAGCATGTGCTCATGCGTCGAGGCGATGAACATTGCTTCGATGAAATCGTCTTCGCGCGTCGTAGCACCCGTCAAGCCCTTGCCGCCGCGCCCTTGACGGCGGTAGCTGCTCACCGGCATCCGCTTCACGTAGCCGCCGTGGGACACGGTAATGACGACTTCCTCTTCTGCAATCGTATCTTCGATGCTGAACTCTTCTGCCTTCATCACGATTTCGGTGCGCCGCTCGTCGCCGTATTTCTCTTTGATTTCCAGGAGCTCTTTTTCGATGAGCTGCATCTGGAGCTTCTTGCTGCCCAGCAATGCTTTCAATTGTTCGATCAACTTCAGCGTTGCTTTGTATTCTTCCTGAATCTTGCTGCGCTCGAGTCCCGTCAGACGCTGCAAGCGCATGTCGAGAATCGCCTTGGCTTGGATTTCGCTCAACTTGAACTTTTTCATCAACCCATTCTTCGCCGCATCGTAGTCTTTCGAAGCGCGAATCAGCTTGATGACGGCGTCAATGTTGTCCAAGGCAATGATGAAGCCTTCGAGGATATGCGCGCGCTTCTCCGCCTCATCCAGCTCGAACTTCGCGCGCCGCACGACCACGACGTTGCGATGCTCGATGAACTTCTGAATCATGTCGCGCAGCGTTAGGATTTGCGGCTTGCCGTCTACGAGCGCAAGCATGATAACGCCGAAGGTCGCTTGCATTTGCGTCAACTTAAACAAGCTGTTCAGCACCACCTGCGCGTTGGCTTCGCGCTTCAGGGAAACGACGATGCGAAAACCGTCGCGATCGGATTCATCGTTTGCGCCGGCGATGTCTTCGATTTTCTTCTCGTTCGCCAACTCGCCGATGCGCTGGATGAGTGCCAGTTTGTTGACTTGATATGGAATCTCCGTAATGACGATACTCTGGCGGTCCTTCTTGTCCGTTTCGATGGTCGCTTTCGCGCGAAGAATGATTCGCCCGCGTCCGGTCGTGTACGCCTCCTTCACGCCGTCGTATCCGTAGATGATGCCGCCCGTCGGGAAGTCGGGTGCCTTGATGAACTTCATCAGCTTCTCGCTGGTGATGCTCTCATCCTTGATGTACGCGATACAGCCGTCAATCACTTCGCTCAAATTGTGTGGCGGGATGTTCGTTGACATGCCGACCGCGATACCGCTCGTGCCGTTGACGAGCAGATTCGGCACGACAGCGGGAAGCACCGTCGGCTCTTTCAGCGTATCGTCGAAGTTCGGTGCGAAGTCAACCGTATTTTTGTCGAGGTCCTTCAGCAACTCGTCGGCGATGCGCGACATGCGCGCCTCGGTGTACCGCATCGCCGCGGGATTATCCCCGTCTATCGAGCCGAAGTTCCCTTGCCCATCCACCAGCGGATAGCGCATCGTAAAGTCCTGCGCCATGCGCACCATCGTATCGTACACCGCCGTGTCGCCGTGCGGGTGATATTTCCCTAACACTTCACCGACGATACGCGCGGATTTTTTGTACGGACGGTTCGGCGCGAGGCCCAGCTCCCGCATCCCGAACAAGACGCGACGATGCACCGGCTTCAAGCCATCGCGCACGTCGGGTAATGCCCGCGCAACGATGACCGACATCGAGTAGTCGATGTACGAGCCTTTCATCTCATCTTCGATATCTACGGGAATTATTTTTTCGTTGAGTGTTGCCATGTATGCCTTGAGTTATCCTCTGCTAACGTGAAACCTTGTACGGTGAGCATTGACTATGCACCACGCATTCACACTGAAGCGGAGGCGCTATTCACAGATTGCGACTCCTGTTATCAGATCGTTTCCGTGTCGTTCGTGATTTCATTTTCCTTTCATTTGACGACTGATATCCATTTCGCAGTTCGACTTCTTGTCCTGCTTTCACCAGACTGTGCATTATGCGATATCGTTGACGTGGGGTAAGCGACAATTGAAAATCCAGCTCGAACTCCAACTCCTTTGCGGCGTCATCACCATCAACGGCAAGAATGGATGGCTTTGCGCTTTTTCCTTCTGGGTTTGGTTTTCATACTCATGGGGGCAGGCGGGCGCTCCGCTCTGGATTTCCTATACATCAAGATTCCGGACATATTTCGCATTCTTCTCGATGAACTCGCGCCGCGGTTCAACTTCATCGCCCATCAAGATGGAGAACGTCCGGTCGGCGTCGGCTGCGTTCTCAATCGTCACTTGCAGTATTGTGCGCGTATCGGGATTCATCGTTGTTGCCCAAAGCTGTTCGGGATTCATTTCGCCCAAGCCTTTGAAACGAGAGATAATTGCGCCGCTCGGCGTTACGACGGCGCCTTCTTCAGGAAGTTCTTCGTTCTCATCGTGTTTCGCCTCTTCTTTCTTCGCGGTGCCGAGGCGCTTCAATATTTCATCCCGCTCATCATCGTCGTACGCGTAGAATTCCTGCTTTCCTTTCTTGATTTTGTACAACGGCGGCTGTGCGATGTACACGTGCCCAAGTTCAATCAGCTCCTTCATGTGTCGGAAGAAGAGGGTCAGCAACAGGGTACGGATATGCGAGCCGTCTACGTCTGCGTCGCACATGATGATGATCTTGTTGTAGCGAATCTTTTGCGCGTCGAACGTATCGCCGACACCCGTGCCGATAGCCGTGAAGATGTTCCGAATTTCTTCGTTCTCCAAGATCTTGTGCAGGCGCGCTTTCTCGACATTCAAAATTTTTCCCTTGAGCGGGAGAATCGCCTGAAACTTCCTGTCTCGCCCTTGCTTTGCGCTGCCGCCTGCGGAGTCTCCCTCGACGAGATACAGCTCGCAATGTTCAGGATCGGTGATGGAGCAATCGGCAAGTTTGCCCGGCATGCCCGCTCCGGAAAGCGCATTCTTGCGCCGGGTGAGGTCGCGAGCTTTCCGTGCAGCCTCACGTGCTTCCGCCGCTTGCAGTGATTTTTCCAAAATCCGTTTCGCGTCCCCGGGATTTTCTTCGAGCCAGTTTTGCAGTGCCGGCCCAACGACACCTTCCACGATGCTCTTCACCTCGCTGTTGCCGAGCTTCGTTTTTGTCTGTCCTTCAAATTGGGGTTCCGGCACCTTCACGCTCAACACGGCAGTGAATCCTTCCTTGAAATCGTCGCCGCTCAGCGTGATGCCACCTTCTTTCAGGATATTGTTCTTGTACGCGTAGTTGTTGAGCTGGCGCGTCAGTGCCGTGCGAAACCCGACGAGATGGCTTCCCCCTTCGTGGGTGTTGATGTTGTTGACGTACGTGAAGACGTTCTCCGAATACTGCTCGTTGTACTGAAACGCCGCTTCGACTTCCACATAGCGACCGTTCTCATCTTTATCTTTGCCTTGGCAATAGAATACCTTCTTCATGATGGAGGGCCGCGTCGCGTCAGTGTACTTCACAAATTCCACAATACCGCCGGCGAAATGAAACGTTTCCTCCGCCTCACTCTTGTTGCGCAAATCTTTGAGGGTGAGCGTAACAGTCGGGTTCAGGAACGCAAGTTCGCGTAGGCGCTCCGCAATAGTCTCGAATTTGAAGTTGCGATTCTTGAAGATTTTCTCATCGGGCATGAACGTGACTTTCGTACCCGTTGTGTTTTTCTCTACTTTGCCGATGACTTTCACCGGGGCAACAGGCTCACCGCGTCTGTATTCCTGAAAGAAGAGCTTTTCATCTCGGCTCACCTCCACTTTGAGCCACTCGCTCAACGCGTTCACCACCGAAACGCCGACGCCGTGCAAGCCGCCGGATACCTTGTAGGTATTCTTGTCGAACTTGCCACCGGCGTGCAGAACGGTCATCACGACTTCAAGCGCAGATCGTTTTTCTTCTTTGTGAATGTCGGTCGGGATGCCGCGCCCGTCATCCATCACCGTCACAGAGCCGTCTTTGTTGATGTAGACGTTGATGTTTCTCGCAAATCCTGCCAGTGCTTCATCAATCGAATTGTCCACGACTTCGTAGACCAGGTGATGCAGCCCGCGAATACTGACGTCGCCGATGTACATCGCAGGGCGCATGCGTACCGCTTCAAGTCCTTTGAGGACGGTGATGTCTTCTGCTGTGTAGTTTTTGGTACCGGTTTCTTTGTCTTTTGCCATGATGCGATCAGTTTTGTATTGCGCTATTCAACTCTCCACATGTGTGGACATCTCGTTGTACGTCAGTTCGGGTACGCAAGAGCTCTGCGTCGTGATTTTCATTCGCTCGTAGATTGTGCCGCCAAACCATTCTCTATCTGAACCTAATCTCCTTCACGACCTTACTCCCCGCCGCCGCATTCACTTTCTCCAAAATTTCTAATCGCCGCATCGTCAGCTCATTGCGCCAGGGAGCAGATTTTGTTTTCACGAACAGAATGCCGTTTTCCACTCGCTCCGCTTCCGTAACTTTCGCGACTTGATCACCGACGATTTCGGTCCATGCCGTGATCACCGAAAATTGCTTCATCTTTTTCGTCATGCCGAGGGCATGAACGAATTTGTCCAGCGCAACTGCAATCGGCTCGGGTTGTTTCTTCGTCTTCTGTTGATTAGTTCGGCTTGACCGCCCCTTGCTCGACATAGAACTTTCTGTTTACACTATTCCACTCAACAGCAGTATGAAACACCGCTTCATCTGTCGTTGTAATGAACGTTTGGGGACCAAGCGAGGAAACCGTCTCCAACAACAATCGCGATCGCCGTTCATCTAATTCGCTGAACATATCATCCAACAAGAATATGGGGACCTCATGTCGCCGCTCCCTCAGATAAAAGAACTCCGCAAGCTTCAACGCGACCAGCATCGTTTTGTGCTGTCCTTGCGAGGCATAGTGTTGGACGCTGATGCCATTGATGCGGAACAGCAAATCATCGCGGTGCGGACCGACAAGCGTCGAACCCCGCCGCCGCTCTTCATACATCTTCGCGCCGAGTTCGTCACGCATTGACGTTGCGATGTCTTGAACCGTGCACGTTCCTCTCACTCCCTCAACCGTCCGGTACTCGATGCTTGGGGTTTCGTCCGATCGTACAAGCTGTTGATACGAGCGCATCACGTACTCGTGAAATTCTGAAACGAATGCATTGCGATGCGCGATTATTCGACTACCGAGTTGAATGAGTGATTGGGTCCAAGGCTCTATCAACTCCTCGGTGTATACGTGCTCCAGTTTCGCCTCAAGCAGGAGTTTATTTCGCTGTCTGAGGACGCGACGATACTCTATGACGTCATCGAGATACGAGCGACTGATCTGCGAGAGGAGGAGGTCGAGAAACTTCCGTCGCTCGTTCGGCGCACCGAACGTGATCGCATTGTTTTCTGGTGAGAGGACGACAAGCGGAAAGCGCCCGATGACAGAAGAAAGAGTCTCGGGCCTCACGCCGTTGACCGTAAACAGTTTGTCACCGGTACGTGTGTACGCGGCACGCACGGTATGCTCAATATCTGCGTCCGAAATAATCCTCCCTTCCACCTCAAACATCTCTTTCCCAATGTACAACACGGTCGCGTCATTAGCCGCGTAAAAACTCTTCGTCAAACTCAAATAGGAAATTGCCTCCAGCACATTTGTTTTCCCCTGCCCGTTGCCTCCCCATAATGCGTTCATGCCGTCGCCAAATTCGATACTCGTCTCCGCATGATTGCGAAAATTGCGCATCAATAGTCGAGTTACTCTCATTGGATGTTCGTTCGTTGGTGCATCTCCATGCCACGCCAAAGGAGAACTTCGGACAACAACGAAACCACCGACCTGTGGTCGGTGGACATTGACTCTTCAATACTATGAACTCGAATCAACTCTCTGTCACTATCTCCGGAAAGAACGAGGACTGCTTCTTCAGGTTCTGCAACTTATGCGTTGAGCCGTACAGGCATTACCAACATCAATATTTCTTCATCGCTTTTCTCCCCCGCCGGCGATACGATTCCTGCGCGGGTCGGCGAACTGAACTTGAAGGATACTTGCTCGCTTTCAAGATGAGTAAGAATGTCTGTGAGGTACGTTGCATTGAATCCGATGTCGAGAGTGTCGCTCGTGTACTGACAGTCAAGAGTTTCTTTCGCTTCGCCGCCCATGTCGAGGTCCTGAGCGCTTACCGTCAATCCCGATTTCATGACGCTGAACTTTATTTGATGTGTTGTTGCACTTGCATACAAAGCAACACGCCGAACAGCAGCAAGCAACTCTTCGCGATTCACAATCATCGTCTTGTCGTTCTCCGTCGGGATGACGCTCTCGTAGTTTGGATATGTTTCATCAATCAGCCGCGATACGATCACATTCTTGTCGAACTCAAATCTCACGTGTGTATCGCTGATCCCCATCTTCACACTTCCACCTTCGAGGGACTTCGTGATAATGTTCATAGCCTTTGCAGGAATGATAATGTCCTTCTTCCATGCGGACTTCGACGTTTTGTACGAGCAGCGTACTAACCGGTGACCATCAGTGGCTACCGAGCGTAGTTCACTCCCTTTCGATTGCAGCAATACTCCCATCATTGCGGGTCGCAGTTCGTCGGTGCTCACGGCAAATAACGTTCGGTGCACAATCTTTCGCACTAATGCGCTATCTAAGGAAACTTCCTCTTTACCGGTGAACGGTGGAACGGTAGGAAAATCTTTCGCATTCTCGCCCGTGATATTGTACTCGCCGTTCTTCGTGCTGATCTTGATTTTGCTTGATGTGGTGTCGATTGCAAAACTAAGTTCGGTATCCGGTAGTGCACGTACAGTATCGTTCAATCGCTTTGCCGGTACAACGATTTTTCCATCTTCACTTCCCTTCACGCCGAGTGATATGGTCTGCGATAGTTCCAAGTCTGTCGCAGTAATCGTGAGCGTGTTGTTCAATAAATCGAAAAGAAAGTTCTCTAAAATCGGCATCGTGGATTTCGTTGGAACCACCCCGCCGACTTTAGATAAAACACGCTGGAGTTCACCCGTCGTGGTTGTGAATCTCATAGGATTCTCCTTGATATTGGAAGGTCCGTTCGACCCCTGAAGTGCTGCTCAAAATAGGTGACAACCAAAAAATACTCAAAATAGGAATCACATCAAAGCATTGCTCTACTCTGGTGGAGAGTGTCTTGCGCTCTTTGATGAAGAATGAGAGAGTGCAGATGAACGTCTATCGAGTATGACTACTTATTTTGTTGTATACATCTAAAAAAAGAGTAGTAGTAATGCCTGTGGAAATGTTAGTAGCGAAGATATGCACTATATCAACTTCCTATTTCACTGTTCGCTTGATGAATGCTCTTGATGTTTTGAATGAGGTTGTTGAGTGTGTATAAGATCGAAGTTGTGGGAGCGCGGCAACGCGCCGTCGCTTTTGTTCAACAAGTAATCGTAACGTGCACACTGTACTCACAGCCATTCACATCCTGTAAACATGTCGCTCACAATAATGTCAACTACAGAGGTTACCATTTCGTCGCGCTCAGGTGTAGCGCTATAGTCTTACTCACAAAACTTCAACATTGTATCAATATTGCTTGCACACATTGTGCACACCAACGGAAGAAAACTCAAAGAGCTTGTCAAAACAACAAGCTCTTCATAATGCTGCTCTGGTTTTCCTTTCGCGTTGAACGCGATTGCCATATACAACATCGGGATTCCCAGCTTTTGTTATCTGGTGCAACGTAATTGGGCTGGAATCTACCTCTCTTGACTCAAAGATATTTCCGAAAGAGAATCTGATGTTGCACTAATCAGTCGAGGGTCAGTTGAGGCACGTTGTGAGCGAAACATCGGCGGCGAGATTGTGTGTCAGCATCACCCTCAGCATGTGTTTCACGAAAGGACATATTCCGCGTCCGTGTGCTTGCTGCTCACAACGCCACTTCGTTGCGCATAGAAACGACAAGGATTGAAGCGGATGTCTTCATGTGTGGAACGCTACACGCGCCCGCGTGTTTCGAGCCGCCGCTTCAAAAACTCCACGTTTGTTTTGCACTTCGGATCCAATTTCATTTGGTCATCAACGCATTGAATTGCGTGGATCACCGTGCTGTGGTCTCGTCCACCGAAGTGCATGCCGATGGTTTTCAGCGAAGAGTTCGTCAATACCTTAGCAAGGTACATGGCAATTTGTCGTGCGCTTACGATTTCCTGCTTCCGAGTCTTAGCGCGAATCATGTCTTCAGGAATTTTGAAGAACTCGCCGACGCTCCGCTGAATCTCTTCGATGTTGATCGGAGCTTTCACGTCACCCACAACAACTTTCAGGACCTCGCGAGCGAGGTCGAGAGTAATCTCTCGTCCCTCTAACGACGATTTGGCGAGAATGCTAATGAGACAGCCTTCCAGCTCTCGAATGTTCGACGTGACATTTGCCGCAATGAATTCCGTGACATCGCCGGGCAGTTCATACCCATCTTCGGCGCTCTTGTGCTGGAGAATCGCGATGCGGGTCTCGAGGTCGGGTGGTTGAATGTCTGCAGTCAAGCCACACTGAAACCGCGACAACAGACGCTCATCGAGATCGCGCAACTCTTTGGGCGGACGGTCGGATGATAACACGATTTGCTTCCCCATTTGGTGCAGTTCGTTAAATGTGTGGAAGAAGCTGTCCTGGGTTTTCTCTTTGCCACTGAAGAATTGCACGTCGTCCACAATAAGAATGTCCATGCTACGATAAAACGCAGAGAAGTCGTTCACGCGATCGCTCTGAATTGCGTCAACGAACTCGACCGTGAATTTTTCACTCGACACGTAGATGACACGGCGGGACCTGTTCTGTTTCATCACCTCGTTCCCGATGGCTTGCACGAGATGTGTTTTTCCAAGCCCTGTGCCGCCGTAAATCACCAGCGGATTGAATGACTTGCCGCCGAAATTATTTGCGACCGCAGTCGCCGCCGCGCGCGCAAGCTGGTTGCTTTCACCTTTGATGAAATTATCGAATGTGTAACGAGGGTTGAGAAACGTCTGAAAGTTTCCATTCATGTCAACGCTGCGCTGCGAGCCAAACTCCGATGAGATATTTGCGGAACGAAAAGTCTCCGGCTGTCGCGGAAAATTCCGTTTCTGCACGGGTTGAGCTTGGGGCGCGGGCGGCGGCACATTTAGCACTTCTTCGACGTGCGCCTCATCCTTTGCCACTTCAAACCGCAGCGTAGCGTCCTTGCCAAGTACCTTGGTCACTGCCATACCCAGCATCCCTTCGTAGCGTTCGTCGAGCCAATCTCTGAAAAACTGACTCGGCGTTTGCAACGTGAGTGTTCCCGCGCTCAAACGCAAAGGAACAATCGGTTCGAACCAGGTCTTGAAACTCTGCGAGTTGACATTCTCGGCAAGCACGCCGAGGCAACTGGACCAAACACGACGTGCTTCCTCTAACTCACCATCGTGCGAGGTAGGTTGAATCATTTCAATCATGACTTCATGAAGACAAAAAGTGAATCGAAAGTGCCGAAAGCTATTCGCAATTTATCCACAGAACTATGAACTCCGCGATAAAGCGCAAAAAGGGTTAGAGCGTTTTCCAGTCGTTATCCACACCGGTGTTGATTGGTGAATAGACCGTAAGTCCATTGCAAATCAACAACTAACTGAACGGGTACCGAACGTGTGTGGATGACTGTGAATTACCAGAGTTTTGCTTGGCGAGGACTCAGTGAACAGCGGAGGCGTTCACAGGTTATCAACATCCAAGTTGATGCGAGCCAGCAATTGAAAATACTACATGAATCGAGCGTGCGCAAGTTAAAAAACGTTTTCTTTGAGAATTTTTATTTGTAACTCAGACCATCGTTGATTACTTTGACACAGAGACGAATGACTGACTGTCCTGTGTAGGCATGCCGCTTTGTTCAGAGACGGTGCTTCCGTTCCCATGAAAATTTGCGGACGGAGTCAGAACGCAAGGAGTTAACATGAAAAGAACCTTCCAACCACATAAACGCAAACGACGTAACACACACGGATTTCGCGCGCGCATGGCAACGAAGACAGGTCGCGCAGTTCTTGCCGCCCGACGACGCAAGGGCAGGAAAAAGTTGACCGTGAGCGACGAAGGATAGTGCTCGCTCCTACACGTGTTGGAACGTGAAGAAGTCTGAGATTCTCCGCAGCCGCGAGTTGTTCAAGGTGGTTGCGCTCAAAGGCAAGCGGCTCAACACCCGACTTCTCCAGTGCAAGTATTTCTTGCCGGAAAAAGTTGAATCACACTTGCAGGTTGCTTTCAAAGTGCCCGCCAGACACTTCAACGCCGTGCGGCGAAACAGACTCAAGCGGCTGATGCGAGAAGGATTTTCCAAAGAGCGAGCCACGCTGAATGCAGCGCTTGCAAAATCCAACGTGGCTGTTGCTATTGTGTTCACAAGCAATCCGTTGGATGAGAAGCACGCCGACCGACTAACACTGAAAGATGTTCAACCCGCAGTGGGAGAACTCTGTCAGGAGATAGCAAAGAGATTGAATGCATCCCGATGACATTCGCCTTAACGTATATTATTCGGGCATACCAACTACTCGTCTCTCCTCTGCTTCCCGCGAACACGTGTCGTTTTCACCCGACCTGCTCACAGTATGCCCTTGACGCGATAGGAAAGTACGGTGCGGTGCGTGGTTCGTGGCGTGCTGTAAAGCGGATCGCAAAGTGTCATCCGCTTCATCCCGGCGGATTCGACCCTGCGTGAGTTTGCATGGAGGGTGAGCGGAGTGCTGATGCGTAACCACCAATGCCCACGCAACGCAGCGCGGAAAGTCGTTCGTCGTCCTTGTCCTTAGCAGGTTCTCCGTGCAGTCTATTTTTCTCGAGAGCAATGAATGGATAAACAATCAACAGTAGGATTCATCCTTATCGCGCTTGTGCTGATGGTGTGGATGTGGTACAACACACCGCCCCCGCGTAAACCAACCGCCGCGGATTCGCTTGCGATGGCGCAGTACGATTCGATGAAGCTGAAAGAAGCGCAAGCGCAGAGGGGGCAACTACCAGCCTCCCTTTCAGGCTCAGGGCAGCAAGAGAACCAGAGTGAAGGGTACGGAGAGTTTTTCTCAGCCCGGGCGGTCGGAACGGAGAGAATCCTCACCGTTAGTACGGAGCTTTACACGGCGGAGATTACAACCAAGGGCGGTTTAGTGCGCAAGTGGGAGTTGAAGAACTACAAGACGTGGAATCAATATCCCGTTCAACTGGTCGATTTGGAGAAAGGCGGCGACCTGAGTTTGCTTTTCCTGACAAAGGATGGAAAGCAGATTAACACGAAAGGTTTGTTTTTCGAGGCGAATCTTCCCGTGGGAAATAAGGCGGAGTTGAAGGGGAACGAAACCCTGACAATTGAGCTGGTTCTTCCCGTAGGTGAGAGAAAACGCATCATCAAGCAGCTGAAGTTCACCGGAAACACATATACATTCGATGCAGAGTTCGTCTTCGAGAATGTGAACGATGTAGTCTCCGGCTTCGAGTATCAAGTCCTGTGGGAGAATCCTCTCCCTTACGCCGAGCAGAACAGCATTGACGAGTCAGGTTTCGCGCAAGCCTTCGCGTTTTCGGGGGGTGAAGTTGCCGACATTGACGCTCCCTCGGAATCCGAGCCGGCGAGCAAAGACATCAACGGCGCAACCGATTGGGTAGCTGCGCGCAACAAGTATTTCGCCGTCGCGATGATTCCTGCGCCAGGCACAAGTCAAGGCGCGGTCATCGAAGGATACGCAAAGGCGCAACCCGACCGAGGCATCAAAGAGAATTACAGCCTTGCGGTGAAAATGCCGTTCAAGGCAGAGTCAAAAGAGAGCTCGAAGTTCAGAGTCTTCTTGGGACCATTGGATTACTCGCTCGTCAAGGCGATGGGGAACGGTCTCGACCGTATCATGAGTCTCGGTGCGGTGTGGATCATTCGCCCGATTACGGAATATGTGTTAATGCCCCTGTTCAACTTCTTGCACCTGTTCATCTCGAATTGGGGAATCGTGATCATCGTCTTTTCCATCATCATCAAGATTGCACTGCACCCGCTGACGAAAAAGCAAATGGACTCGATGCGGAAAATGTCAAAGCTTGCACCGATGATGAATGAGATTCGCGATAAGTATCCTGACGACCCACAAAAGGTGAACAGCGAGATGATGAAATTGTATCGCGACTACGGCATCAATCCTGCAGGCGGCTGCCTTCCCCTCCTGCTGCAAATGCCGATTCTCTACGCGTTGTACAACGTCTTTGCCTCGACGATTCAGCTTCGACAATCGAGTTTCTTTGGTTGGATAAATGACCTCTCGATTCCCGACAGCATCATGAGGCTGCCGTTCACGCTGCCGCTCTTCGGCATCAATCAAATCAGCGGACTGGCCCTCGGCATGTGCATCACGATGTTCATCCAACAGAAACAAGCCATCACCGACCCGCGCCAGAAAGCGATGATTTACATGATGCCGATAATGATGATGCTCATCTTCAATAATCTTCCCAGCGGCTTGAATCTCTACTACTTCGTCTTCAACCTGTTGTCCATAGCACAGCAGTGGTGGACGAACAAAAAGCACGGCGATGAGCCCCTACGCAAAGTGGACCCGAAGAAAGCGCAAGGGGGATTGATAGGTAAGCTTGCGAAGAATCTGCCTGAGCTGCAGAAGATGCAACAGCGGCGCTAAGCCAGAAGCGTTTCTCTAAAAGAGGCTCGTCATGATGGCGAGCCTTTCTTTTTCCGCGAAGATCGGGGTCCGGTTTCTCTTGCGCGGAATTCAACAGGACCACCGTGAGCCGTTGCACCACAAGAATCTACCACGCCGTTCAAATTGATACTCGCTTAAGAAATCCGTAAGTTCATCACGCACTCCAAGGAAAAAACTCCTTTCAGATGGGCGAAGCGCATGGCAAAAATTTACGCAGACGATACGATCGCAGCAATCGCAACGCCGATTGGCGACGGTGCGATCGCTGTTATTCGTGTCAGCGGACCTGATGCTATAGCCGCTGTTGACAAGGTCTTCATTGGAAAATCTCAACTCAGTAATGCGGCGGGCTACACAGTTCATTTCGGACGATTGTTTGACGGCTCTGCCAACGTAGATGAGATTCTCGCGACTGTATTTAGGAATCCTAATTCATATACTGGTGAGGATGTCGTGGAAGTAAGCTGCCATGGTGGAATGTTGGTCACGCAAAAGGTGCTTCAGACTATTCTTGCTACGGGTGTTCGTCAGGCAGAGCCCGGCGAGTTCACAAAGCGCGCCTTCCTAAATTGCAAGATGGATTTGTCGCAAGCAGAGGCTGTGGCAGACCTCATAGCCTCGAAAAGTGAATCTGCCCTGAGAGTATCCCTGAGCCAACTCGAAGGGCGCTTCTCAGAAAAAATAAAATCTATACGAGCAGAGCTACTCAACCTCGGTTCGTTGGTTGAAGTGGAATTGGATTTCAGCGAAGAGGGAATTGACCTTATCGCAAAAGAGGAACTTGTTGCGCGAATTCACGCTTTGAAAGAGAAACTGGAGACGATGGCAGAGACTTTCCGGGTCGGTAAGGTTTATCGTGATGGTGTCTCAGTGGTGATTGTCGGAAGGCCGAACGCGGGTAAGTCGAGCCTGTTTAACGCGCTGCTGCGCGAGCATAGGGCAATAGTTACAGAAATCCCAGGTACAACCCGCGACAGTCTTGAGGAGAGCATAGTGATTGATGGAGTATTGTTTAAGCTCTCTGACACCGCTGGACTTAGACAAACCAGCGATCCTATCGAGGCGGAGGGGGTGAAACGGGCGCAGCAGATACTCGAGAGGGCGGACTTGTTTCTTCTGGTTCACGATTGCTCATCAGGATTTGGGTTGGAGGAGACTCTGCATTTCTTAGACGGCCTACGCGTCCCGAGCAAGGGCATTCTTGTCAACAACAAGATTGACTTGCGGTCAAACGGTAGATACGAGCGACACACGTTCAGAATCGCAAATGCCGAAGTCGAAGAGGCATTTGTATCTGTCAAAGAAAATGTTGGGCTGAATGAGCTTAGGAAAAAGCTTCTTGAGAAAGTACTTGGCAATGCATCAAGCGCTCCATCTGCCCAGGTTACCAACTCGAGGCATCATTCTGCATTAGTGAGAGCTATTGAGTCAATATCTGCAGCTGAAGCATCGGTTAGGAGGGCCCTTTCAGGTGAGTTCATTGCGGAAGATATCCGCACAGCCTCGAATGCGCTTTCCGAGATCACTGGCGAAATAACGTCCGAAGATACCCTAAACGACATCTTCAGCCGTTTTTGCATAGGCAAGTAGTTTCACGTGAAACAAGGAAGGTCCAAATATGACGTTGTTGTGATTGGGGCAGGACACGCTGGTATCGAAGCGTCCCTCGCATCGGCCAGAATGGGTTGTCATACGGCTTTGATCACGATGGATTTGAATGCAATCGGAAGAATGTCATGCAATCCAGCAATAGGTGGCTCGGCGAAGGGGCACTTAGTCCGTGAAATAGACGCAATGGGCGGTGAGATGGGAAAGATTGCTGACACGACGGGAATTCACTTTCGAATGCTTAACAAGTCAAAAGGTCCAGCAATTTGGTCGCCGCGATGCCAAAGCGATAGAGATTGGTACAGTCGAGAAGCAGCCCGAAGGATTCTCATTCAAGAGAACCTTGAGGTCATACCTGATACGATACACTACATTCATGTTGAGGAGGGCGTCTTGAGGGGAGTAGTTACAGGGAGTGAAATGGAGCTTTGCTGTAAGTCTCTGGTTATTTGCAGCGGTACTTTCCTCAACGCCGTTATGCACACCGGCCGAACCTCAACGAAGGGAGGGCGGTTTGGCGAGCCTACATCAACAGGCATCTCCGAACACCTCGCCTCGCTGGGGCTTAAGACAGGTCGTTTGAAAACTGGAACTCCTCCGCGGCTTGCCAAACACTCGGTTGACTTTGGACTGACTTCGGTACAGCACGGCGACTATCCGCCCGCACCATTCTCGTATCAGACAAAGTCAATTGTCAACGGGCAGATTCCAATGTATCTGACGCATACAAGTGAGGAGACTCATGACCTTCTCCGTGAGGGCTTTAACGACTCACCTATGTTTTCAGGAAGGATCAAAGGCATTGGTCCTCGGTATTGCCCTTCCATCGAAGACAAGCTCTTTAGGTTTGCTGATCGTGAGCGCCACCAGATATTTCTCGAGCCTGAGGGTTACGAGTCAGACATTGTGTATATGAACGGCTTTTCGACAAGCCTGCCGGCAGAAGTTCAACTGAAGGCCCTTAGGACGATACCGGGCTTGAAGGATGCACGAATGCTACGTCCTGGTTATGCAGTCGAGTATGACTATTTCCCTCCCCATCAGCTCGAACATACTCTTGAATCGAAACTAGTTCAGGGACTGTACTTTGCTGGTCAGGTGAACGGAACGAGCGGCTACGAAGAAGCGGCAGCGCAGGGATTGATAGCAGGAATCAACGCGGCACTCAAGGTGAAGAATGAGGGACCTTTAGTGCTCCAGAGGAGCGAGTCATATATAGGTGTGTTAATTGACGACCTCATCAACAAGGGAACCGATGAGCCGTATCGAATATTCACTTCTCGTGCTGAATATAGGCTCATTCTTAGGCAAGATAACGCCGACTCAAGGCTTATGAGGAAGGGTGCAGCCATTGGGTTGGTTTCACGTGAAACAATTGTCGCTCTCGATGAAAAGGAGAACCTGATAAAAATGGCAAAGTCGTTTCTCAGATCGAGTACTGTGCAGCCTTCCGAAGTAAATCCGGTGCTCTCAATGGCTGGAAGTCAGCCTATTACGCAGGCGGAAACCTTGGAAAGACTTCTGAAAAGGCCAGAGGTCACTTTGGATTCTTTGATGCAAACAGAAACAATGCGATCAAGTCCGCTTATGAATCTACTCTCTGAAAAGCGAAATGCTCTTGAGCGAACAGAAATAGAAGTCAAGTATGAGGGCTATCTCAGGCGACAGGAAATTCAGATCGAGCAGTTCGAGAAGCACGAAGCATTGACAATTCCCCACGACTTTAGTTTCGAGTCAGTCAAATCTCTAAGCTCGGAAGGGAGAGAAAAGTTGGCACGTGTTAAGCCTCGCTCAATTGGTCAAGCCTCTCGCATAAGTGGAGTAACCCCTGCGGATATCTCCGTCCTAATGATCGCACTCAAAGCTGTTAAAGAGAGCCCCTTGGGGCTGGATTAGTTGCCGTAATCGCAGAAAGCGCGACGAGTAGTATTGCCAGCTCAAGCATGTAGCGAGACCATAAAGTTGCAGGACATAATAAAGTTCACTTCGATTTGCAGGAAGAACCGCCTCACTCTTTCTGATAGTCAACTCAGCAAACTTGAGCAGTATGTCAATCTTCTCCTTGAATGGAATAAAAAAATCAACCTGATCTCGCGAAACGATGTGACGAACGTTTGGTTCAGCCACATTCTCCATTCGATTTCTATCCTCTTCTTTGCAAAGTTAGCCCCGGGAAAGCGAGTACTTGATTTGGGGAGTGGAGGCGGACTGCCTGGCATACCGCTCGGAATAGTGCTTGAAGATACGAAGTTCACTCTTCTTGACTCCATAAAGAAGAAGGTGAGTGCGGTTGAAGGGATGTTGAAGCAGCTCGAACTGCCCAATGTCGAGGTCGCTCTTGGGAGAGCTGAGGAGATTGGACTTGAGCCGGCGTTCTCAAGAAAGTATGACTTCATTGTATCGCGAGCAGTGGCGCCACTGAACGACCTCATCAAGTGGTCGCGTCCATTCCTAAAGCCTGGACACTCGAGGCTTATCGCGCTGAAGGGTGGCGACCTGGATGCAGAGGTGAAGGACGCGCAAAGGAAATCAAAGCCGAAGAATATTGCGATCGTTAATCTCGTGTTCGATGGAAGTGACGAGATCGGTTTGGAGGGGAAGAAACTCGTAACGGTATATCCGTAGGAATCCTAACTAACTTCATTTCCGATGCCTAAAGAATTTTCAGAGCAACTTGCAGCCTTGCTCACCGAACAGCGCAATCCGGTTTCGCGCGAAATAGATTTGCAATCTACCGACGCCATTCTACGCATTATCAATTCGCAGGACAAGCTTGTTGCTCCTGCTGTCGAAAGAGAAATTCCTCACATTGCAAACGCTGTTGACATCATCGTTGAGCGTTTCAAAAAAGGAGGACGACTGATTTACGTCGGTGCAGGAACAAGCGGACGTCTCGGCGTCGTTGATGCCGCCGAATGTCCGCCAACGTTTGGTGTGCCGCACGGAATGGTCGTGGGCGTGATCGCGGGCGGCAACGAGGCGATGTTCAGAGCGCAAGAGGGGGCAGAGGACAACACCGAGCAGCCGGCGAAAGACCTAGACGCCCTGAGTGTGAGTTCGGAGGACGTTGTTTGTGGAATTGCCGCAAGCCGACGAACGCCGTACGTTGTGGCGGCTGTCGCTCGTGCGCGGGAACTTGGAGCGGCAACAGTATACGTCACCACCAATCCACGCTCCTCTTTCAATCTCGACGTTGACGTCGCAATTTGCCCCGAGGTCGGTCCCGAAGTCATTATGGGCTCGACACGCATGAAATCAGGAACGGCACAGAAACTTGTGCTCAACATGCTCACCACAGCGGCAATGGTGAAGCTCGGAAAGATATATGAAAACATGATGGTTGATCTTCAGCTCACCAACGCCAAACTCGTCGAACGCGCCAAGCGCATCATCATGATGATTACAAATGTCGAGTACGAAACCGCAGCCGAGTTTCTCAAGAAATCTGATGGACATGTGAAGACCGCTGTCGTAATGATTGCCAACAACATGACGCGAGAGGAGGCAACGGTGTGTTTGCAAAAGGCGAATGGATTTGTACGCTTGGCGATCGGGAAAGACAGCATGAGAGTGTCCCCAAAACAATAGCCATCGGTACGACCTCCGACAGCGAGGCCGTCTGCTTGCCAAGTCTTTTCTTTTTAGCACTTTATGGGTGAGAGGAGATGGCGGTTATCTTAGTTACTGAGGTTACGCAAGGCGAGCACAACGACTCTCAGCGAAAACATCATTGAACCCTTCCAGGGTTCACAACAAAAGGGTATTTCCAAAACCGAGGGCGTTGCCCTCGGCTATTCACATTCGTCCCTTTCAGGGACAGCTCCATGTTGGCAGCATTGGGCATAACGACTGGACGAATTCGAGAGTGCCGACGCCGAAGGCGTCAAATACGAATAGGTCGGGGCGAAGCCCCGACAAAGAATCGAAACGTACATGTGAACCTGTCCCGAAGGGATGCCCTTGGCAAAAGGGTTCAATAACATGTTTGCGTAACATCAGCGTTCATGAAATTTGCCTTCACCAGTTAGAGAGAACAAAAATAACACACCTATGCAAGGAGAATGACAAGTGTCCATCCGTCCTATAAAAGACATTACCCAATCACAGCCCGCCATCGAAGGCGCGGGCGTTCATTTACATCGCGCTTTCGGCTTCGGCAAGACGAGCGAATTCGATCCGTTCTTGTTGTTCGATGACTTTCGCAATGAGAAGCCCGAAGACTATCTCGCGGGATTTCCCTGGCATCCACATCGCGGCATCGAAACAATCACGTACGTTCTCGCGGGAACCGTCAATCACGGCGATAGTTTGGGCAACCGCGGCACACTCGCTGCAGGCGATGTGCAATGGATGACGGCAGGAAGCGGGATTCTCCATCAAGAAATGCCGAGGGGCGACTCGCACGGTCGGATGCACGGCTTCCAACTTTGGGCGAACCTTCCTTCCTCTATGAAAATGACAACTCCGCGTTATCAAGATGTATCAGGGCGCGAAATCCCGGAAGTGGTTGACGATGACGGGACAATCGTTCGCGTCATCTGTGGAGAGTTTTGGGGAAAGCGAGGTCCTGTCGACGGCATCGCCGCCGACCCGCGCTACCTCGACGTGTACGTCCCGCCGCGCAAACGAAAAATCCTGAAAGTCGAGACGAATCGTCACGCATTCGCGTACGTGTTCGAGGGCGCCGGAACATTTCGCGACGCGTCGCAACCACGCGGCGTGCTTACCGAGAATATTCAAACATCCCAAACGCGTTTGGATGAAACAGGCAATCGCTCGCTAATTCTCTTCGATAACGGCGACGAAGTAACTGTACAAGCAGGGGAGTCGGGCATCCGCTTTTTGCTCATCTCGGGCAAACCGTTGAACGAACCTGTTGCGTGGTATGGTCCCATCGTGATGAATACTGATGAGGAGTTGAGACGAGCAATCGCAGAGTTGCGAAACGGGACGTTTATCAAGTAACCTGTCCACGCAGCACAAAAAGTTGCTCGAACACTCAAGTGATGGTCGTCGTCCTGCTTTGCAGCAAGCATAACCTCTTGATCGCCATCTTGCTGCAACGCCAGTTGGCTTCAGTCGTTTCACCCACATGTCCGAGCAACGATCCTTGATAGAAGGACAACTTCCTCCTATCTTGTCCTTGTCGTAGGGACGTGCCTCTTTATTCCTCGCTGCGCTGATTTCAGATTCGTCTGCTGAAATCGGAGTGGCGGGGTACGTGCATTTCAAGAGAACTGGATGATTGAACAGATCAAGCAAATACTTTCCGAACTCTCGGCGAGCAAAGAGCTGCAACGCGCCGTTGCGCAGGCGTCTGCGGGTGAAACGATTCCCATAACAGGAATGGCGGGCTCGTTGCGTACCATCGTTCTCGGCTCGCTTGCTGAAGCCCTGTCGAAGCAGATGCTCGTTGTTGTTGAGAGAGACGATGAAGCGCAAAAATTGCGCGACGACTTCAACCTCGTGGTCGGGGAGAACCGTGTGCAGTTGTTCGGCGGGACGAGGCATCACACCCATGTCGGCGGTGCAAACGTGACGAGTGTTGACGATGCTGAAGCTCTGCGCGCATTGATGGAGGGGAACGTCAACATCATCATCACTCACGCGAGAGCACTCTTGATACCAATTCCTAATCCCACTTCGTTGAAGCGAGAGATTCTCAAGATAGAAACTGGGAAAGAGTACAACTTCAAGGACCTCCAAGCGCAACTGGTATCGTTAGGCTTTGTGAAAGAACAGTTCGTCACATCGGTCGGTGAGTATTCCGTTCGCGGAGGCATTCTCGATGTGTTTCCGTTCGTCGGCGAGAATCCCGTGCGCATGGAATTTTTCGGCGATACGGTTGAGTCTATTCGCGAGTTTGAGGCAATATCGCAGCGGTCAATTAAAGAGCTTACTGCCGCAAGTGTTGTCCCTAACCTTTTAGCACTACCTCAAGTCTCGAGTGAGCATACCTCAGGACCTTCTGGGAAAGGGGTTGGAGGTAGCGAGGAAGTAGACAACAAGAAGCGTAGGACACACTCCACGCTTCTCGACTTCCTCAATCCCAACGCGCTCGTCGTTCTCGACGAGCCGCAACTCCTCAAGAATGCTCTCGCCGAGATTCCATCGTCGGAACATCAACTTGCTTGGGAAGAAGTGCTCGAACTCGCTGCACTGTTTCCTCAGGTTCATCTCACAACCGTTTCCCCGAGCACGCACCGTTCCATTGACTTCAACTCAACATCTCAACCTTCGATCAACGGAAGCATAAAAATTCTCCGCGCACATCTCGCTGAGCTGCAAAACAACGGGTTTACAACCTTCATTACCTGCGACACGGAGTCAGAACGCAACAGGCTCAACGACTTGCTTGCCGAGCTTGAACCGATAGCCGAGGCAGAAGAGCATGAGCAGCAGGTTCCAGAGCACCATCTTGATGTTTCCCGAATTCAGTTCTCCCTTGAATCTCTTCACGAAGGATTCGTTCTTCCCCACGCACACCTGGCGCTGTTTACGGAGCATCAAATGTTCAATCGCCTCAAACGACGTGGCAAGCAACGCCGAGCGAAGTTCAAGGGGATCACCGCTCGGGAACTTCACGAGCTTCGAAAGGGAGATTACGTCGTTCACGAGGACTTTGGCATTGGTCGCTACGATGGCTTGAAGAAAATCACTGTGCGTGACGTTGAACAGGAGGTTGTCAAGCTCTTGTATGAAGAGAAGGACACGCTCTATGTCAATCTGAATTATCTGAACAAGATTCAAAAGTATGCGTCGAAGGAGGGGCATGTTCCGAAGCTGACACGACTCGGCAGCGGTGAGTGGGACAAGTTGAAGGCGCGGACGAAGAAGCGCGTCAAAGACATAGCGCGCGACCTGATCAAGCTGTACGCCAAGCGCAAACAAGCACCCGGCTACGCGTTCGACAGAGACACGCTTTGGCAGCGCGAACTTGAGGCGTCATTTATCTACGAGGATACGCCCGACCAGGCGAAAGCAACCGACGAAGTGAAGCAGGATATGGAAGCGCCGTTTCCGATGGACCGTTTGGTCTGCGGCGATGTGGGGTTCGGCAAAACGGAAGTTGCCGTACGCGCCGCATTCAAAGCGGTGATGAGTGGGAAGCAAGTCGCCGTGCTCGTACCGACGACAATATTGGCACAGCAACATTACAACACGTTTCTCGACCGACTCTCGAAATACTCGACTCACGTTGACGTCATCTCGCGATTCAAAACAAAGCGAGAACAAGCGGACATCATCGAGCGTCTGCACAGCGGCTCGACCGACATTATTATTGGAACGCATCGGTTGCTTTCGAAGGATGTCGGATTTAAGGATTTAGGTTTGCTTATCATCGATGAAGAGCATCGGTTTGGTGTTGCAGCGAAAGAAAAGTTGCGACAGCTACGCGCAAACGTTGATACGCTCACACTGACGGCAACACCGATTCCACGGACGCTCCACTTTTCGCTGATGGGTGCGCGGGATCTCTCCATCATCAACACACCGCCGCGCAATCGTATTCCCATCATCACGGAAATTGCGCAGTACAACGAGGACTATATTCGCGACGCGATGCTCCGAGAGATTCATCGCGGCGGGCAAGTCTTTTTTGTTCACGACCGCGTCCATACTATGGACGAGGAAATTGCGCGGCTGCAAAAAATCTTACCGCAGGCACGCATCCGATACGCACACGGGCAGATGCACGCTCATGAGCTTGAGGAGGTGATGCTCGCGTTCCTCGAAAAGAAGTTCGATGTTCTCGTTGCAACAAAAATCATCGAGTCGGGCTTGGACATGCCGAATGTCAACACCATTATCATCAATCGTGCCGATCGATTTGGAATGGCAGAGCTGTATCAACTGCGCGGGCGCGTTGGACGATCCAACATCCAAGCATACGCCTATCTTCTCACGCCGCCGATTTCACTGTTGCCGCGGGAAACCGTGCGGCGATTGCAGGCGATTGAAGAATTCACCGAGCTTGGCTCAGGGTTCAATCTTGCGATGCGCGATTTGGAGATTCGCGGTGCAGGCAATTTGCTCGGCGGCGAACAAAGCGGCTTCATCGAGAGTATGGGCTTCGAGCTCTACACGAAGATCTTGGAAGAAGCCGTGGCTGAATTGAAAGAGCAGGAATTCCAGGAGTTGTTCGAGAAGGAGATGAAGCGTCGCGATACGCAAACGCAATCACTTGTCGAGGCAGATTTCGATGTTCACATTGCCGAGTCATACATCGAGAATGACAACGAGCGACTTGCGATCTACAGACGACTCTTTGCCGTGACGAAACCGGAACAACTTGATGAGATTTCAAGAGAGCTCACCGACCGCTTCGGCACCCCACCCGAAGAGATTGAGAACCTCTTCGGCTTGGTACGCGTGCGGCTGAAGGCGTCGAAGTTAGGATTCCGGAAAGTTAGTATTTCTGCCGATGCCGTGATGATTGAATTCCCCCCTGAAACGGAAACACGGTTCTATGAGGCGGAAAGTTTTCAAGTATTGATGACATTCATCTCCCAGGATAGAACCAAGCGAATGGCGTTGCGGCAGAATGGGAAGACTCTTGGACTGGCGTGCTCGTTCGAGAAGGAAGACAAACTGAATCCGTTCACTCGGACGGAGAGATTGTTGGAGGAGTTGGAAGGCGCGGTGAGCGGTGCGGTCGAGGATGTGGCGGTGAGTGTTTGAGTCGGTATACGAATAGCAGTCCGTATCTTCAGGATACAGTCTACAAATCGTAACTTGCAACGCGTGTCAGCTTATTCAAATTCGCCCCTTCAAAAACCTCCACCAATCCTTGAATGCAACGCCCTCGGAAAACTCGAGAGTTTGATTTCCACGGGCAGTAACTTCCAAAGTTGCCCTCCAGGCCACTTTCTTCCCCACCAACCATTCGCAGACTTTTTCCGCTAAATTCGCCAAATTCCTCAATTTTTAACTTGACTTTGCGTTTGATTTACGTATCTTGTTACTACTGTGGGTAATTGTGGTGAATTAGCCCTAACCCGCTCGTTCAGCAAATTGCCGAGGCATTAGTGTCTGCGTTCAAAGGTTCGTTCGAGTATTCGATTGACAGCAAAGGTCGCATCAACATTCCTGCGAAGTTGCGGAAGTACGTCGCACCTGAAGCGAACGATACCTTCACTGTGACGCGCGGTTTTGAAAAATGCGTGTACATCTATCCGCAGGATGAGTGGGTGAAAATGGAGAATGCTATTCGTAGTCTCTCGCCGACGGACCCCGAGCATCGTTTCTTCATGCGTGTGCTGCTGCAGCACGCGACGGATTTTCAACTTGACGCACAAGCGCGCATTACGATACCGAAAGAGTTGTTGCAACACGCGGAGATAGACGGTGCGGTGTTGATTATCGGGCAGCTCGAACATATCGAAGTTTGGAATCCGAAGGAGTACAAAAAGTATCTCGACGCGCAGCATAAAACTTATGAAGATGTCGCGCAGACCGTATTGCAAAAGAAGGGTTGAGCTACAGCAGCTTTGTATGGGCGAGCAAACTTGCATTGCGTTGTCAGCAAACAGAGCTGGCAACAGGCTTCGGCTGAGCTCAACCCGACTATGATTCTCGATATGACAAGTTGAACAATGAATACCACACGCCAGTACTGTTAACGGAGGCTCTCCGTTTTCTCCTCACGGATGCAAATGGAATCTACGTTGATGGCACGTTAGGTGGCGGTGGGCATGCCGAGGGGATTTGTGAACGACTTGGAGAGAATGGCAGACTGATTTGTTTCGACGCGGATGAGGATGCTGTTCGGTTCGCGTCGGAGCGGCTAAAAGAACATAAAGAGCGCGTAACACTCGTTCATACGAATTTTCGAAATCTGAAGTCGGAACTTCGCGCGCTCGGCGTACGATCTATCAACGGCGTGCTGTTGGATTTAGGAGTTTCGTCGTTTCAGCTTGATGTGGAGGCAAGAGGGTTCTCTTTCCACGGCGACGAACGGATTGATATGCGGATGGACCGGCGGCAAGCGTTCAGCGGTTGGAACGTGGTGAACGACTACGACGAAGTGAGGCTTGCAGACATCATTTGGAAGTATGGCGAAGAACGAAACTCGCGGCGGATCGCCCGCCGCATTGTCGAAGCAAGACCAATCGAAGCAACAGGTGAGCTTGCTTCTACGATCGAGTCGGCAGTAGGGAAGAAATTCTTGGTGAAGACGCTGGCGCGGGTGTTTCAGGCGATTCGCATCGAGGTTAATGATGAGTTGAAGAATCTCGAGCAAGCCCTCGCCGATGCGATCGAGTTGATGGCACACGGTGGACGTATCGTTGTAATCTCCTATCACTCACTGGAGGACCGGATCGTGAAGAAGACATTCAAGACGGCATCGCTCGACAGAATCCCCTCTGGCAGCAAGCTCGTCCCCGATACAAAGATTCTCCCCATGCTGCGCGTACTGACGAAGTCCCCGATTGAAGCGAGTGAAGAAGAGATTGCGCGCAATCCCCGAGCGCGCAGCGCCAAGATGCGCGTAGCACAGAGAATGTGAACAGAGAAGACTGCTCGAATCGCACCTGACGGAGAACGGGAGCGATGGAGCAATCAGTTGCTGACAGCGAAGGAGAGCATTTTCATGCCGACAAAACTTGCAACCGACATGACTGAACTTCTGAATCGAGCCGAGTCCGAAACGAAGCCGAAACAGGTTGTGGCGAAAAGTGCTCGTACCGTATCAACCGCTCCACCAAATCCCTATGGCCGCTCTCCCCAAGCGACTGCACCAGCCCGCCGCGCGCGGGACACACACGCTGCCGATCGGAACAAACCCGTGGCGCCGCCACGTAAGCGCCGCTCGACGTTCAATATCGTCAAGTGGCTGTTTGTCGTGGCAATTGCCATCGTGTTCTACATTAGCAACGCCTTGACGGTGAATCGGCTGATGGTGGAAGTGCATCAACTGCATGCGCAGTATGAGCGGATTCAGAACGCGAACACGCTCTTGCAGGCGGAAGTGAACAGCAAGTCAGGGTGGGAACGCATCGGCAGTGCGGCAATACGACAAGGATTGGTGCACGGCACGCAGAAACCGATTGCATTGGATGTTGATGAAGATAAACTGGAAGAGTTCAAGGACAAATGACTGCGCGCAGAGGCGAGGCAAGCCGGTATTGTCCAGTTGATGATGCTCGCGTGCTTTAGCACCATTGGCGTGTCGCAAACAAGATGGTCTCGAAACCCAAAAATCCTTCAGCGCAAGAATCAACGCCGGACAATCCGGCTCAGGAAGTGCTGTCGCGCATCGTGTGGCTGAAATTCGGTTTACTGCTCTTCTTTGCAGTGGTTGCTGGGCGGCTGGTGTGGATTCAAGTGATTCAGGCGCCGAAATACCAGGAGATTGCAAAGCGGCAGTACGAAGTCAAAGTACCGATTCGTGCGAAGCGCGGAAACATCTACGACCGCAATGGAAAGATCCTCGTGGAGAGTGTAATGGCGGTGTCGTATGCGGCTGACCCGAAGGTCTTGGGCGTGAATCGGGAGAGGGTTGCCGAACGGTTTGCGCTAGTATTCGGCAAAACGAAAGAGTACTATCTCGCCAAGTTGGAGAAAAAGGATTCGCGCTTCGAGTGGCTCGAACGACGAGCAAGCCTACAGACGATCTCCCGCATCCGCGCGAAAGAATTCGACGGACTGATTCAAACGGACGAGCCGAAGCGTATCTATCATTACGACCATGTTGCTGGGCAAGCGCTGGGCTTCACGGACATTGACAACAACGGCTTGAGTGGCATCGAGTTGGAGTTCGACAAGGAGTTGCGGGGGCGCGACGGCTATATCATCATGCAGCGTGACGGACTTGGCCGCAAGCGGCCCGTGGTGGACTACCCGCGCGTGGAGCCGGTGAACGGCAACAACATTGTGCTGACGCTTGCGCTCGAGATGCAGTCGGTTGCCGAAGAAGAACTGCGTCGTGGCATCGAACGGAACAAAGCGACGGGCGGGTTGGTCGTGATGCTCGAACCGAAGACAGGCGAAGTGCTTGCAATGGCAAACGCGCCGAGCGTGAATCCGAACCACCTGCACAACACCGACCAAGCCGCGTTGAGGAACCGCGCCATCACGGACATGTTCGAGCCGGGCTCGGTGTTCAAAATCGTGACGGTCTCCGCAGCGCTCGAACACCATCTCATCTCACCGCAACAAACATTTTTCGCTGAGAACGGCACGTACAAGCCACGCGGCCGCCCGCAGCCGATTGAAGACGTACACAAATTCAAGAATCAACACGTAACGTTTCGTGATGCGATGGAGTTCTCGAGCAATGTCGTCATGGCTAAGGCGTCCGACATTATCGGTCCGGAGAAGTTGTATAGAATGGCACGGGATTTCGGCTTTGGTACAAAAACGGGTTTCGATCTGCCCGGCGAAGTCGGCGGGCACTTGAAGAAGCCGACGGAATGGTCGCGCACGACGCTCAACACGATGGCGTACGGTTATGAGGTCGGCGTGACGCCGCTGCAGATCGCGGCGGCGTACGGTGCAGTTGCTAACGGCGGCACACTGATGAAGCCGTACATCGTGAAGCAAATCGTCAGCGAACACAACGAGGTAACGAGCGAAACCTCGCCGGAAATGATTCGGAAAGTAATCTCATCTTCTACGGCAGATACGTTGCGTGACTTTCTCCGTGGTGTCGTCGAGCGCGGAAGCGGCCTTCAGGCAAAAAGCGCAACCATCATGATGGCGGGCAAGACCGGAACCTCGAGGAAACACATTGATGGTCAGTACTCGAAATCGTCGTATACCGCGTCGTTTGTCGGACTGTTTCCTGCGGACAACCCGCACGTGGTCTGCCTTGTCATGCTCGACAACCCGAAGGCGTTCGGCTTTTACGGCGGCTACACGAGTGCGCCGATCGTCAAGAACATTGCAGAAAAGCTCTCGGCAACCTTGCCAACCATTGCCCAAAGACCGGCAACGCCCACAAAGGAAACGGACATCGTGGTGATTCCGGATGTTCGCTCCATCGAGCTTGAATCGGCAACGCACCTACTTGAAAGTCTCGCCTTTGATGTTGAAACAAGCGGCGAAGGCGCCATTGTGCTGAAACAATCGCCCGGTCCGGGAACGAAGGTGCGACGGGGAGAAACCATTCGACTTGTTACGCAAGGCGGGACAACGACTGTCGCAGGTGGCTACACGGTTGTCCCAGACCTACGCGGGTTGTCGCTTCGTCGTGCGCTGAATCGGCTGACGATTGCGCGGCTGGATGTGGAGATCAACGGCTCGGGTGTTGTTGCGTCGCAGTCCATCAAGGCGGGTGAGCAGGTGAAGGTTGGGACGCGCGTTGCTATCCATTGTGTTACGAAAGCGTTTGAAGCAATGACGTCGCTGTGAAAGACTATGACGCTCTCGAAAATTCTCCAAGGCGTTCCCGTCATCAAAATGTTCCAAACGATGTACGGGAAAATGGTGGCAACACACGATGTTGAAGTGAAGGGTGTGCAGTACGACTCACGCAAAGTGCGGCGCGGCGAACTGTTCGTCGCCCTGCGCGGTACGGCAAGCGACGGCCATAGATTCATTGACAACGCGGTGGCAAACGGAACGCAGGTTGTCGTGATGGAGGATGATGCGGCGATGCCCGATTCGTACTTCATGCACGCCGGTGTCGTGAAAATCGTCGTGGAAGATTCGCGCAAGGCGCTCGCGCTGATATCGGCAAACTTTTTTGAACATCCATCGTCGAAGTTGAAGCTCATCGGCGTGACAGGAACGAATGGAAAAACGACGACGACGTTTCTTCTCAAATCCATTCTTGAAGCGAATGCCGAAAAAGTTGGTCTCATTGGAACGATCGAATACAGAATCGGAAACGACGTGATTCCTGCAACTCATACGACCCCTGAATCGCTCGAGCTGAATGCACTGCTGGCGACCATGGTGAGTAAAGGGTGCACTGCCGCAGTGATGGAAGTGTCGTCGCATGCGCTCGCGCAGCATCGCGTCTATGGCTTGCACTTCGCGGCAGCGGCGTTCACGAATCTCACGCAAGACCATCTCGACTATCACCACACGATGGACGAGTACTTCGGTGCGAAGAAGCTGCTGTTCAATAGCTTGAGTTCGAGCGCCGCCGTGGCAACGAATGCGAACGATGAGTACGGCATGAGAATCGTCCGCGATGCGAAAGCGCGGACGCTCACGTTTGGCATAGGACGGGGCGATGTGAACGCTTCCCAGATAAGCCTCAGCATGACCAACACAGGCTTCGTCGCGACCTACAGGAACACGAAGTGCTATGTGAACTCGACCCTGATCGGTCGGTTCAATGTCGAGAATATTCTCGCGGCGTTCACGACGGCGATCGGCTTGCACGTCGCGCCGGACACGATTGCCCAAGGCATCGCTCGTCTGAAGTCGGTGCCCGGTCGGTTCGAGCAGATCACATCGCCCAAGGGTTGGATAGCGATTGTGGACTACGCGCACACCCATGACGGCTTGGAAAACTGCCTGCGTGCAATTCGCGAATCGTTTCCCAAGGAGCGTCGTGGCAGCATCATCTGCGTCTTCGGCGCAGGCGGCAACCGCGACACAACCAAGCGGCCGAAGATGGGTCGTGTCGCTGCCGAGTATAGCGACTTTCTTGTACTCACCTCCGATAATCCGCGCTTCGAAACTCCGGGAGCGATCGTGAACGATATTCAAGCGGGGATTCCCGCGGGCACGATCGTCCATGTCGAATTGGACAGACGCAAGGCTATTCGCTACGCATTGGGAATGGCGCAACGGAATGACATCGTGTTGATTGCCGGCAAAGGTCATGAGACCTATCAAGTGTTCGGCGCAGAACGCGTGCCGTTCGATGATCGCGCAGAAGTCGAACAGTATATTCGAGACACTGCATGAAACTTTCTCCCGACGAATTACAACACATCTCGCATAGCGAGTTTCGGAATGTCGAGAAGCTCAAGGGGAAAGAAGTCGTTGGCGTTTCGACCGACTCACGCACCGTCAAGGAAGGCGAGGTGTTCTTCGCCCTCCGCGGAGCGAACTTCAACGGACACAAGTTTCTCGCTGAGGCATTCGCGAAGGATGCACTTGCCGCGGTTGTTGAAGACAGCGCCGATATCTCGGCGGTTGCGACTATGCCGTTGCTGGTCGTGAAAGATACCACGGTCGCGCTCGGCGAGTTTGCGCGTTACTATCGAAGAAAGTTTTCGATTCCTGTCATTGCGGTCGGTGGTAGCAATGGTAAGACAACCACCAAGGATATGATAGCAAAGGTGCTCGCCACGAAGTATCGCGTGCTCAGCACGGATGGCAATCTCAACAATCACATTGGCGTGCCCCAGACGTTGTTTCGTTTGGAGAAGAAGCATCACATCGCCGTCGTGGAAATCGGGACGAATCATCCGGGCGAGATTCGCTCGCTGTGTGACATCCTTGAACCGACGCATGGCGTGGTGACGAATGTCGGACGCGAGCATCTCGAGTTCTTCAAAGGGCTGGCGGCGATCGCGAAAGAAGAAGGCGCGCTATTCGATAAACTGCACAAGCTGAAAGGAGCGGTTGCATTCGTCAATGCGGACGACAGGCACGTCGTCGCGAAAGCCAAAAAGCTGAAAACCAAAGTCACGTTCAGCTTCACGTCGAAGAAGGCATCGGTGATCGGGAAGGTGCTGGCAGCAAACGCGGCGGGCTGCGCGAAGTTCAGTTTCTCCGCGAAGAGCGCCAAGCGGGCGACAACCGTGCAGCTTGCGCTTCCCGGCGAACACAATGTGTGGAACGCACTCTGCGCCGCAACGGTGGGGCTGACGTTTCAGATTGCGCCGCGGAGCATCAAAGCGGCGTTAGAGAACTTTCAACCCGCGGGTAAACGTATGGAACTGTTAGACATTGCAGGCGTGCTGGTGTACAACGATACCTACAACGCGAATCCGGATTCGATGAGTGCGGCGCTGCGCACGCTCGCCTCGGCAAACGTCCCGGGGAAACGTATCGCCGTGCTTGCCGACATGAAAGAGCTTGGCGCGGCGTCGCTCGACGAACATGTGCGCATCGGGAGAGATCTCTCGAAGCTCACGATTGATTACTTGCTGACGTTCGGTGACGAGGCGAGAAGCCTCCACGATGCGTCGTCTATCAAAAACAAAATTCACTACGAGCACAAGAACATGCTTGCAGAATATCTGGCAGAGCTTGTTGCGCCCGGCGATGCCGTGCTGGTGAAAGGCTCGCGAGGAATGAGAATGGAGGACGTGGTTGCGTTCCTGCAAGAACGGTTGACCGCTGCACACGCCCACGGATAATGCTTACGTACCTCTTCGACATAGTAGAGAAGATGTACAGTCCGCCGGGGTTCGGCGTGGTTCGGTACATTACCTTTCGCGCCGCGGCAGCAGCAATCACTGCGTTGTTGATTGCGTTCTGGCTTGGACCGAAAATTATCGCGGCGTTGAAGCGCCGACAAATTGGCGAAGCGGCGAAACTCGACGCGCCCAAAACGCACCTGACGAAAGCGGGTACGCCGACCATGGGCGGCTTGATTGTGCTCGCAGCGATCTTGATTCCGACGCTGCTCTGGGGGACGCTAACCAACATGTATGTACTGCTGATTCTGTTCGTGACGGCGAGCCTCGGTGCAGTCGGATTCCTGGACGATTACTTGAAAGTCGTAAAGAGGAAGCCGAAGGGTCTGATCGGTCGCTATAAAATCGTCGGGCAAGTGTTTGTCGGCATCGTTGTCGGTGGTGTGATTTATTTTTTCCCAGAATGGATTGAAGCGGAACTGTGGAAAATCAATTCGTCAACGACAGTGCCGTTCTTCAAGAACAGAGAAATTGATTTCGGCGTGCTCTACATTCCGATGGTCGTCTTCGTCATTACGGCGACGTCGAACGCCGTGAATCTGACCGACGGGTTGGATGGGCTTGCCATCGGCACGACGGCGATTGTGGCAATGACACTGGCGGTGATGAGTTACATTTCCGGAAATTTTTTTTGGAGCGAGTATCTGACGATTCCGTTTCTCCGCGGCAACGGTGAGTTGACGGTCTTTTGCGCCGCAATGGTCGGCGCGGCGCTCGGATTCTTGTGGTTCAACTCATATCCCGCGCAAGTGTTCATGGGCGATACCGGCTCGCTTGCGCTCGGCGGTGCAATCGGCGCACTCTGTGTGCTCATCAAGAAAGAACTCTTGTTGCCGACGCTCGGCTTTGTCTTTTTCGCGGAAACGATCTCGGTTATCATCCAAAAGGTCTATTTCAAGTACACAAAGAAAAAGTACGGCGAGGGGAAACGCGTCTTCAAAATGGCGCCGATTCATCATCACTTCGAGTTATTGGGATGGCCCGAGCCGAAAATCGTCGCCCGGTTTTACATCATCGCCATCCTGATGATGATTGTGAGTTTGGCGACGTTCAAGGTAAGATGAATTGTTCACGAGATTCACGAAGGGGCGAGCGTTCGTGCTGAGGAACATTCGAGAAAGGCAATAAACGCGCCCTGTGCAAGTTCAGGGAAAAACATACAGCATCATCGGCGCGGCACGCAGCGGCATCGCCGTCGCGAAGTTGTTGAAGCAGCACGGCGCCGAGGTTTTTGTCAGCGACCTCTCGCCTGTGGAAAAAATGCAGAGTGTGCGCGCTGAACTCACGCAGCTCAACATCGCGCATGAGTTCGGTGAGCACAGCGAGCGGGTGTTAAAGTGCGATGCCGTTGTTACGAGTCCGGGAGTGCCGAACGACGCGCCGATCCTACGACGGGCGGCGAACCAAGGCCTCAAAGTGATTGCGGAACTGGAAGTCGCAAGTTGGTTTTGTCAAGGTCCTATCGTTGCCATTACGGGCACGAACGGGAAGACAACAACGACAGCGCTGACAGGAAGAATGTTTGACGACGCAAGACGACAGAACGTTGTGGGCGGAAATATCGGCGTGGCATTCTCGGAAGTGGTTGAACAAACACATGAACACACAACAGCGATTCTCGAAGTGAGCAGTTTTCAGCTCGATACTATTGAAACGTTTCATCCCCGCGTGTCGGCGATTCTGAACATTACGCCCGACCATCTCGATCGGTATGAACACTCGATGGAGAACTACATCGCGTCGAAGTTCCGCATTGCACAAAACCAAACGAGCGGCGATGTCATCGTGTACAACGATGACGATGAGCTGGTACGGAAGAATGTCGAGGCGAGAGTCCGGAAAGAGGTGAGGCGGCTGCCATTCAGTACAACGCACGCATTGCGCGAGGGCGCGTTCATCGTGGACGGCATGTTGAAAACACGTAACGCGGGAATAGAGTCCGACGTTATCGCGACGGACGCTATCAGCATCAAGGGTGTGCACAACGTGATGAATGCGATGGCGGCGACACTCATGGCATCGGCAATGAATATTTCGATTGCCTCCCTTCGCGCAACGCTGAACAATTTCAAGGGCGTCGAGCATCGGCTGGAGTTTGTTCGCGAGCTGGACGGCGTCGTCTATGTGAACGATTCAAAAGCGACGAATGTAGATTCCGTGTGGTACGCGCTCCAAAGTTTCACGCAACCGATCGTCCTGCTGCTCGGCGGGCGCGACAAAGGGAACGATTACTCGCGCCTGTACCAGCTTGTTGATGCCCATGTGAGAGCGATTGTCGCTATCGGTGAGTCGGCGGCGAAGGTGGCGGCTGCGTTCGCAGCGAGGAAGCCGGTAAGCACGGCGACGACGATGGAGGAAGCGGTTCATCGAGCACGGCGTGTTGCAACGCGCGGCGATGTTGTGCTCCTGTCGCCTGCGTGTGCGTCGTTCGATTGGTTCAGCAATTACGAGCATCGGGGCCGCGAGTTCAAGCGAATAGTGATGAGCTTGTCATGACGACCACGATAAAGAAAAATCATATTGATCTCCCGACGCTGACCTGTGTGCTGCTGTTGATGGTTCTCAGTCTCGGCGTCGTGTACAGTGCAAGCTCGACGCGCGCGTTCGACAAGACCGGGTCCAGCGAAACAATGATGGTGAAGCATGGTGCAAAAATTCTTCTCGGTTTTGCGGCGATCTTCTGGCTCATGAAGGTTGATTACAAGAAATACAAGAAATATACAAAGCCCGTCCTCATCGGCTCGGCGCTGTTGCTGCTGCTGACGCTCGCTCTTGGCGGCGAAGTGAAAGGCGCTTCGCGGTGGCTTCGCTTCGGCGGCCTTGGGTTTCAGCCATCGGAGCTTGCCAAGTACGCGCTCATCTTTCATCTGTGTACGCTTATCGCCCAGAAAAAAGAGCGGATCGCTGATTTCAAAACCGGCTTCGTGCCGATGATGGTGTGGATTGGCATCATCAGCGTGCTGGTGCTGGTGCAGCCGAATTTCAGCAGCGGGGCTATGATTCTTGCCCTCAGTCTCGTGATGGTGTTCGTCGGCCGTGCGCGGGTGTCGCATGTCGCCCTCACGTTTCTCGCGCTGCTTCCGCCGCTCGTGCTGTACATGATAAGCGCGCCGTATCGAATGAAGCGCATTATGGGGTTCATCGGCTTTGCTGACGACGGCGGTGCGACCGTGAATCACCAGGTATGGCAAGGCATTATCGGCTTTGGCAACGGCGGCATCTTTGGGGTTGGGATAGGTCAGAGCAAACAACGCGATTATTTTTTGCCGGAGTCCTATGGGGATTTTGTGTTCTCGATTGTCGGTGAAGAGTACGGCCTCGTGGGCACACTGGGGATGCTCGCCCTTTACTTGATCATCATGCGACGCGGGATGCGTATCGCAAAATATGCAGAAGATGATTTCGGGCGTTTGCTTGCGGTCGGCATTACCTCGTCCATCACGCTCTACGCGCTCATCAACGCGGGGGTTACGCTCGGTCTGCTCCCAACGACAGGCTTGCCGATGCCGTTCGTGAGCTACGGCGGCTCTTCGATGCTGTTTTCGTCTATGGCGATCGGCGTGTTGCTCAACATTTCGTCGCAGACGGATCTGCATCCGCGGTTCACGCTGCGCAGTTTGATCAAGCGACCAGCGCGACCCGAGCCTGCGGTGGGCCAAGTGTTCTGAACTCTGAGCGACCGAAAGGAGCAGAGAATTTCTATGCGTGCCGGCGGCTGCAAATCGGACGAGGAGAGCAACGCGTGAGCAGACGCGGGCTTGCGCGAGGGCGTGCGACAACTGTTTTGACGATGCAGGATGTTTCCCGCGGCATGGTAGTCGCTCAACACGACGCACGCTGTTGAAGCCCCAAACAACCTTGAGGTGTTGTGGGACCCGAACGGAACGATGGGAATATGCAAGCTTTCGACAGACGGGACTCTTCATCACGCAGTCTCAGGGTCGTGATGGCGGGCGGCGGTACGGGGGGACATTTATTTCCCGCACTTGCCATTGCCGATGAACTCAAGCGGCGAGTGCCGACGGCGGAGATTACCTTTATCGGCACGAAGGACAAGATTGAGGCGCGGGTTGTTCCGCAACGCGGCTACAGCTTTGCACCGATTTGGATTAGCGGATTCAGACGAACAGTTGCACTCGGCAATGTTCTCTTTCCGCTCAAGGTGGCGACGGCATTTGTGCAGTCGTTCTTTCTCATGAAGAAATTGAAACCCGATGTGGTTGTCGGGACAGGCGGGTATGTTTGTGGACCGCCGCTCTACGTCGCGAGCGTGCTCGGCATTCCGACGCTGATTCAGGAGCAGAATAGTTTTCCCGGCCTGACGACGCGAAGGCTCGCATCGCGTGTGAACGAAGTGCATCTCACGTTCGAGAGCTCGAAGAAATACTTGAAGCGTCTCGACAATGTGAAGGTGAGCGGCAATCCGACGAGCGCGAGGTTAGGAACAGTTGCGCGAGAGGCAGGTGCACGTTTTTTCTCTCTCGATCCTCTCAGGAGCACATTGCTTGTCGTTGGAGGGAGCTTAGGCGCAACGTCCATCAACAGGGAGATCGAGCGCATCTTGCCGAAGCTACTGGTATTGAACATGCAATTGATCTGGCAAACGGGTGCTCAAGATTTTGAGCGTGTCAGCTCAATGCTGCGGCCCGAGGCCAAACAGAGTGTTGTCGTCACGAAATTCATCGAGCAGATGGAATGCGCGTACGCAGCCGCAGACTTTGCCGTATGCCGTGCTGGTGCAACCACGGTGGCTGAGCTGACCCGAGTCGGGATGCCCGCGATTCTCGTGCCGTATCCGCACGCTGCGGCAGACCATCAAACGGAGAATGCGCGAGCGATGGTGGAGGCGGGTGCAGCGCTCATGATCAAGGACGACGAGCAGGAAGAGAAACTGCTCGATGCAATTCGAGACCTGCGCGCCGATACGACACGGCTCAAACACATGGCAGAGAGCGCGAAACGGCTCGGCAAGCCCGATGCGGCAGCGACACTTGCCGATGCGGTGTGGCGACTTTCCGGGTCGGCAAAACATTGAAGCGCTTTGCGGAGAAGGGGAAGTGAACAAGATCAAAAGCGGCTGGTGCACCAAGGCAACTGACGGCGCAGAAGTGAGCACGTGATATGGATGAGCATCACGACAGAGTGTTCAAATACAAGCTCGATTTCTACTATCTGTCGGCGTTGATTTACCTCATCACGCTTGTGGCATACGGTGGAATTCGCGGGAGCTTCATCGAGAAAGAGTTCACGTACGTGATGAACGACCCGATCATCTACGTTATTGTGTTCTTCGTGTTGATGTCGCTGGTGACGCTCGTGCTGAACGTGCTTCGCAATCGCAGGCTCATCGTTCACGACAATGCGGTGATCTTCAAGAGCAGATTTCGTGAGCGACGCATTGATGTAAGCAACATCGAATGGATGCACATCGGGCGTGAGCGGTTCGTGCAAACCAGCGGACGATTTCACGTCGTCGTGTTCAAACTGAAAGGGCGTCGTCGTCTGATTCGTGTGCGCGTCGGGCGCTACGAGAAGGAGAAAGAACTGATGAGCGAAATGTATCGCCTGGGGCAGTACGTTCCTCATCGGAAGCGACCGCGATGGCGAAGACCGCGGTTCAGCGACAGATAGCATAAGCGGTTCAGGGGACCACGGATTGAGGTTCAACGTTCAGCGAAAAGACGCAAACCATGAACCCTGAACCTTGAACCCACAAGGCTAAACAAGAAATGTTTTCATCCATTAAAAAGCTTCACTTCGTCGGCATTGGCGGCATCGGGATGAGCGGCATTGCGGAAATCCTGATGGACCAGGGCTTTGTTATCACCGGTTCAGACAAGGCGGCGAGCGACAACACGGAGCGGATGCAGCAGCTCGGCGCGACTGTGTACATCGGACACGATGCAAAGAACGTCGAACCTGACGTTGATGCGCTGGTGTATTCCTCTGCGCTCGGGCTCGATAATCCGGAAATCGTCGAAGCTCAGAAAAGAAAAATTCCCGTCATTCGGCGCGCGGAGATGCTCGCGGAGGTGATGCGTCTGAAATACGGCATCGGCATCGCGGGAACGCACGGCAAGACCACGACAACTTCGATGGTAAGTCTGGTGCTGATGGAAGGAGGGGTTGACCCTACCGTGATTGTGGGTGGGCGCTTGCGCGGACTTGCCGGGTCGAATGCACGGCTTGGGAAGGGCGAGTTCATCGTCGTGGAAGCAGACGAATTCGATCGATCGTTCTTATCTATCACGCCGACGATTGCCGTGCTGACGACACTCGAGACCGACCATCTCGATTGCTATCGCGATTTGGAGGACATCAAGTCGGCGTTCATTCAGTTTGCGCAGAAAGTTCCGTTCTACGGTTTCGTCGTGCTCTGTCTGGATGAGCCTGCGTTGCAGAACATCATGCCGAAAATCAAGAAGAAGATCATCACGTACGGATTGAACGGGCAGGCAGATTTGCAGGCGGTGGACATTCGACATAAAGAAAACACCTCGACATTCATCGTGGTGCGCGATGGAAAGGAGCTTGGCGAGATTACGTTACAAATTCCCGGCAAGCACAATGTGCAGAATGCGCTCGCGGCAATCGCCGTTGGATTGGAGTTGAATGTTCCCTTCGAGAAAGTGAAAGCAGGCGTGGAGAAATTCACGGGCGTGTTCCGCCGATGGGAAGTCAAAGCCGAGGTCAATGGCATCATGGTGGTTGACGACTACGCGCATCACCCGACGGAAATCTCCGTGACGCTTGCGGGGGTGAAGTCGGGGTGGCGGCGGCGAGTCGTGTGCGTGTTCCAACCGCACCTGTATTCGCGTACGCGCGATTTCTACGAGGACTTCGGTCGAGCATTCTTCAACGCGGACGTTCTCGTGGTGACGGACGTTTATCCTGCGCGTGAAGAGCCGATCCAAGGAATTACGGGTGAACTGATAGCAAACACGGCGAAGGAATTTGGCCACAAGAATGTCCACTACGTCGCAGACAAAAAAGCCGTCCCGAATTTTCTCATGGGCATCAAACAGCCCGGCGATATCATCATCACGATGGGGGCAGGGGACATCTGGAAGTTCGGCGAAGCATTCATTGAACAACTAAAGGGCAATACATGATTTCTCTTCGAGACATACAGGACTTCTTCAAGGGAACAATCAAGTTGAGCGAACCGCTGGCGCGCTATACTGCCATCGGCATCGGCGGCGAGGCGGATTATTTTTTCGAGCCAACGTCTCCGAAGGAAGTTGGGCTGCTCTTGGATTATCTGCAGGAACGAGAGGTTCCTTACATCATTGTGCATGCAAACATGCTCGTGAGCGAGCAAGGGTTTCACGGTGCGGCAATCTTCCTTGGCAATGATGACGCCGACACGCCGCGCAGACGCAAAGGGCTTGCTCTTTTTCGAAATCAAGCGAACGCCACCGCCTCCGCTATCATCACCGAGCTTGGTTTGAACGGAATGAAGTACGGCGGTGCATACCTCGCCCTCGACGATCCAAATCTTGTGATGAACGATGGCCGAGCGACGACGGACGATGTGCTGTCGCTTGTTCGGTACATTCAAGCGGAAGCGTGGCGATGCAAAAGTCTCGCGCTCGAAACAGACATGCAGCTTGTTGGGTTCGACCAGCATGCATTTGCCGAGGTAGTGTGAACGACGATTCCACAATGGACAAGGAAACGAAAATGTCGCCCGCGAAGAAACACTTCCTGCTGATGGCGCTTCTCGCGCTCATGCTGGTAGGTATGGCGGTGTATGCAAATCTCTGGAAGGAGAATCGCCGCGTCGAAGAAGTGGTGGTCGAGGGCAACCGTGTCATTCCGTCGCGTGAGATTCTGGCGCTGGCGAAAGTGCCGGCGAACGCGTTGCTCTTCGAGCTCGACTTGTTCGAAATCGAGCGGCGAGTCCAGAAGAATGAGTTCGTGAAATCAGCGGCGGTGCATCGCGACCTCCCCAATCGCGTGCGCATCACCGTTGAGGAGCGCACTCCTGTCGCCGCAGTGGTGATGAACGGTCGTCCCTACTATCTCGATGCGGACGGTGTTGTTCTTCCGCCCGCGCGGTCGCCGTTCATTTTCGATTTGGCCGTGTTGACGGGCGCTCTGCCGACGGCGGAACTTCTTGTGGGAAGGCAAACGAAGAATCGCACAGTGCTCGACGCCCTCCATGTTCTTGCCGTCGCACGTGCAATTGACGAGCACCTGCACGCCAACATTTCAGAAGTCAAACTCAACGGCGGCGCAGGGATGATGCTATACACCTCGGATGCCGCAGTTCCCGTTATCTTGGGGCGTACAAACATTGGGGCACAGCTTGTGAAGTTAGCCGCGTTTTGGAAGGAGGTTGTTGCGCGCCAAGGTGCAGAGAACATGCAGTACATTGATTTGAGATTCGAGGAGCAGGTTGTTGTGCGACAGGTGGTTGCGAGATAGAGATGCCAAATTCATAAACAATGCAAACCCTACAGGTCCTGCACGAGGGGTCTTGGGGGAAACGAAAGGAACAGCATGGAAAACATCATCGTCGGTTTGGACATTGGAACGACAAAAGTCTGCGCGGTGGTAGCGGGAACAGACGATCAGGGTCGTGTCAACATACTCGGTGTGGGGCGCGCACACTCGGACGGCTTAGAGCGGGGGGTCGTCACGAACATTGATAAAACGATTCGCTCCATCAGCACCGCGGTGGAGGAAGCGCAGGCACAATCGGGTGTGCACATCCGCTCGGTCATCGTGGGGATTGCAGGAGACCACATCCAGAGTTTCCAAAGCCGTGGCGTCATCAGCATCAGTGGACCCGAGCACGAAGTGACGGAAGCGGATCTGGATCGGCTCATCGAAGATTGTAAACGTGTTGCGCTTCCCGCCGACCGAAAAATCATCCACGTCATTCCGCAAGAGTTTATCATTGACGGGCAAGACGGTGTGTACGAGCCAATCGGTATGAGCGGGATTCGGATGGAAGCGAACGTCCACATCATCACAGGCTTGGTGAGCGCTGCGCAGAATATCTACAAATGCGTGACCCGCGCAGGTATCGAAGTCGCCGACATGGTCCTCGAGCCGCTCGCCTCGAGCTACGCCGTCCTCGATGATGAAGAAAAAGAAGTCGGCGTCGCCCTGCTCGATGTCGGCGGTGGCACGACCGACCTTGCGGTGTTCGAGGAGAAAACCATTCGTCACACTGCGGTCATCGGCATCGCGGGCAAGAAGGTTACCGACGACATCCGGAAAGGACTCGGCATCATCAACGACCAAGCGGAGAAGCTGAAGAAGGAACACGGCTTCGCGTATCTTCCGGCTGTGGTGGACGATGGACCTATTATTCTGCCTGGACTCGGAGGTCGCCCGCCGCTTTCGATCGACAAGAAAGTGTTGGCACAAATCATTCAGCCGCGCATGGAAGAAATTTTTGAAATCGCCGCGCTCGAAATCAAACGTTCCGGCTACGGCAAACATCTTTCTGCAGGCATCGTGCTCACGGGTGGGGGTGCGCTCATCAAAGGCGCAGCTGAGCTTGCGAAAGAGGTCCTCGGCATGCCGGTCAAAATCGGCATCCCATCGGGTTTCGCAGGCGGTATGGTACGCGAGATCGAAAACCCCGTCTACTCGACAGCCGTTGGTCTCGTCTATCATGGCTTGAAATACCAAGAGCGCACGGCGAACGTCATGGCGAACCACGTGCAACAACCTCAAGTTGCTGCGCCGTCATCGCCATTGAAATCGAAAATCGCAATGATTGGAAAAAGTAGCATTCTCGACAAAATGAAATCGTGGTTCGATGAACTCTGATCAGGTCCTTGAATACACCAAGGCAACGAAAACAGAGTGCACGAATCGCCAACAACGGTTGGAGATGAGAACCCAAAGAGAGTTTTGTTGCAACAGCGCGGGGTCGGAGCAGAGAGAGTCTTCGCTTCGCTCGGAATGTAATTCACTAAACAACCAACAAAGAGGAGATACCCCTGTGATTGAACTGGACAAAGGATACGACAATGGCGCGAAGATTCGCGTTGTCGGTGTCGGCGGCGGCGGCGGCAATGCCGTCAACAGCATGATTGCGCGAGGTCTGCAAGGAGTGGACTTTTTCGCCATCAACACCGACCTGCAAGTGCTGGAGCGCAACACGGCGCCGAACAAAATCCAGGTCGGCAAAAATCTCACGCGCGGCCTCGGCGCCGGCGCCGACCCCCTGGTGGGGCATCGCGCCGTCGAAGAAGACCGCGATGAAATCGCGCGCGCGCTGAGCGGCAGTGACATGGTGTTCATCACGGCGGGCATGGGCGGTGGCACGGGCACGGGCGGAGCGCCGCTCGTCGCAAACATCGCCAAAAGCGTCGGCGCGCTCGTCGTCGGTATCGTCACGCGTCCGTTTGTCTGTGAAGGCAAACGCCGCAAGGCGCAAGCCGATCTGGGTATCGAGGAGTTGAAAAAGCAGGTGGACACGCTCATCATCATCCCGAATCAAAAAATTCTTGACGTTGTGGAGAAGACACTCCCCTTGAAGCAAGCCTTCGATGTCGCGAACGAGGTTCTCTACGGCGCGACGCGCGGAATTTCAGAAGTGATTACGGTGCCCGGCTACATCAATGTCGACTTCGCCGACGTGCGCACCGTGATGAAAGAAATGGGCGATGCGGTGATGGGAACGGGCACTGCCAAAGGCGAGAACCGCGCAACGAGCGCGGCGCACGCGGCAATTTCCAGCCCGCTGCTCGACGATGTTTCTATCGCGGGCGCGCAGGGCGTCCTGGTCAACATTACTGGCGGACCGAGCATGTCCATGTACGAAGTGGATGAGGCGACGGAAATCATTCACTCCGCTGCGGGCGACGATGTGAACGTCATCCTCGGCGCGGTTGTGGACGAGAACCTCACGGACGAGCTTATGGTCACGGTGATTGCGACCGGCTTCAACCGCAAAACGACGCAGGTGGTGAAATCGCTCGGTGGAATTACTACCCCAATAAAGGCGCCTCCCGCCCGCCCTACGATTGACCACATCCCCTCTGGTGCGAGCGACCTGAAGCAGTTTGATGAGCCGGCGTACCTTCGACGCGGCTACAACATCAACCCGCAGAATGCGCGCGCCGAAATCGAGGAGGTTGCGGTCATGGCGACAGTTGCGAAGGCGGAGGAGAAGCCGGCGTTTTTGAGGAAGATTATGGATTGATAGCCGAAGAGCGGTTCAGGGTTCACGGTTCATGAGGAACGAAACAGCCCACCGCGAAAACGATGGGCTGTTATGTTTTTGCACTTTTGAGTTTTTTAAAGTGACACTTTAGGAAACTCAAAGGTCAGAATTGAACGCGTTTCGGCGTTTAGCGAGCAAATGCCAACGCTTGCTTCAATGAAACCGCTCTGATACTTTTGCTCAGCGTCGAAAACCGCGGGTCGTCAGCGGTAGGACGATGGACAACGATACTCGTGACGTCGTAGTTCTTGATTGATTGCGCGAGTCGGCTTAACGATGCGCCTTCGCTCGCCGTCACTGTGCGAGACGATTTTGCTTCAATCAAGAGAAGACGCTTGTTCCCTTGCGGAATCACAAAATCTACTTCAAGTCCCTGCTCATCGCGGAAATAGTACAACGCACGCCGCTTGCCAGCATTCACCTGCTGTTTCAAAAATTCCGACGCGACAAAACTTTCGAATACCGCGCCGACGAACGGCGAGCGGGCAAGTGTCCGCTCGGATTCGATGCCGAGAAGGTGGCACACAAGCCCTGTATCGGTGAAGTAGAGCTTCGGAGATTTGATGAGGCGCTTGCCGAAATTTTCATAGAACGGTGGAACGAGAATAATTTGCTGGGTAATTTCCAGGATGCTCAACCATTGCGAAATCGTTGGAACTGAAACACCGATCGCCGACGCAAGGTCTGCGCGGTTCAACATTTTTCCGCAGCGGCTCGCGACGAGAGACACGAAGCGCCTGAACAGCGCAAGGTCTCGGATGCCGCTCACAAGCCGAACATCCCGCTCAAGGTATGTTTGAATGTAGGAGCGAAACCACAACTGCGCCGCCGCGGGCTGCGCAAGCGCCTCTGGAAACCCTCCGCGAAACCAATTCACCTTCCTCGTCTCTTCAACCGAAAGCGGGAGCAGTTCAAGCACCGCAGCGCGTCCCGCCATGGACTCCGTGATACCTTTCATCAGCGGAGCTTCCTGCGACCCGGTGATGAACCATTGCCCCTTCCGCCGCGGTTGGGCATCAATCAACGACCGAACGTAGCGAAGAATTTCTGGAACGTTTTGCACTTCATCGAGGACGACGGGTGGTTGCAGTTCGGCAATAAACGCCCGTGCATCAGCGCGAACACGTGAAATGATGTCGGGGTCCTCAAGAAGTATGTATGTTACTTTGGGAAACAGCTTGCGGAAGAGCGTTGTCTTTCCTGCTCGCCGCGGTCCCGTGAGAATGACGGCGGGAAAGTGTTTCACGGCGCGGCGTAGCTGTGATTCGATGGCTCTGTGGACATACGGCATACGAACTCCTGCATTGTACAGGAGCAAAATAGGCTTTGAGAATTTTAAAGTCAAACTTTAAAAAACTCAAAGGCGAGTTTTCGAGCGCTTGGGTACCAACAAAAAACACCGCCAAGCTCTCTTAGCGGTGTTCTGTTTCAAAAACAATTCGCTTTGACTGAAAGGGCGAATACCCTTCGTCCGCCGTTGGCGGACTCAGGGTTTTATGACTTCTTCAACGCCTCCGCCCCGCCAACAATCTCCAACAACTCGCCCGTAATGGCAGCCTGGCGCGCTTTGTTGTACGACAACTGCAACGATGAAATCAATTCATTCGCGTTGCTTGTCGCGTTCTCCATCGCCGCCATGCGTGCACCCTGCTCGGCGGCATTGCTCTCCAACAGCACGCGCCAGAGTTGGAAGTTGAGGTGCTTCGGCATCAGCGCGTTCACAATCGCAATGTCGGACGGTTCGTACAGGTAGTCCGTCGAAGCCGCTTTGCTTGTGTCACCCTGCATCACGCCGCGAGGAATCGGCAGCACCTGCTCGATCACAATGCGAGACTGCGCAACGGTTTTGAACTCATTGTACATCACCTCGACCCTGTCATACTCGCCCCTCGTGTAGCCATCCAAAACATCACGCATGATAGCCTGGGCTTCGCCGAAGACGAGCTGGTTATACACGCCGATGTATTTGCCTGCAATCGCGAAGCCGCGTTTGGTGAAGTAGTCGAATCCTTTTTTCCCCACGCAGAAGAGCTTCAGCATGCCGGCATCGTGCAGGGCTTTGTAGTTTGCGGTGATGTGCTTCTCCGCCGTCTTGATCAGATTCGAATTGAACGCGCCGCAAAGTCCGCGGTCGGAGGTGATGATGATGACGGCAGCCGCTTTCACCTCGCGCAGCTGCATCAGGGGATTGTTCGCCGCTTCGGGATTTGCAGAAAGATGCGAGAGCAGATCCTTCATTTTTGTCGCATACGGGCGCGCTTGCAGCACATTGGTTTGCGCACGTCGCAACTTCGCAGCGGCAACCATCTTCATTGCTTTGGTTATTTTCTGCGTCTTCTTGACGCCCGCAATGCGCCCTCGTATTTCGCGCAGTGTCGCCATTTACTTTGCCGTTGCCTTGAATGATTCGGTGAACTGCTGCAGCACGGGCTTCAGCTTCGCGATAATCTCATCCGACAAGTCTTTCTTCTCCGCAATCGCGTTCAGCAGGTCGGCATGCTTCACATCCATCATCTCCAACAGCTCCCGCTCGTAACGCTGGACATGCTCGACGGGAATTTCGTCCAGATAACCGTTCGTGCCGGCATAAATGGACACCACTTGTTTCTCGACCGGCATCGGCATGTATTGTCCCTGCTTCAGCAACTCGACCAGCCGCGCACCGCGCCGCAATTGTTGCAACGTCGCTTTGTCCAAGTCCGAGCCGAACTTCGCAAACGCTTCCAACTCACGATACTGCGCGAGCTCCAGACGCAAGCGCCCCGCAACCTTCTTCATCGCCTTGATCTGCGCGTTGCCGCCGACGCGCGACACCGAAATACCGACGTTAATTGCAGGACGAATGCCCGAGTTGAACATGTTCGGTTCGAGATAAATTTGCCCGTCGGTAATCGAGATGACGTTCGTCGGAATATACGCCGACACGTCCCCGGCTTGCGTTTCGATGACCGGCAGCGCAGTCAAACTTCCGCCCCCCAGTGCGTCGCTGAGTTTCGACGCACGCTCGAGCAAGCGCGAATGCAAGTAAAACACATCCCCGGGATACGCCTCACGCCCCGGCGGCCTTCGCAGCAGCAGCGATACCTGACGATACGCCTGCGCCTGTTTGGACAAATCATCATAAATCACCAACGCATGACGTCCACTGTCGCGGAAATACTCTCCAAGCGTTGCGCCCGAGTACGGGGCGACAAACTGCATCGGTGCAGGGTCGGTTGCCGTTGCTGCAATCACCGTCGTGTAACTCATCGCGCCTTCCTGCGCGAGCTTGTCCACGACCTGAGCGACCGTCGAGCTTTTCTGTCCGATGGCGACGTAAATGCAATAGACCGGCTTCACCCCCTGCGTCTTCGCCGCCTCCGTGTGCGTATGCTTCTGATTGATAATCGCGTCGAGCGCGATCGCAGTCTTTCCCGTTTGCCGGTCCCCAATAATCAACTCGCGCTGTCCGCGCCCAATCGGAATCATTCCATCCACCGCCTTAATGCCCGTCTGCAGCGGCTCCTTCACAGGCTGGCGCGCAATCACACCGAGCGCCTTGCGTTCCAGTTCCATTGTCTTCTCAGTCGTAATCGGACCGCGCCCGTCAACCGGTTGCCCCAGCGGATTGATGACACGCCCCAACATCCCCTCGCCGACGGGAATCGAAGCAACCCTTCCCGTACGCTTCACCGTGTCCCCTTCGCGTATCTCACTGCTCTCCCCGAACAGAATACACCCGACATTATCCTCCTCAAGGTTCAACACCATGCCGAACACACCGTGCGGAAACTCGATCAGCTCGCTCATCACCGCCTTCGACAAGCCGTACACACGCGCAACGCCGTCACCGATTTGCAGCACCGTGCCGACATCATACATGTCCGTCGCTTTTTCAAACCCCGCAAGCTGCTTACGGAGTATCGCCGAAACTTCTTCTGGTCGTACTTCAGCCATCGTCAAACTTCCTTTTGAATTCTTTATTCACATGCAAACTCTGTAACTCACCATCCCGCTCATTGCTCCATTGCGGGAACATGCTGCGAGCAACAACACACATCAACTGCTGTGGGGAAAATTCTTTTGGGGCTGCAAACGGGCTGCAACGTCCAAAGTTCTCTGTGCGCCGCGGGAAGCGGTCAGCGTCGTGGTCAGAGCTGCGGCATCCCCCGCACATGCCATGACCGTCAATCCCCCAAGCACAATACTCCCCCAATGTTTGCACCTCAGAACACAAGCAACGCCGCAACGTCAATTCAGCGCGTGTCCCTCAACAAAGCGTTCGCGTATCACCTCCAACTGCCGCTTCACGCTCGCATCGAGCACCGTATCCCCGATGCGCACAACCATACCGCCCTTCAACGACGCATCGAGCGCGAACCGGAGGCGGACTTTCTTCTTCGTGTACGCCTCGAGCTTCGCCGACAAACTCCGTTCCTGCTGCTCGGAGATTTTCACCGCCGATGCAACATCCACGTTCACGATGCCATACTTCGCATCGCGCAGCGCGCCGAACTGCTCGATCACCTCGCTCAACATCCCCTCCCGCTGTTTCTCCGTGAGCAATTCGACGAACGTCATCGTCACCGCCCCGATGCGCGAACGGAAAAGCTCGCGCAGCAGTGCGCGCTTCTTATCCGACTTCACGACGGGACTCGCAAGCAGCAACCTCAGCTCGCGCGAACCATCGAGCGTCCGCTTGATCAGCTCAAGATCGCCGGCAATCGCGTCAATCATGCTCATCGCCGAATCTGCCGAGAGCATCAGCGCTTGCGCGTAGCGGCGAGCGACACGAGTGTTCTTCATCGTCAGCTCGGGCGAATATCGTTGATGACGTTGTCCACGAGCGAGCGATGCTTGTTCACATCGAGATTCGCATCAATGATCTTCCCCGCCGCAGTCACTGCAAGGTCGGCGACTTCACTGCGCAGAGCGAGCAGCGCCGCGTCTTTCTCGCGGCGAATTTCGTCCTTCGCCTGCTCGATCAGTTGCCGCGCGCTTGCATTTGCCCGCTCGATGATTTCCGCCTTCACCCGCTCGCCCATCTCGCGTCCTTCGCGCACCGCTGCTTGCGATTGTGCTTCCGCCATCGCGAGCTGTCGCTTGTTCTCTTCGAGCAAGCGCTTCGCTTCCGCGTTCGCCCTCTCCGCCTGCTCGATGGAAGTCCGAATGTCCTCTTCGCGCTTCGTCAGCGCGCCGACGATCGGCTTCCACGCGAACTTGCTGAGAATGATCAGCACCGCCATGAACGTGATAATCGTCCAGACAATAAGTCCAGGATTTAAGTCGAGCATTGCCGCTCCTTCGTTTACTTCAGGGCGAGAAGAATGCAAATCGCGAGCGCAAAGAAGGTCGCGCCTTCGATGAGCGCCGCAGCGATAATCATCGAAGTACGAACCGCGCCCGCCGCCTCCGGCTGACGACCGCTCGCTTCCATTGCCGCTGCCGCGAGTTTACCGATGCCAAGGCCTGCGCCAATGAGGGTGATGCCTGCGCCGATGCCGCCTGCGAGATATGCCCAACCAAGATGTTCCATTGTTTTGTTTTCTCCTTTGCATTAAAAGCTGAGCGAAGCGAGGAATCTCACCGCGAGAACTTCGACTGCGCTCGTTGTTTGGTTATGAAATGAACTCATGAATCCTATTGGTACCGTACCAGGAATTACGTATGCTGGTGTCCCTCCCCGTGCTCAGCGTGTGCATGATGCTGTTCCCCCGCCTGAATCCCCAATCCCATGAAAATGGAGGTCAACATCGTGAACACGTACGCCTGCAAGAACGCAACGAACAATTCCAAAAACATAATCGCAACAACGAACGAACCGGCGACTACCCCTACGCCAGACGCAACGCCGGCACCGCCAAGAATTTTCGCAACGAAAATCAATCCGATCAAGGAGACGAGAACGAGATGTCCGCCCGTCATGTTAGCAAAGAGACGCATGCAGAGGGCGAACGGCTTTGTGAACAAGCCAAGAATTTCGACGGGAATCATAATCGGCCAGAGGAATGCCGGAACCCCGCCCGTCAGGTGAGCGAGATAGTGGCCGAACCCTTGCGCGCGAATCGAGGCGACTTGTATCATGATGAACGCGATAGCCGCAAGTCCCGCGGTGACGGCGATGTTTCCCGTTGCCGATGCGCCGTAGGGAACGAGTCCCAACAAATTCATCGTCAGAATGAAGAAGAAGGTGGTGAGGAGGTACGGCATGTAGCGCAATCCGCTCGGACCCATGTTGGGGAGCGCGATTTCGTCGCGAATAAATTTCACAAACACTTCTATGAGATTACCGAAACCCTTCGGGACGCGGTTCTTCGAGTTCGATCGCGCAGCCACGACCATCAAACCTATCAACAGCGCCGCGGCAACCCACATGAAGACGACATGCTTCGTAATCGAAAGGTCAATTGCCAAGCCGCCGATGTGAATCGGATCGAAGTGCGGAAGGTGAACGTGTCCGAGGAAGGGCAGCTCGATCTCGCGGCTATCTTGAACATGCTCGATGAGATGCTTGAACATTTCACTGATGCTCATCTCGCCGCCATGACCGCCTGCGGCTGCCGCGTGTTGCACCGCTTCGGTTGCATGTTGCGTTGATTGAGCTGTTGTATCGTGTGCGGATTGAAAGAGAAAGAACGTAAACAAATTCATCGAGCTTTATCTGAAGCTTTCTTTTGAACGTAGATGATTTCCATAACCAAATAGATGATGTAAAAACTCAAAACCGAAACAACCAACGCCGTTGCATGAAAGCCGAACAACCGAACGAGAGCCACAAGCATCACCAACATCACCCCAATCCGAATTCCCATGCCGCCGAGCGTTGCTCTCAGAAACGTGGTATGCGACTTCCCGCACGAGAATTCAATGGTCAGGAATCCCACGAGCACATTCAACGTGCTGAGAACTGCGCCCGCGACGACAGCGCGAAAAATTTCCTCTCCCTGCTGCAGCACCACGAGACGAGCAAGCGTAAGTCCCACGGCAAGCATTATCGCAACGTGCATCGGAAACCGCTTGTCAACCTTCACGGCTGTGCTTTTCGATTTGACGGAACTCGTCATCTGCTCTCTTGCCGAGGGAGAGCGCGTCGCGCACGAACTTGATCAGCCCGCCCGCTGCGCCGAGGGCAGCGCCGCCGAGCGCGCACCATGGCGACGTACCGAATTTCCCATCCAACCAATACCCGACGAAGAAAAAGACGATGACACCTGCGGCTAATTGGAAGCCCATCGTGAGGAAGGGTCCAATCTCGACGAGTCGGGACTTCGTAACGCTCGTGAGACCCTCGGTGACCTTCGACCCGAGGTCGTCCCCGTCGTGTCGTGGCGCTGCCACCTCACTCCTTTTTCGGCGGCGGCACTTGCGCCGCTCCCGACGCTCCGCCTGTGGCGGATTTCATGTCGCAGTTGCCGTGAAACACCGCACCCTCATCAACGACCAACTTCACCGCACGAATGTCGCCTTGCAGCACCGACTTAGCTTCGAGCACAAGCTTTTCCGAAGCGGTGATTGTGCCCGTCACTTTTCCGGCAACCGTTACACTGCGCGCCGTGAGATTTCCTTCGAGCGTTCCCGTCAGCCCGATCGCCGCGTTTGCCTTTGCATGCACTTCGCCGACGAACTTACCATCAATCCGAATGTTCCCTTCGGTTCTAATTTTACCCTCAAAGGTCGTGTTCGCTGCAATGAGTGTTAAGTCACTGCCGTTGTTCTTGTCTGCCATCGTTTCGTCCTTTCCCTTCAAACTCGCCCACATAGTGATCTACAACGTCGTTTTCGCTCTTAACAAAAATCGAATTGGGTCATGCGGCACGCCGTCCTTCAACACTTCAAAATGCACATGCGGACCTTTGCTCGTTCGTCCCGTGTTTCCAACGAGCGCAATAACATCGCCGCGCTTGGTCATCGAACCGACGCTCTTCAGGAGCGACGAGTTGTGCTTGTACACCGTAATCACGCCGCTGCCGTGTGAGAGAATGATGACGTTTCCGTCGTCGTACGTCCAGCCACTGAAGAGCACATAGCCTTGTGCGGCGGCGTAGACCGGCGCGCCTTCCTTTGCCGCAAAATCCACACCGAAGTGATTCTCCGCCGGCTCGAAGCCTTGCGTTATGGCGCCGTTCGTCGGAGCGATGAGCGGCAACGAGGCGCTGAGTGCCTCCGGCGCAACGCGCGCAACGTGTTGCACGGGAATCCCATTGGCATCATTGGGTTGCGTTGGTGCGGCATTCAGCTCATTGCCGATCCCAAGCACCTCTCGTCGCGGTTCTTCGGTCTTCTGCGGCGCCGCGTCGCTTGCTTTTTTCTCGACGCGTTCGCCGAGCGCCTTGCGCAGCATTTCGTTGTAGTCCTTCAGCACGGAAATTTCTTCCGCGAGCGCTCGAATTCGCCGTTCGGTTTCCACGTCCGCGCTTGCGACTTCGTGCTGCGCGCCGATGAGGCGACCGAGAGGAGTGAATCGAAACGCAAGGAAGAACAACAGGAAGAGAACGAATGCCGCCGCGCCTCCCCACAGCGCGAGTTTCGATGCACCGGCACTGATGCTTCGGGTGCCTCCGCCATCCCCTCGAGGGACGACGAGGATTTCAAACTCCCGAGATTTCTTCCTCCGTTTACTCCCCGAGGGAAACATGCACAACCCGATCTCTTAAGGCTGAAAAATATAGGCAAAAGTGGAGGGAATGTCAACGAACATTCGAGCTAACATATTAGCGCGATTGATCTTGCAGGAAGCCGCCTTTGTCGGCTTTCGGCTTACGGCGACGGAGTTAAAGCAGATTCTTTTTCCAAAGGTAATGAATGTGGGGCTTCGACGGGCTTCATCGTCCAACCAGACTACATGCCGCACAAAATAGTCTGCGTCGTGGCAAGGGCAGCCGCCTACTCCGCTCACGCCAAAGCCGTTTTCAACCCGAACATTCTTCTTGATGGAAGCGTGCTCTCATCGTGATAGACGCGTGATACTCTTTGACGAACTTCATGGGTCAAGCCATCATATCTTCCAAACAAAACTTTCAGGAAAGGATTCATCTATGAAGAAGTGTATTCTTCCCATCGTCGTCGCGGCTGTGCTCGTCATTGGCGGATGCAAGAAGGACGACCCCGCCCCCGCGCAAACGATTATCAACAATGGACCCGTTCCGCCGACAACCACGCTTCGAACTGGAACGCTCGTAGCAGAGAACGCGACGCCGACCGCAGGGATGGTCTCGATCGTTCGCGACGCGAACAACGAAGAGTGGATTTCGTTCGCCTCGAATTTCACTTCGACCTTCGCAACGGGCACCGTCGCCGTGTATCTTGCGAAGAGCAATGCACGCATCGGCTCGCAGCGGACTCTGCCGCCGCCGCCCGTGCCGAACATTCTCTCGGTCGGCTTCGTTTCGATGAACGGCGCGCAAGCAATCAAAATTCCTGGAAGCTCGACAGGGTTCTCGCATGTGGTCCTCTATTGCGAGACGGCGGAAATCAACTTCGGCAA
>CAYUFU010000013.1:0-2874 GCA_964444145.1 uncultured Chitinophagales bacterium
CTACTTATGAAGATAGTGGTTTATCTCCTTGTCCGAAAGTCGGGGGGAAGGTCAGAGTACATGGACAAGTCAGCCCACCAGTTCTCGGTTTGGCTTCGTATCAATAGACTTTGTTGATCGTAGCTATGGCTGGGTTGCAGGCAAGCATTTGATCTTGAGGACAACCAACGGCGGGGCGCAGTGGGTTGTTTCAGATTCCTCGATTCATGCCGGTTACAAATCAGTTCATTTCGTGAACCGCGACACGGGCTGGGCAGTCGGCGCAGGCACGGATCTAGTTGGAGGAGAAGGAAGGATTATTGCAACGACGAATGGTGGAGAAACTTGGATCGTTCAACGACCGGGAGGCAGGCTGAATGATCGGCGCTTATATTCTCTTGACGCAACAACATCGAATCTTGTTTGGATAGCAGGAGATATGGGCGAGATTCTTCACACGACGAATGGTGGAGGGCTAACTTCTGTCGAAGCAATAAACGGGGAACTTCCTACGCAACTGGAATTGACACAGAACTACCCCAACCCTTTCAATCCAACGACAACGATCCGTTTTGCAATTCCAACTTCTGGTCCTGTGTCACTTCGCGTCTATGATGTACTTGGGAGAGAAGTGGCAACGCTGCTCGAATCACAGATGCAGCCGGGTAGGTTCGAAACTCACTTTGATGGATCTCATCTCGCGAGCGGTGTTTACCTTTGTCGCCTCGCTTCGAATGGCAAAACAGCAGTCCGAAAAATCCTTTTGATGAAATAAGTTTGACTCTGGCTCGCCCTGAGCCAACCTTTCTCGCCTTACCTGTTCTTTCAAATACCCCCCCAAAAAAAAAAACAACTCAATCACGCGTTCGTTTGGGCAGATTGCCACCCAAATTCGATTTGCATCAGAGTTATCCCACCCCCATCGAGGCAACACCCACTCACACTTGACAGCCCAGGTGATCAAACGCGGTGGGATCATTTCGTCCGCTCGCCGAGTCGGCTACGACACGCGGCGACGCAGGTTCACAAAAACAATCTCAATTTTGCGTACCCCGCGCGACTCACCTGCACCCGCGCTCCATTCTTCAGTATCGCGACGCGGCTATCTTTCGCGTACGGCTCAATCTTCGCAAGCCGCTCGATGTTGAGAATGAACGAACGATGGATGCGAATGAACTTCTTTTCGTCCAATTCTTTTTCGAGTGTTGCGAGAGTTGTTTGCTTCAGGTGTTTCTTGCCTTCGGCGTGAATCGCGACGTAATCGTCTTGCGCCTCGAGATAGTCAATTGCCTCCGTGGGGATGATGTGAACTTTCGCGCCGTCGCGAATCAAGATGCGTTCGAGCGGCTTGGCGGCGGAATGACTCTCCTCGACGATCGCGTCGAGCTTTGCGGCACCCGGTTTTCCAATTTTCTTCTTCGCTTGCTCAATCGCTTCATCGAAACGTTCCTGACTGAACGGCTTGAGCAAATAATCCGCGGCGTGCACTTCAAATGCCTTCAGTGCAAACTCATCGTACGCAGTCGTGAAGATGACGGCGATATCGTGTTCAATCAATTCCAACACTTCAAAGCCGTTGAGCTTCGGCATTTGAATGTCGAGAAAGAGAATGTCGGGACGAAAATCCGTAACGGTTTTCACCGCTTCAAATCCGTTCGCACATTCTGCAACGATTTCGATTTCAGAATGGTGTGAGAGAAACTCGCGAACGAGCTGTCGGGCGAGAGGCTCGTCGTCCACTATGACAGCGCTGATGAAATGAGGAGAAGACACGTGAAGGCAAAATGAAAAATGTGAACCTTGAACCTTGAACCCTGAACCGTGAAGCGAACCTCAACCCCCGAACCTCTCTGGAAGAACAATTTCAACCGTGAATAGCTCCGCTCCATTTTCCATCGTCATCCGCGCCTCGTTTCCGTACAATGTTTCCAGCCGTTTCCGCACATTCGTCAGTCCAACGCTTGTGCTGTTGCTCGGCGGACGTTCAGCGTCGCAGGGATTCACAACGCGAAGAACGAGCGCACTCCCGTTCTTCGCTGCAGACAGCGAAATCAATCCCCCCTCAAGGAGATGGGCGATGCCGTGCGCGACCGCGTTTTCCAACAGCGGCTGAAGAATGAGCGATGGAATGAGAGCGGACTCGATTCCCTCCTCAATCTGTTTCTCATACTTCAATCGCGTACCGAAACGAGTCTGTTCGATGGAAAGAAAATGTTCTGCCAATTGGAATTCTTCAGCAAGCGGAATGAACTGCTGCTGACCCATCTTCAACGTCTTCCGAAAAAACTCCGCAAGCCGCAACGACATTGCCCGCGCCGCACTCGGGTCGCTTGCCGTCAGTGCGCTGATGGAATTCAAACTGTTGAACAGAAAGTGCGGCTGAATCTGCGAGCGCAGCGCTTTCAACTCCGCGTCTCGTGCTACCACTTGCATCTCCAGCGCTTGCCTCTCAGCCGCCCTCGCAGCATCGAATGCAACCAACAAATAGTGAACGACAATTCCCAACACGAACAACAACATGCCGATGCCGAACAAGAGCGGCATGTTCGCATCAAACGTTCCGCTCAGGCGCGGAAAAAACTCCAAACGCTCCAGAACGACAGCGATGCCTTTCCCGATCGCTAGCCACACCGCTGCCGACAGAAACGCGGCAAGAAACACAATGCCAACAACCTTGATGAAGACCGTCTCCTGCAACGGAAACGCACGGCAAATATAGAGCGAGGCGAGACACATGAACGCATACACGAACGACATCGGAAGAATCAACGCCGCCGCCTCGCTCCATGCAAGCGCGTTCATCGCTACGAACAAAAAGCAAAGCAGCCCGGCGATGATGAGCCAGACTGCCATGTACAACAGGAAGCGTTCTCGTTGTGCAAATATCGGATGCAA
>CAYUFU010000013.1:2974-55491 GCA_964444145.1 uncultured Chitinophagales bacterium
CCGCCCATCACAATCGTTCCGCGCACGATGAGGCGCTGCGTTGTTTCAGTTCCTTGGCGAAAGGTCTTGTCGTCGAAGCCGCCCAGGATCGGCGTTCCCTCGAACGAGACACTCCAGCTTTGCGGCACTTTGATTTCGATGCCGCCCCAGAACGCGAACACATCAAGGATGGCTGGACTGTTCGCAATGGCGGAAGTGCGTAAGTCAATGTCGCAGCCCCCCATGATAGCAGTCAGCTCGCCGCCGCGAAAATCCTGCGTCTGCACATTGCGGCGCGAACCCCCGAGAATCGCGGAGGCGTTGACAACGGAGTTCGTGTCTGCCGCCCGGTCGCTTCCCAAGATATTGACATTCGTTGTCGAACGCTTGCGCGTGCTCGTTTTCCACAACATCATACCACCAAGCGCAACCAAAAGCAAGGGCCAGAAATCCCACACTCGAAAATCAAAAATGTAAAGTCTGTCCGCGAGCAGCGCCAGGCCAATGAACGCAAGAACCGCTCCCCAAAATCTCGACGCAGTCGTGTCGGGCTGAAACATTTTCATGCCGCCGTAAATCACGAGAATCAGGGGCCAATAGCGCAGAATGTATCGCACCTCGATGATGTCGAGATTGTCGAGCGTCAGCAGAACACCGAACGCCACGACCAGCAAGCCGAGCACAAACTGCGGCGTGATTCGAAAAGCTGATTTCGTTTCCATGATGAATCTCCGTTAGTGTAATGAAACATGTTGTTGCTGCGAGGACATGCGCGCCGTCCGCAGCTTTTCGCGCTCGACCGATTCCCACATCCACCTAATCCCGAGAATGACCAGGATCGCCGGCCACGTCTCACGCCAGCGCAAATCCCAAAGACGCAACGTGTTTACCAAAAACCACGCACCGAGCGCGAGCCAAAAGAAACCTTCCGAGCGCTTGTACGGCGCGGTCAGTTTCGTCGCGCCGATGACGACAAAAATGAGAGGCCAATAATTCCACACGTGCACTCTCGCAATCACGCCGATGTTCATCAGAAACAACGCAACCCCAACAGCGACCAAAGCCCCGCCGATAATCCAACGGCTGCGCACTGAGCCATGGTGAGTGAGTTCCATGTATTCTCCTTTCGTGAAATCCAAATCAAGATACGACGAACGATGCGAGATGTTATGCAGAATTCGGCGAGCGGCGTCCAAGTGTCGGTGAATGGAAACTCTCTCGCCACTTTACCATCGGCATTGTTGGGGGCTGCAGACAGTCTTCATCGTCGTAAGGGCATTCTGCGCCGCGGGACGCGGGCTGCGTCGTGGTGAGTGTTGCGGCATCCTCCCGCATGCCCGTGCCGACGAAAAGTCTTTGCCGGAAATTCAATGTCGGAATTCAGACGAACCCTGAAATCCGACATAGAAATCTCACGCAAAGACGCGAAGCCGCAAAGAAGTGGAGAATGGTTGAGAGTAATTGCTTGTATGCACTTTACAAACAACTTCACATCCTTCACCTGCTCGGTGAATTCCTTTTCAGCAAATTTCCAAGTCAGGCTTGGCGGCTTTGCGCCTTTGCGTGAGGCTAAATCGGAATTCAGAAGAACCCTGGCGCTTTTGCTTCTTCTGAAAAGTCAATACTTTATTCGTCACATGTCAACACACACCATTTCGCTCAGAACAGCGGCACTCTGCGCCGCCGCGATTCCGATGCTCACGCTACTTCCCATCATTCTCTGGCGATTGAACCTTCCGTTCATCTCCAGCACATCGGGATCGGAGTATCGCGTGTTCGAAATCTTCGCGGCGTGCATAACCGTAATGATTGTAGTCGTTGCAGCACAGCGGCTCCGACAACAGCGCGAGCCTATCGAGACAACCATTCCGACAATCCTCTTCGCTCTGCTCGCGTGTTACTTCGTTGCGCAAGTGACCGAATATCGTCCTCCGTCCTCCGATTGGAGCAGCTACGTTGCAGCCGCGCAAGCGATTCTCGCAGGCGCCAACCCCTATGACGACACGGGATATCTCTATCCGCCGATGGTCGCGCTCGCTCTCGCCGCAGTGTACCAGGTCGCCGTTTGGGGCAGTTCTCTCTTGCAGGTTTCAGTGACGACCGAATTCGTCTGGCAAGGTGTTTTCTATGTGTATCAGTGCATGCAGTTCTTTCTCGTCATTGGCGCCGTTGCACTTTGCTTCCGACTCGCACAAGCACTCGGGGCAACGGATCTCGTCGCCGCCGTCATGGTCACCGTATTGTTCGTGTTCAACATCCCCGTGATGCGAACGCTGCAGTTCCACCAAGTGAATTTCTGGCTGCTTGTTCTGATGCTCGTTGCCGCGCTGTTTGCACGTTCACTGCCGATGGTCGCGGGACTCTCGCTCGCAATCGCAACCCACGTAAAATTGTACGGAGCAATTCTTCTCCTTCCATTCCTTCTCTTGAAACAGTTGCGCGTCGTCCTCTGGGCGGTGCTCGGCATCGCGGCAATTCTGTTTCTCCAAACCGCGTGGGGAGCAAATCCATCTGCCTGGCGGCAGTACTTCGAGATGGCGGGAGCGTTCCCCGCAGGCACGATGTTTCGCGACAACAGCGTGCACAGCATCGTGCACAATACACTTTCGTTTCTGAATCGTCTCATTCACCTTGAGCCGGACTTTTTTGCAAGTCTTGTTCGTGTGGTGACCCTGCTTGCGACGTGCGGTGTGCTCTGGTATTTTGGCAAGCGCTGGCGCATGCGAGCGCGAAGCGTCGAGCCTGAACATTTCGCTGGAACCCTCTTCGATGCAATCGCCCTTGCGCTCATCATCTCGCCCCTCGTGTGGGAACATCATTACATCCTCGCATTGCCGTTCATCATCTACGTTGCAGTGACGCGCGGACAGGAGCAGCCGTGGCGGGTCGGCATCGGTACGTTTCTCATCTGCGCCGTTCCCGTGTTCGACCTGTTCCCGTTGAGCTACCACCGCGTTGCAGGATTGCTGCTGCTGGTTTCTGCATCAGTGCCTCACAGCGCGGATTCTGCTGCGACTGAGCGTGAATGATCGCACGTTGTTCTGAATGCACCGAACGGGCATCGTTGGCAGACGGTATCCTCGAACACGTTCCATTCTCCCTCAGCGACAACCCGAATTCCGTTCGTTCTTGCACTGCCATCCCTTTACATCAGCCCCACGGGATCAATATCTACAATCAATCTCACCGAAGACTTCCGCGTTCCGAAATCCGCGAGCGCTTTGCGAATCGCGTAGCGCAGCTCCGTACCCGCAGGGTCTTTCGCTTTCGCGGCTTTGAGGATGATGTGCCAACGATACTGGTTCTTGATTTTCGCGACGACGGCGGGCGCCGGACCGAGCAGCGTGAACGTGCCGAGAATCGCACGCAAGTGTTTTGTGAAGCGTTCCGCCTCGATTCGCACCTTCCCCTCGTCTTTTCCTTTGAACTCGACTAACGCGAGCCGTGCGAAGGGTGGATAGTTCAGCTCTTTCCGCTCCTCCATTTCTTCCTGATAGAACTTTTTGAAATCGTGGTCAATGACATGATGGAGCACGCGGTGTTTCGGCTGATGCGTTTGGATGACGACCTCGCCCGCAAGCGTGCTGCGCCCTGCACGACCGGCGACTTGTGTGAGAAGCTGAAATGTCCGCTCCGACGCGCGGAAATCGGGAAGCATCAGTTGCGTATCAGCGGAGATAACCCCAACTAAGGTCACTCGAGCGAAGTCCAATCCCTTTGCAACCATTTGTGTGCCGAGCAGGATGTCTGCTTCGCCGTCGCCGAATTGTCGGAGCAAGCGTTCGTGCGCCCCACGCCGCGTCGTCGTGTCCATGTCCATGCGCAACACCCGTGCAGAAGGGAAGAGGGTTTTCAGTTCGTCCTCGACGCGCTGCGTACCCGCGCCGCGCTGCGAGAGATACGCTCCATGACAATGCGGGCACTCGCTCGGCGGCTGCATCGTTTTGCCGCAGTAGTGACAACGCAAATGCCTGCGCGTGATGTGAAAGGTGAGCGTGATGCTGCACTGCGAGCACATCAGGGTGGTGCCACATTCCATGCATTCGATGAACGGTGCGAACCCACGGCGGTTCTGCAACAGGATGATGCCTTCGTTCCTCTGCAAGCGTTCTTCTATTTTTTCTCGCAGCACGGGAGAAAACGACGATTGCTGGAACTCGCGCAGCTTGGTGCGATTCTCAGCGGTCGCGGTGGCTTTCATCTCGAAGTATTCACGCTTCCGTTCTTCTGTCATATTGACGATGGAAACGTGCGGTAGGGCAACCTGCTGCACACGCTCGGGCATCTCCAGCAAAGTGTATTTCCCATGCACCGCGTTGAAGTACGATTCCGCCGATGGCGTTGCCGAGCCGAGCACGACGACCGCGTTGGTGTTCTTGCCGCGAACGATTGCTACATCCCGCGCATGATAGCGCGGCGTCGGGTCGAATTGTTTGTACGATGGTTCATGTTCCTCGTCCACCACGATGAGTCCAAGGTTCGCCAGCGGCGCGAACACTGCCGAGCGCGGACCGACGACAAGCTTGTATTCTCCTAACCGCGCCTTATGCCACACCTGATGCCGTTCGTTCGCCGACATGTTGCTGTGCACCACGGCGACATGTTCTGCAAAATGCGATTTGAATCGTCGCGCAGTTTGCGGTGTGAGGGAAATCTCGGGCACGAGGACGATGGCGGTCTTCCCTCGATTCAGGCAGTGGCGAATTGCCTCAATATAGACTTGCGTCTTGCCGCTGCCCGTCACGCCGTGCAGCAAGAAGGTCTTGTTCTCATTCGCATGCAGTGCTTCGGTAATGCGAGCGAGAACGGCCTGCTGCATCTCGTTCAGCGAAATCGCCAGCGTCTGCTCTTCGGTGCCGATTTCCTGCTGCGCTGTGACGATCCGTTTTTCGATCGGAAGAAATGCACGCCACTCCTTGAGCGTTGTCGTACCGACGCCGGCTCTCTTCAACAACTCGCTCACGACAATGTCTTGAACACCCTCTTGCTTGAGCGACGTAAGGAATTCCAGTAATTGCCTCGCCTTCTTCTTTCGTGCAGAGAGGTTTCGTAGATGTTCATCAAGTGTGCCGTCATCAATCGTTGCGACGACCACATACTCTTTCGTCGGCAGTTTGGTTTTTGGCAGAGGGAGCACTTCCTCTGTGAGAATGACGCCGTTACGTTCGAACTCGTTCAGGACGGCATTCATATCGCGCAAACCCGTTTTCTTCTGCAGTTCGCGCGCAAGCATTTCACCGCTCGCGGCAAGCAACTCCAGTAGCCGTGCACGTTTGTGCGAGGTTCGTTTCGCTTCTTCGATGAGCGTTGGACTTGCATCGGGATGGAGTTTGACCAGACGCTTGTTCGAAAGGGCGAACCCGTGCGGCACAGCGGCTCGTATGACTTCGCCGAGTGGGGCAAAATAGTATTCCGATATCCACCGGCAGAGTCGTAACATCTCGTCCGAGACGATCGGCGATGCATCGAGAATGTCCTTCAGTGGTTTGAGCGCGGTCAGCGTGGTGGACTCAGGTAGCTCGACGATGAGTCCCGTCGAATACTTGCGGCCGAATGGGACGATGACGCGTACGCCGATGCGCGCAGAAGCCACCAGCTCGGGCGGTATTTGATACGTGAAGGTGGAATCCACAGCGACAGGAAGCGCGACATTAGCGAGGGGTTGCATGCTGCAATATTAGGAAAACCGACTCCAAGAGCAAAGTGGCGAACCTGCGAGATTCTGTTGCGGAATTTGGGACCAGAGGCGATTCGGACAAGAAATTGATTCTCTATCGAAATAGCCGTACTTTGATTCGGATTTTTTCGCGAGATGCGTTGATTCGTCGGCTCCACATTGCGGTTTTCGGCTCGGGTCGCGGCTCGAATTTCAACGCGATTCTCTTGGCGATCCAGCGTGGCGAAATTCCGGAGGCGCGCATACGCATCGTCATCAGCAATAATTCGAACGCGGGGATTCTCGACATCGCAAGAGCGAATGGAATTCCGGCAGAGCACATACGTGAGAAGCAATTTCATTCGCACGAGGAATTCGTCGAGCATGTGCTCGCCACCTTGCGAACGCATGAAGTGAATTTTATCGCGCTCGCCGGGTACATGAAGCGCGTTCCGTCGCGTATCATTGATGCGTTTCGCAATCGCATTGTGAATATTCACCCGGCGCTGCTGCCGAAGTTCGGCGGCGCGGGAATGTATGGCATGCATGTGCACGACGCGGTGGTTGCCGCAGGCGAGCAATGGTCGGGTGCGACGGTCCACGTGGTGGATGAAGAATACGATCGAGGACAGATTCTTCTGCAGCGCACAGTCAGCGTTGCGCCGGGCGAGTCCTCGGCGTCGCTCGCGAACAAAGTCCTTGACGTCGAACATGAATTGTATCCCGAAGCGCTGCGTTTGATCGCTGAGGGGAAACTTCTTTCCAACAATTAAGATCAGAGAAACGAGGGAGAGGACTTGCCGCATATTCACCGCGCACTTATCAGCGTTTCCGATAAACGCGGTCTTACCGAATTCGCCACAGCGCTCCGCGCAATGAACGTCGAGCTTATTTCAACGGGGGGAACGTACACTGCACTGCACGAAGCGGGCATTCCTGTCCGCTCGGTCTCCGACGTGACCGGCTTCCCCGAGATTCTGAACGGACGGGTCAAGACCCTGCATCCCAAAATTCACGGCGCGCTCCTTGCGCTCGCGAACAACGAAGAGCACGCACGGCAGTTGGAAGACTTCGACATCGAACCGATTGATATGGTTATCGTGAACCTGTATCCGTTCGAAGAGACGATCGCGCGCGGGTCCGTTACGCTCGATGAAGCAGTCGAACAAATCGACATCGGCGGACCGACGTTGCTGCGCGCTGCTGCAAAGAATTTCAAGAGCAAGGCGGTGGTGGTCAGTCCCGATCGCTACGGCGCGATCGTCGAAGAAATGCGGTTGCATCACTGCGAGCTTTCGGATGCGACCTGCTTCGATCTTGCTCGAGAAGCCTTCCGCCACATTGTCGCGTACGATTCGGTCATCTCACGATATCTGGATAGGATTGCCGCGAGTGAAACGGACTTTCCCGACGTGTTTCATCTTGCGCTAAAGAAGGATCAGGCGCTGCGCTACGGCGAGAACCCGCATCAGCACGCCGCACTGTACGGCAGTTTCTCGACGATGTTCCAAAAGTTGCATGGAAAGGAACTTTCCTACAACAACATCGTGGACATTGCGGCGGCGGCGCAGCTTGTTGCCGAGTTCGATGAGCCGACGGTCGCGATCATCAAGCACTCGAATCCGTGCGGCGTCGGGTCGGCGCCGAATCTTTCCGAAGCGTATGCAAAGGCGTTTGCGACCGACACGAAGTCCGCCTTCGGCGGGATCGTCGCAATGAACCGCCCGCTCGATTTGCCGACCGCGGAAATGATGAATGAAATTTTTACGGAAGTCATCGTCGCTCCCGCGTTCGAAGAACATGTGCTCACGTTCTTGCGAAAGAAAAAAGATCGGCGCGTCATCAAGAACAACGCGGACTTGCGAACCCTCAGTGGGCTTGACGTGAAGAGTGTACCCGGCGGGATGCTCCTCCAGCAGAGCGATACCCTGCGCATTAGCGCCGACGAGGTACGAGTAGTTACCAAGCGAAAACCCAATCCAGACGAACTGCGCGCAATGATGTTCGCCTGGCGCGTCGTGAAGCACGTGAAATCCAATGCCATCGTCTACGCGCTTGCCGATCGAACCATCGGCATCGGGGCGGGGCAAATGTCGCGTGTGGATTCCGCCCAAGTCGCAGCCTGGAAAGCCGCAGAGATGGGCTTGCGTGTGCAAGGCACCGCCGTTGCTTCGGATGCCTTCTTTCCGTTCGCTGACGGCTTGCTTGAAGCGATTCACGCCGGCTCGACCTGCGTGATTCAGCCCGGCGGCTCGGTGCGCGATGAGGAAGTGATCGCCGCGGCTGACCAGCATGATCTTGCGATGGTGTTTACCGGTGTGAGACATTTCAAGCATTAACACAGCATTCTTGTACTAGATCGAGATTCTTTGCATGGGACTTTTCTCCGTTTTCTCCGCCGACCTGGCGATTGACCTCGGCACAGCGAACACGCTGATCTATCAGCGCGGCAAGGGCATCGTGTTAAACGAGCCTTCGATTGTCGCATTCGATCGCAACACGAAAAAAATCGTTGCCATCGGCAAGGAAGCACAGGAGATGCTGGGCAGAACGCATCGCGAGATTCGCACGATTCGCCCGATGAAAGACGGCGTGATCGCGGATTTCGAAATGGCGGAAGGCATGCTACGCGAGTTCATCAAGAAGATCAACGCGAACTGGATTCCGAGCCGCCGCATCGTCATTTGCGTGCCGAGCGGCGTGACGGAAGTCGAGAAGCGTGCCGTGCGCGACTCGGCGGAGCATGCGGGTGCCAAAGAAGTGCATCTCATTGCCGAACCCATGGCGGCGGCAATCGGCGTTGGACTCGATGTCGAGGCGCCCGTCGGCAACATGATTGTGGACATCGGCGGCGGCACCACGGAGATTGCCGTCATCGCGCTGTCGGGAATCGTCAACGAAGAATCCGTCCGCGTTGCGGGTGATGAGATGAATAACGCAATCATTCAATTCTTCAAAAAGAATCACAACATCCTCGTCGGCGAGCGGACCGCCGAAGCGATCAAATGCGAAGTCGGCAGCGCAATGCCTCTGAAAGAAGAAATCAGCATACGCGTGAAGGGGCGCGACCTCGTCAACGGTATTCCGAAAACGACGGAGGCAAGTTCGATTGAAATTCGTGAAGCGCTTGCCGAGCCGGTGCAAGCGATGGTGGATGCCATCAAAACCACGCTGGAACGAACGCCGCCCGAGCTTGCGTCGGACATTTTGGACCGCGGCATCATGCTGAGCGGAGGCGGCGCCTTGCTGAAAGGTCTCGACGAGCGGTTGCGTCTCGAAACGAGCTTGCCTGTGCATGTCTCTGAAGATCCGCTCACTGCCGTTGTGCGCGGCACGGGGAAAGTGCTCGAGAATCTCAGCCACTACTCGAAGGTTATCATCAAGAGCAAACGATACTAAGCCTCACCGTTCATCCATCCTCAGCGTGAAGCAGGTTCTCAACATACTTTCTCACTTCAAAGAGTATTTTGTTCTCGCGCTGTGTATCATCCTCTCAGTCTATTTTCTCACGCTGAACGACAACGCGCAAATCAAAACCATCCGTGCGCTCGCCGTCGTGGGCATCGGCTTTGCCCAGGAGGCCTTCAGTTTCATTCCCAATTATTTTACGCTGAAAAAAGAAAACACAATTCTCCGCGAGCGCAATGTTGCACTCGCCGACGAAGTGAGCCTCCTGCGCGAAAGCAAACTGGAAAATCTCCGTTTGCGCGGGATGATCGGCTTGAAAGAACGCACGCCTTTCACGTACATTCCCGCAAAGGTTGTAGGGAAGCACGAGCAACAAATGCGCACGACGATTACGCTCGATGTTGGCGAGAGCGACGGGGTGAGATACAATATGCCGATCGTGACAGATGCCGGCTTGGTGGGGAAGGTGGTCGCGACGAGCCGCCACTACGCGATTGGGCAGATTCTGTTTCACAAAGATTTCCGCGCGAGCGCAAAAATTCAGCGCGCCCGCGCCGACGGCATTCTCTACTGGGATGGAGAGGACCTTCGTATCAAGAATGTGCCGCGCACCCAACTCGTCAAAGTCGGCGATGCCGTCATCACCTCGCCGTTCAGTTCGGTGTTTCCGCCCGGTATCAAGATCGGCGTCGTTTCCTCAGCGGTGATTGAATCGAACGCGTTGTTCTATCAGATCGTGGTACAGCCGTCGGTGGACCTTGCCGCGCTGGACGAGGTGTTTGTGATTGCCGCAGTCCCCGATTCTGAGCGCGTTGCGCTCGAACAACAATTCACCAAATGACGCTCATGCGCGACGCTCTTGTGCTGGCGATAACCTCGCTCGTCCTCATCGTAGTGCAGACCACGCTCGTGCAGTTCGTCACGATCGTGAACGCGATCCCGGATCTCGCGCTGCTTTGGATTGTCTATGTTGCCATTACGCGTGGCAAGATCGCAGGCACAATCGTCGGTTTTGCGACGGGGTTGCTGTTCGACTTCATGAGCGGCGCAGATGGCATGTTAGGACTCGCCGCGCTGTGTAAGACGCTTGCGGGCTACGTTGCCGGTCTGTTCTACAACGAGAACAAAACCGAGCAAACACTTTCCTCATGGCGTGGGGTCGTGATCGTTGGGTGTGCCGCGCTCCTGCATAACGCGCTCTATTTTCTTATCTTCTTGCAAGGGAGCGACGTCGGGTGGAGCCGAGCACTGGGATTACACGGTATACCCTCCTCGTTGTACACGACTATTCTCGCTCTCATCCCGATGGCCGTCTTTCGAAGGAAGTATCAATAGCGATGCCGGTAGTGGAAGACATACAGGTGTACGATAAGCGACGCGTGCTCTACGGGGTGTTCATCGCAATTGCCGTTGTGTTTTGGGGAAGGCTTGTATCGCTGCAGCTCATCTATAAGGACCTGTACGGTCAGAAAGCTGAAGAGAATAGCGTGCGGGTCATTCCCAAGGAGCCGATTCGCGGATACGTGTATGATCGGCGTGGACATCTCGTTGTGGACAATCGCGCATCGTTCACCGTTACGGTCATGCCGTTCGAGTTCAAGCGGCAGAATCTCGACTTGCTCGCCTCGCTATTGCAGATGAAACCGGAAGATGTCAAAACCATTATTGATCGTGGTGCAAGTTTCAACCGGTTCGTTCCTGTAAAAGTGAAGCGCGATGTTGATTACAAGACCCTTGCGGCGATCGAAGAAAACCGCGATCGGCTTGTTGGTGTTGACTATCAAATCGAATCGACGCGCACCTACACGACGCGTGCACGGGCGTCGCACATCCTCGGGTACACGAAAGAAGTTTCCGAAGCACAGCTTGCGAAATTGGACGCCGACGAATACTCCCCCGGCGACATCGCCGGCGCAACCGGTATCGAGTCGCGCTATGAGTGGATCGTTCGCGGCAAGAAAGGCGCAGACTATAGCACGGTGAACGCGCGCGGACAAGTCATCGGTGCGTTCGACCAAGGGAAACGGAACAGGCCTGCGGTGGACGGCCAGGATTTACATCTCACGATGGATTTCGCGCTGCAGGAGCTTGCGGAGTCGTTATTCACGGACAAGCGCGGCGCGCTCGTTGCGCTCGATCCGCGCGACGGAGGCATCCTCGCGTTCATAAGCAAACCGGATTATGATTTGTCGTTGCTGAGTGGTGTTACGCCCCGCAAGGTCTGGGTGGACCTCAACACCGATCCGTCGCGCCCGTTGTTCAATCGCGCAACGCTGACGCGCTATCCCCCCGGCTCGACGTTCAAGATGATTTCCGCAATTGCCGCGTTGGAAGAAGGCATCATCACACCCGACCATACGATCCAGTGCGGCGGCGCGTTTCCGTTCGGCAACAAAGTCTTCAAAGATTTGCATGTGCACGGCTCGGTTGACCTCCGCAAATCCATTCAAGTCTCGTGCAACGTCTATTACTACAGATTGATGTTGATGGTCGGTCTCGACACCTGGTCAACGTATGCAGCGATGTTCGGCTTCGGCTCGTTGACCGGTATTGACATCACCGAGGAAACGAAGGGACTGCTGCCAACGACCGCGTACATGAATAGGCGCTACGGTGAGCGGGGATGGACTCGAGGATTTCTCGTTAGTTTGGGCATAGGGCAAGGCGAATTGGGAGTCACGCCGGTGCAGATGGCGTGCTACGCGATGGCGCTCGCGAATAAGGGATACTATCATCAACCGCACGCAGTAGTGGCATTCGCGAAGAATATCACCGACAGCGTTCAATTGAACACGTACACAAGTCGGCGCATTGCCATCTCTGACGAAACGTGGAACGTCGTACGCGAAGGAATGCGGCGCGTTGTCGAAGAGCCGGGGGGGACGGCGAGCACTGCTCGGGTCAAGGGCTTTCAGAGCGCGGGCAAAACCGGCACGGCACAGAACCCTCACGGGCAGGATCATGCCTGGTATATCGGCTTCGCTCCGTTCGAGAATCCGACAATCGCTATCGCCGTCTTGGTAGAGAATGCAGGGTTCGGCGGCGCCATTGCCGCACCCATCGCCGGTATGTGCATCGAGCAGTACATTTACGGGCGCTTGATCCGTTTCGATGGAAAGAAACTCCCTGATTCAACAACACACCACCAACTGCGCGCCGCCCGAACCAGTCACGACCATTCGCACATCAACTGAGGCTGCGTATGACATTTGACCTTCGTGATCGGGTTGAACTTTCGATGCTTGCAGCAGCGATCCTGCTTGTGGGCATTGGATTGCTTTCGATTTACAGCGCAACATTGGATGCGCGGATGGGAGATTTGTTTTCGAAGCAGCTCATCGCCGCGGCTGTGGGTCTGATTGCTCTCGTCGGCGCTGCGTTCTTGCCCACGCGTACGTTGCAGCGGATCGCGTACCCGATCTATTTCCTTTCGATGCTCAGCCTCATCACCGTGTTTCTCATCGGCAAACAAGTTTCCGGCTCGACGAGTTGGTTTGTCGTTGGGCATTTCAGCATCCAGCCGTCGGAGTTTGCAAAGGTTGCGACCGTGCTCGCACTTGCCGCATACCTCCAGCGGAACGACGTGCACTTGAGCAAGCTACGCGACCTCATCGTCGTTGGCGCAATCATCGCGTTGCCGGCGGGGCTGATTCTCGCGCAGCCGGACATGGGCACGGCGATGATTTTCTTCGGCATGATGATCCCGGTGCTCTTCTGGGGCGGCGCTCCGACGTTTGCACTCCTCGCGCTGCTGTCGCCCGGTGTTGTCGCGATTGCTGCCCTCTTCGGCACAACGGCTTTCTTCGTGACGCTTATAGCGCTTGCCGTTCTCATTTTTCTGACACGAACGAATTGGATTTCCGCGGCGATGGTGTTTTCTCTTCTCGTTTTCGTCGGCGTGTCCGTACAATCCTTTCACGATCGGCTGAAGCCGTACCAACAAAAACGGATTGCAACATTTCTCGACCCGAGCGCCGACCCGCTAGGCGCCGGATACAACGTCGCGCAAGCCAAGGTCGCGATCGGCTCCGGCGGACTCTTCGGCAAGGGGTTCTTGAAGGGGACGCAAACGCGGCTGAATTTCATTCCCGCGCAGTGGACGGATTTTATTTACACCGTGCCGGGTGAGGAGTTCGGCTTGGTCGGCGCCTCGCTTGTGCTCCTGCTGCTCATGATTGTGCTCTTCCGCGGTGTGCATATCGCATCGGTGGTGAAGAACCCGTTCGGGAGTTTCGCCGCCATCGGTATCGTCGGGGTGTTTGCAACGCACAGCGTCATCAACATCGGCATGGCCTTGGGATTGACTCCGGTTGTCGGCGTGCCGCTGCCGTTCTTGAGCTACGGCGGCTCCGCCTTGGTTACGAACATGCTGATGGTCGGCATTCTCTTGAATTTGTTCGCCCACCGCAAGGAGTACTGATGTTTCCGTGGCATACCACACTCTCACCAGTTCTTATCCGTCTATGAAAAAGAAACAGATGCCCGCAGCAGAGCGACATCAAAAGAGAAGGAGAAGCAATGCCGTTCCGCCCGCGTTAGAGTACCAGAAACTCCGTTGGCGCTGCACGCCGGCAGAGCTTGGCATCGAGCGCTTTGACGATGCCGCACCGACGAGGGAAATCATCGGCCAGGATCGAGCGCTCCGCGCTTTGCACATCGGGTTGGAGATGCCGCACTTTGGATACAACGTGTTCGTCACGGGAGTGTCCGGAACGGGGAGAACGACGACCATCAAACAATTGCTGACGGAGTTTGCGAAGCAGCCCGCCGCGCTGACGGATAAATGTTACGTGCATAACTTTCATGACGCGGACGTTCCGCTTCTCATTCTTCTTCCTGCGGGTAAGGCGATTGCGTTCAAGAAAGACATGGAGGCATTCCTTCGCGATTTGCTTTCCCAGATTCCCGCCGCGTTCGAAAGCCGCAGGTTCAGCGAGATGCGCAAGCAAACGCTCGAACATTTTCAGGAACGCCAGCGCAGCGTGCTGCGTGACTTGGAAAGGAAAGTCAAAGAGCGCGGGTTCGAAGTTGTGCAGGTGCAAACCGGCTCAGCGACGCGCCCCGAAATCGCGCCGATGCTCGACGGCAACCCCGTTACGATGGATCAATTTCAGGCGAAGGTGGATGCAGGCGAAATGACAAAGGAAACGTTTGCCAAGATGCTTACCGACCACGCCGAGCTGGAACGCCTCATGGACAATGTGATGCGTGAGATGCGTTCCATCGAGCGCAAGGCAAAGAAATCGAGCGAGCAACTCAGCAGCCGCATCGTCACGCCGATTGTTGAGGAGATGATCGCGGATCTCGAAGAGAAATATCCCGTGCCGAGTGTCCGGTCGTATCTGCGAAACATCAAAGCGTACATCCTCGAAAACTTACACCGCTTCTATCAACGCGATGACCAGCAAACAATGCTCGTCTTGCAGATACCGAAGGAGGAAGATCGCTTTCTCGAATTTCAAGTCAATGTCATCGTGGACAACAGCGGCATTGACAGCAGACCGGTCGTCATTGAGACGAATCCGCGCTACAAGAATATTTTCGGCACGGTCGAGCGCGTCGTGGACCGCAACGGTGTGTGGCGAACCGACTTCACGCAGATCAAAGCCGGCTCGCTGCTGAAAGCAGACGGCGGCTTCCTCGTCATCAATGCCATCGACGCGCTCGTCGAACCCGGTGTGTGGACAACGCTCAAGCGCGTGCTGCGCAACAGCCTGCTCGAAATCCAACCGCCGGAATCCTACGGGTACAGCGCGTACTTTGCGCTTAAGCCCGAACCCGTCCCGCTCAACGTGAAGGTCGTGATGGTCGGGGACGCATGGACATACAACCTATTGTATGATCTGGACGACGACTTCAAGAAAATTTTCAAAATTCGTTCTGACTTCGACGTCGCAATGCCGAACGGCAGTGCAGGCATTAGGAGTTACGTTTCGTTTATCCGAACGATGTGCAGCGACGAGAACCTCTTGCCGTTCGATCTCAGCGGCGTGACCGAGACGGTCGAGTACGGCGCGCGCCTAGCTGGCAGGAAGAATAAACTCTCCACGCGCTTCACCGTCATTGCCGATTTGATTCGCGAAGCCAACTACTGGGCGAAACGTGAGCACGCAACAAGCGTCACTGCCGCCCACGTGCGCAAAGCGCACGAAGAGGGCATCGAGCGTGTTCGCCTGCTCGAAGAAAAAATTCAGGAAATGATCGAGGACGGAACAATTCACATCGCTACGCACGGCAAAGTCGTCGGGCAGGTGAACGGCTTGTCGGTCTATGAGATGAGTGGATACTCGTTCGGCAAGCCGTCGCGTATCACTGCAAAAACATCCATTGGGCGAGCGGGCATTATCAACATCGAGCGCGAGGCGGACCTGAGCGGACCCACACATGACAAGGGCGTGCTGATTTTGTCGGGCTACTTGCGCGATAAATACGCGAAACACAAACCGCTCGTCCTCAGCGCGAGCATCGCGTTCGAGCAGAGCTACGGTTGGGTGGAAGGCGACAGCGCGTCCTCGACTGAAGTGTATGCGTTGCTCTCGAGCATCGCAGGCATTCCGCTTCGGCAAGACCTCGCGGTCACCGGCTCCGTTGATCAGCACGGCAATCTTCAGGCAATCGGCGGTGTGAATCAGAAAATCGAAGGCTTCTTCGATGTGTGCAAGGCGCGCGGGCTGACCGGCACGCAGGGCGTCATCATTCCAAAACAGAATGAAGGTGATCTCATGCTGCGCCACGATGTCGTCGAAGCGGTGCGGCAAAAGAAATTCCACATTTATGCAATCTCGACGGTTGACGAAGGTATCCGTCTGCTTACCGGTAAGCCGGCGGCGGTCATCCACAAGAAGGTGGACAAACATCTTCTCGCAATGGCGCGGAAGGTGAAGAAGATGGGATAAAGGTCAATCGCACTGAGCGGGATGAAGAACTTTCCCGCGTCTCCGTCAGACGATTAGTGGGTGCTGAGTGTGCCTGTCAATGGAATAACATGATAACTGACGTTACGCAAGGCGAGCAGAACGACTCTGAGCGAAAAAATCATTGAACCCTTTTGCCAAGGGCATCCCTTCGGGACAGGGTTCACACCAAACGTGTACTTCCAACACCGAGGGCGTTGCCCTCGGCTATTCACATTCGTCCCTTTCAGGGACAGCTCTATAGTGGAAGCATTGGGCATAACGACTGGACGAATTCGAGAGTGCCGACGCCGAAGGCGTCAAATACGAATAGGTCGGGGCGAAGCCCCGACAAAGTGGCGCAACGTAACTGTGAACCCTGTTCCGAAGGAATGGCTTCGCCAAAAGGGTTCAATAACATGGTTGCGTAACATCAGATGATCACAAGAACAAAGGAATAGTATGCAAATCTACATCGGCAATCTTCCCGAAACATTCACCGACGCGGAACTGCGTGCACTGTTCGAGCAGTTCGGGAAAGTTCGGGCAGCGAGCATTGGAAAAGAGAAAGGCTATGGCTTCATCGAAATGACGGTCAAGTCCGAAGCGCGCACGGCGATCGAAGCCTTACGCGGTAAGGAGGTGGAGGGAAAACCGCTGCGGGTGCGCGCGCTGAAGCCCGGCGATGAATTCCATCAGCATGCGCGTTCGCTTCACGCGTCGGGAAAGCCCGGCGGCGCATCGTTCAATGCGGGACGACAGCCGCGTGGGACGGGCGCAATTCGCCGCGGTGGACAGCGCGGCAGTTAGCGATGACCAAGTACAAAGTCATCAAAGGAACATTCCACGTCAAGGGCTATGAGCCGGACGGGGATTCGATTCGGTTCCGCGCCGACAATGACGCACACTGGGCGTGGAGCGGATTTGCATGGAGCGACGCGCAAAGCAGGAGCAGAAAAAAGAAGCAACTTCGCATCGAGGGGATTGACGCGCTCGAAACGCATTACGAAGGCGCGAAACAGCCTCCCGCCTTCGCACTCGCCGCGCTCGAACGCATGCTTGAGCTTATCGGCATCACGAATGTCGAGTACAATCTGATGGTGTCGACAATTATTTCAGCAAGTGACGGTTCGCCCGGCTGGATCGCCTCGGCAAGTGTTGATGGGTTTGACCGTCCGGTGAGTTTTGTTTTTCCTGCAAGGGTGAAACTCCGTGACGGCGCTGAACTGTCGCTGTCGAAACTTCCTCTGAAAGATTCTATCAACTACAAGTTAGCTGAAGAGGGGATCGTCTATCCGACATTTTATTCGACGATGGAGCCGGAGCTGATCGAGTTGTTGCGCCGCGTGTTCGTTAAAACGAAAAAGAAGCGGATGGGGTTGTGGGCGGTTGACCGCACCGGCGGTTTCCGACTCTGGAATGTGCGAACGATTCAGGAGGATGTCATCATCATGCCGAAATTCTTCCGGCGGTTGGTTGCGTTCTTCAACAACGACGGCGACATTGCAGCATTCAAACACTATCTCGAAGAGCACCCCGACCCGATTAGCGCGCCCGGTGGAGAGAAAACCTTAGCAGAGATCGTCGAAGTGAGCGGCAACCGCCATGGATTGAAATACTCGCCGGAAGAGATTGTATTCGTGCCGAGAAAATAGAGATCCGGAAGAAAGGTTCCGCGCCTCTCATTGATTCGGGAGAGTATCCTTCTCCCTCCAGCATCAGTTCCTTTCGCAATAGCAAATCTGAAATCCGATTGAGCCTCACGCCGTGCCTGCGGCAGGCAGGCAAAGCCGCAAAGCGCTTTGAGAAATTTCTGCAAAGGAGAATTCACCCAATTGGTGAAGTATGTGAGGAACTTCTGCAACAATATGTTCCTGATCCTCACCACGTTCAGGGTTTCGAAATAGCTCGGCGAGAGCGGCATCGTTGTCAATAAGAAATTGATTGTCCGTTCTTGTCCGCATCACCTCACAATGGCAATCGTAGTTTTTTTAAGAACGCGGCGTAGCGCGGGTCTTTCTGTATGGATCGCAGCCACAGATTGACCTTGATGCTTGCAAGACCTCCATCGCGTTGATTGTACGCGCGTTCCAGCCATGCGAATGCCTTATCTGGTTCCCCACGATACGCATAGATTTCAGCAATCTGGTATGCGTCCATGTCTTGAAATTCCTTGATGAGTTCTGCTAAGACATTATCCGATTCTTTTTTCTTGCCGAGTGCATGATAGGTGAGCGCAAGTGCGTGCAATTTCCAATCGGGTTCACTCTCCGTGATGATTATCGCCAGTGCCGAATCAGCGTTGCCTTTCAAGAGGTGCATAAGACCCAACGCAGAAGGGCCATTCGGAAAAAGCGGGCTCAGCTCCAGACATTTTTCGAAGGCTGCTTGCGACTCGTCGAGCCGCCCGGCATCTGCAGCATACAAGCCGAGATTGAAGTGCCAACCCGCAGAAACAGGATTGAGCTCTACCGCACGGCGCATGAGTCGAACGGATTCATCTACGCGCCCGAGCGTGCGTGCCAAACCAGCCGCCGCACTCAGCACTCTCGCGTTCCCTCCATCGAGTTTCAGTGCGCGTTGATAGTACTCGTCTGCTCCGCTCCAATCCCAATCATACCTTCTCTTGATCCAACCCATTTGCAATTGCGCGTTAGCAAGATTGGGATCGAGCGCAAGAGCTTTCTCTGCTTCACGGCGCGCTTGTTCGTAACCAAGGCTTAGGGGCAGAATACCATCATTCGCCTGAGCGCTGTGAACGCTTGACAATTCCGCCCAGGCTGGCGCATAAGTGGAATCAATCGCCAACGCCTGTTGAAAATAGCGCACCGCTTTTTCCCAATCTTTTCGTTGCGAAGCAAAATGCTTCCCCAGCAAGAAGGCGTTGTATGCTTGGGGGTGTGTTTCCCTTCGGTGCGTCGCGGTCTCTTTTTCCAGCAGAACGATCTTGAGCGCTTCGGCAACGGAATGCGCAATAGTATCCTGCACGGCAAAAATATTCTCCAATGTTCCCTCATATGTGTCCGACCACAGGTGCACATCGGTTTCCACATCAATCAACTGCGCGGTGATGCGCAGGGAATTGCCCGACTTGCGCACACTCCCTTCGAGAATATGTTTCACGTTCAGCCGCGCGGCGATGGTTTTGATGTCAACATTCTTCCCTTTGAACGAGAATGAGGATGTTCGAGACGTGACATGCAGTTTCGGATTCTTTGCCAACACATTGAGCAACTCCTCGGATAATCCATCGGAGAAATATTCCTGATCCTTCTTTGGACTCATGTCGAGAAACGGCAGCACTGCAATTGACTTTTCACTCGTTGCGGTTGAGCGAGATGAAAGTATGAAGAGATACAAACCAATCATACCTACGGCAAGGAGTGCCGCTGCCACGACCCAAGGGCGCTTCATCTGCGGTTTGACGATCACGGGTTTTGCCGGCACTACCGCATCCGGATTCAGCTCTTCCAAATCGCGAGCCACCTCCTCTGCCGTTTGATAACGCCGCGAAGGATCTTTCTCGAGACATTTCGCAATAACAGCGAGCAAGCCCTCGGGAATGTTCTGTCGCAACACTGAAACAGGCTGTGGGTCTTCATGCAGAATGGAGTACATCACTGCAGCCTCATGCTCACCGCGGAATGGCATGGTGCCCGTGACCATGTGATACAACACGATCCCGAACGAAAAAATATCCGACCGCGCACCCGCTTCGCTGCCCTGAATCAATTCGGGCGCCATGTATGCAATCGTTCCGACTATGCTCGAACTTTTTGTGAGCTTCAGTGAACCGCGCAGCTTTGCCAAACCGAAGTCCATCACTTTGATCTGGTTCTTGGCATTCACCATGATGTTTTCGGATTTGATGTCACGATGAATGATGCCGTGCGAGTGTGCTTCGTGAAGAGCTTCGGCGATTTGGACTGCATACCGTATCGCCTCTTGAACGTTGAATCGCGAACCCTGAATCATTTCACTCAGCATTTTCCCATCAACCCATTCCATCACGATGAACTGGCTGCCATCAGCTTCTTCAATCGAGTGAATCGTGCAAATGTTGGGGTGATTCAACGCCGCCGCAGATTTCGCTTCTTGAACAAAGCGAGCGGTGTCGGCTTTGTCGGACGAGAGATTCGGTGGGAGGAATTTCAGGGCAACATCGCGGTCGAGTCTCTCATCATGGGCTTTGTATACGACGCCCATGCCGCCTTCGCCTAATTTTTCAAGAATCCTGTAATGCGATATTGTTTGACTGATCATGTCACGCGCTCGTTCGTTTGATAGCGACCAGCGTCATATCGTCCATCTGCGGTGCGGTCCCGGCATGAGACTTCACCGCGTCAATGATTGCCGCGATGAGTTCTTGTGCAGAACCCGATCGATGGTTGCGAATTGTTTCCGCAAAACGCTCCGCGCCAAACTGCTCGTGCGTTGTGTTCATCGCTTCAGTAATTCCGTCGGAACACATGACCACAACGTCATCCTCCTGAAGAACGACAGTCTCTTCCACAAACGGGAACTCGTCTAGCATTCCGACAACAATGCCGCCGGCTTCAAGCTGTTGAACCGTTCCATCACGGGAGACGCGCAGCGGAAACTCATGTCCTGCATTGGTGAATGAGAGCTGATGCTTATGAGGGTCGAGGATACAATAAAAAAGGGTTGCAAATTTTTCGGGGCTTGTGCTTTTGAAAAGCAACGTGTTGGTGTGCCGCACGCATTCCTTTGGCGAGGGAGACGATAGCGTTTGACAGCGCAGCGTCGCTTGAAGGTTTGCCATCAGCAGCGAGGCGGGGAGCCCCTTGCCCGACACGTCGCCGAGACAAATGGCGAGCCGATGGCTGTCAATCGGGATGAAGTCGTAGTGATCGCCGCCGACGACTTGCGCGGGAATATTGACACCAACAATCTCGTAGCCTTCAACAACGGGCGCTGCGCGCGGAAGCAACTCCGCTTGAATTCTTGCGGCGAGCCGAACTTCTTCCTGCATTTTCAACAACTGTTTCTCGCGCTCGTTCAGCCGCGCATTCTCGAGTACTTGCGCCGATTGCGCCGCGATAATCGCGAGTAGGCGCTGGTCTTCGTCCGAAAACTGTTTTCCTTCTTTCTTGTTAGTAAGCGTGAGGACTCCTCTCAACTCGGACTTGATCATCATTGGCACGCACACGAGCGAGCGGATGGATTCATCCCACTGCACGCCACGAAAGCGCTCGTCGGTGCGCGGCGTGTTAAGAAGGAGAGGTTTCCTATTGAGAGACATCCATCCCAGCAACGCTTGGGTGAGGTGGAACTGCTCATGCGCGGAGGAGGAGACCACGGCGCGCACCACCGTTCTCATTGGGTCGGCGGAGTGTTGTTCAACGAGGGTAATGACTCCCTGCTCGGCGTTGACGGCGCGGAGCGAACGTCGCACGATCGTTTGCATGATCTCTTCGGGGTTCGACGACGCGCCAATCGTGCGCGCAAGCTCGTTCAACACAGACAGTTCTTCGACCGCGCGCTTGAGTCGTTCGTTTTCTTCGCGCAATGTGCTACCCGCCGCCTTCGTGTCGTCCATCGCAAGAGACCTTCGTCAACGTTGTGGGGAGAAAGAGCCGTCAGAACAAGTAGTGCAACGTGAAATCGTTGATCGCTACCTCTCGGCTGCCGTAGGCATCGAATACGAGCGCCAGCCTCGTCATCACCAAAATGCTATCATTCTTCTTGCTCACACCGCTCAGTTTGATTTGGCAACCCATGCGCAAGTACGATATATGCCATGGTCGACCACTGACGTCTTTACTGCCATCGAGCCTCCATGTGGATAATCGTGAAGGAAGGAGTAGGGTGGAGTGCCAAACCAAAGTACAGAATGAACCAACCAAAAACAATCTTACTCGAAACCATTTCCCAAAGTCAACGACTCACTGCCGGGTTTGGTTGGTACCATGGGTTTGATGTTGATGACGCGTCTGTCTGATGGGAGAGAGCCTAACGGATGCGTTTGATGGGGTAGCGCTTCCCCTGCCGGAGATACGCGAATTGCTCGTACTTGGTCAGTCCCCATTGTGACTCAGGCTCAAGAAGAATAGCGATCAAGCGCGACTGGAGTTGAGCAGTGGGAACGAGAGCATCGCCGGGTTTGAGTCTGACAGCGGCGGTTTCTGCTGTTGTGTGCAGCAGCGGCAGCGTGTCGCCTTCAATCACTGTTGTCCCGACGCTGTCAGTGGTATACTGCGTCGTAACAATAGTGGAGTCGCGCGTGACTGTGTTGATGGCTATATGATGACGTGCGAGCAAGGCGAGGACAGCGGAATCTTTCCGTTCAACGATATACGCGCCGGGCAAGATCACCCCTTTGAGCAGTTCCACCTTGCTGCGATAGGGGCGGACACGCCAGACCGTATCGCGTCCCGTGCCGACCAACTGCACCGGAATCTCCAGCACCTTCGAATCGGCTACGTGGTCCATCCGTATCGGAACCAACGCTCTATGAGATTGCCGCACCCGATTTCTCTCCTGTGCAACGTGCTGCTTGATGGTGTGGGCATTCTCCGCGCAGAAATCGAGCAGTGCTTCGAGGGCGGCAAGTTGCGAGCGTGCACCCTGCTTGAACGCGTCGGTGAGCTGGTCAACCGAGAGCCGCCCGCCCACTCCGGCAATGATGCCCAGGGCAAGAAAGAGCGGCGCGATTTCTGTGATGTACCACTTGTACTGCAGATGCCGAACACCAGCACCGCTATGGTCAGCTCGAAGGCTGCGAACACGAGCTTGTGGCTCCGCGTCACCTGCACCGCCGCGTCCTTGTCGAGATGGAACTCGTGCTTACGTTGGCAATCCAGCTCGTAGACGGGACTCTTCGTTGGTTCTCGCTTCACGCGCGCGGCATGCATCATCATCGCTGCCGTGCTGATGACCCAAATGACGAGGCGATACTCCAATCCCGAATACAATGGAAGCTCGGCAAAGCTCTGCGCAATCCCAACGACAATTCGGGCTACTCGGGCGACCGTGTGGGAGAGTAGGTCGCTGCCAGAGTTATTTGTAGGGCGAGTCTCTGACTCGCCCTATTTGTTTTCGTTCCGTCGCGACAAAAGTTGAGGCGGGATTTTTTTTATCTGTCTCCTCATCTCCTCGCATCGTCCATCACAATAATTGACTTTATGCTCACGCATCTGTAGTTTCTATTGTCAATTAGCGCTCCCCTCAACCAATCACTCTGATGTGCATGTGGAGCAAGATTCTCCAAGCCATCCTCATCATGGTAGTTCTCTATCCTCTCGTAAGGAAGAAAGAACTCCTTCAGGTTTTTGTCGGCATCGAGAAGTGCTACAAGGTGTTCGCCGGAGCAATGGTTGTTCTCGTGCTCGTCGGTCATCTTGCCGCGGTGAACACGTTTCCCTTCGTCAGTTGGAGCATGTACGGTTTGCCGACCGAAGGCGACCCGTTTGTGTACGAGTACGCAGGCGTCCTACGCAGCGGGAAGACCGTGCCGCTCGTTCTGTCGCGACTCTTGCCTTCCATTGCAGCAGACCGCCTCTCCTCGAAGCTCTACCGGCAAATCGGCGCCCTGAACGCGACGACTGATTCGACCCAGAAAGCCGCGCTCTTCAAGCAGCATCAAGAAACTCTCACTGCGTTAGCAAGACTCTACTCCAGTAAGTTTCCCGACGATCCGATGGAAATTGTTATTGCCTCGCGGACCACGATCCCGCTTCACCCGCGTGAGGGCACGCCGGAGACCGAGACGAAAGTTCTCTGGCGCGTCAACATCCATGAGAGGGCAAAATGATTTACGAGAATGCCCGGCCGCAGACACTTGGACTGGTGAGAGTTGTCGTCTTTTCGATCTGGCTCGTCAAGATCATTCCCGATCCCTTTACCTTTCTTGCCGAGTTGCCGCGATCAATTTTCAAGCCTGCGGGTGTTTTGCGCATTGTGCCGGAAGCCGCGTGGCAATGGCTGCTCGACGCTGACGTTCTCAACGTCTTCAAAATTGTGGTAGTCGTGCTATTGGCTCTGGCAGTGCTCGGCATTCGTCCGTATCGGCCGATTGCGATTCTCTGTGCGGTTGTCCTCACACTGCACCAAGGTCTTGTTCGCAGCTTTACGTTCGTGAATCATCAAGAACTAGCAGCGCTCTTCTGTGTCTATGCGCTCGCGATCTTTCCTGCTGCGGACGGCTTGTCCATAGCGAAGCCCGCACGGATGCATTCCTCGCCGCACATCTATCCGGCTGCGCTGCTCACGATGACGATACTCCTGCTTCTTCCCTATTGCGCTATTGCCGCCTTCCGCATCGCGAATTCCGCACCGGCTATTTTTCTTGACGACAGCCTTGCGTATTGGTTCGGCTCGCTTTCGGGACTGGATGCCGATGGATGGTCGCTTGGGAGGTGGCTGCTGAGACAACCGCTGTTGCTCGCAATAAGCAACATCGGATTTCCAATCATCACAGGTTTCGAGTTGCTTGCTCCTCTCTGTCTCATCATGCCGAAGTTCAGACGCTTGTGGGTCGTTGTCATGGTTCTGTTCCACTGCCTCTCGTGGATTATCTTAAACATTTTCTTCTGGGAGAATGTCCTCCTTATCGTCTTGCTCTTGACGAGGAGTGCCGACGCGATTCTGCGAAACCTTGATCATCCCCGCTTGCCCCGGCGCATGCAAGTTGCATCTTCACTTTAAGACTGATAGATTGAACCTGCCGTCAACAAATTGCCAGCAATACAACTTCTCAACGCGCAGTTCGGTTGAGTTGCGTAGGGACTCATTACTTTTAGGAGATCAATCATGCGGCTGCTCGCAAGTCGAGGTCATTGGCATTCTGTTGTGTTCACATTTCTTGCTCTCGCCAATCTTACTTACAGTCAATCTCAAGTAACACTCTTACCGAGCAAAGACAATACGCTCTATGAGGACATTGCCGGAGCATTGAGTAACGGCGCAGGACAGAATTTTTTTGTTGGCAAGACAAATACCGGCAGCATACGTCGTGGGTTAATCGCTTTCACCCTTACGGGAAACATACCTGCGAACTCGACGATCACAAGCGTGAGCCTGACGCTCAATATGTCAATGACTGTAGCGGGTTCGGAGAACGTGAGTTTGCATCGCGCAACTGCGGATTGGGGCGAGGGCACTTCGATTGCACCTGGCGAGGGGGGCGCCGGCGCTCCTGCCACCACCGGCGATGCAACATGGACGCGACGATTCTTCAACACAATACCGTGGTCAATTCCCGGTGGTGATTTTTCCCCTACCGCGAGTGCCACACGATCGGTGGGGGGCAATGGCAGCTACACATGGGCATCAACTCCCGCACTCGTGAGCGACGTGCAAGGTTGGCTCAACAATCCTTCGACGAATTTTGGCTGGGTTGTGATCGGCAACGAAGCGGCAGCGCGCACGGCAAAACGCTTCGATACGAAAGAGCACACGACCGCTGCAAATCGCCCACGCCTTGTTGTGGCGTACACAGGTGCACTCTCCGTCGGCGATAAGACGGAAACACCGGCCACGTTCTCGCTTGCACAAAACTTTCCCAATCCGTTTAATCCCGTAACAACAATCGGCTATCACTTGCCTATCAGAACACACGTGACCTTGCGCGTCCTGAATCTCATTGGGCAGGAGGTAGCGCTCTTGGTGAATGAAGTTCAAGACCCGGGAAGGAAGTCCGTCGTGTTCGACGGAGCCGAATTGACGAGCGGCATGTACTACTATCAATTGTCCGCCGGTGCGTTCAGCCAAACGCGCAAGCTTGTGCTCTTGAGATAGCGCCGCGGCACGAGCAGCTTCGCCGTTACAACATTTTTATCGTTGCACCGCGCGGTAAGCGGGTCGAACTACCACCAAAGGCCGCCATCAACAAAATCCCACAAGAAGAACGCGACGATCCTGCCGTCGAAGGTTCGCGTCCCCGCAAGTGGAATCTCTGTGCCCAAGGAGAGCGCAAGGTGACCGCGCGCCGTGATGCCCCAGTAGAGTTGCGGAATCATCGAGAGAGCATACTCCGAGTACGAAAGGTTCTTGCGTACGAAAACCTCGATGCCCGGAAATAATCCTTGCTTCGCTTCGGGCAGCGTAAGCATCGAAAGGAACGAGACGCGCAGTTCAGGTTCACCCTTCGATTGATCGAGCGGTGTTTCAACTTTTACTGTAGCCGAAAGTTGAGCGTGCGACCCGATCCCTTGCCCGACGGCAAAATAAGGAACTGCCACGACCGTGCCGGCACTGAACTCCTGCGCGCCGATGGGGAAGGCTGCCTCCATGCCCACGGTGAGGATCGTAAGCGACCGGTAGTTATCATAGAACGCATACTTCAAGCCGAGTTCGAGATCGCCGATCCCAAACGTCGAGCGTCCTGCCGTGTGTAATGACTGCAAGGGGAGTTTGGCTTCGTATTGAAACCGCGCTCCAAAACGATTGGCATAATATGCTACCGTCTTGGATTGGCGCGTTGTCACACCGGCCACTGTCCTGTATTGATAGGAGGGAAGGAGCAACGCTTCCTGCTCGACGAATGCCTTGGTGGTGGTATGGCCCCGCAAGAAATTCAGCTCGCCTTGCGGGTAGAGACTCTGATCCACGAACGACTTCATGTATTCGACGGTCTCGATGATTTGACGATCCGTGAGCGCCTCGTTCCACGCTGGCATGGACATGGAGAGACCCCGTGCGCCTCCGCCATGCGCAACTACTGCCTGCCAATCCTTTCGCTTCTCACGCGATGAAAAATAGGGGCCAGTAAGGTCGGGTGGCGGTGCTTCCATCTCAGCTATCATCTCCGGGTCAATATTACCCGTCCCATCTTCCGCATGACATCGAGCGCAGTAGAATGTGTAGATTTGTTTGCCCGACATCTTCTCCAATGGGATATCTTCTTGCTCTTCCTGCTGTGCGAGCGTTTGTGCTGGTGCAAAGAGGAGAAAGCACATAAGCCATCTCCTCCAATGACGATTGTACATGATGTGAAACTCTCAGGTGAATAATGACTTTGTAGGGAACGACATTCTACCACGTCGCATTTTCTCGCTTCGACAAGAGTGAGTGCCTGCAACATGAAGCACTATCAATATACGCGACAGCGGTGTGGGAATCTATCCGACGGCAACGATGACGAATAGTCAAATCCACGCGTATCTCCTTCTCGGTACGGGGTTCGGGGTTTGAGGGAAACGGTTCAAGGTCCCCCCCCCACTTCGCCAGGCTTTCCGAGAATTGTATAGTGAGAGACGGTTGTGCCAATCATACACATGCACCCGAAATGAATGACGTGCTTCGGCGGGCAGGCCCGCCTTCCCCGAGTTTACCGAGAATTATGTAGTGCGAAATAGTAGACCCGATCATGATCGCATCGCTCTTGATCGCATGAAGAATCTTTCGCGTTCGCTTGCCTTCACTTTGCCCACACCGTTTTCACATTCACGAACTCGCGAATGCCAAACGCCGACAGCTCGCGTCCGTACCCTGATTCCTTGATGCCGCCGAAAGGCAACCGCGGGTCGGATTTCACAAACGCGTTGACGAAACAACTTCCCGCTTCCAATTCCTCCGCCGCGATGCGTTCGCCTCGCTTCAGATCGGAGGTGAATACAGCCGCGCCGAGTCCGAACACGGAATCGTTCGCAATCCGAATCGCGTCTGCTTCGTTCTTGGCGGCGATGATGGCGGCGACGGGTCCAAATAATTCTTCGTCGTACGCAGGCATCCCCTTTCTCACGTTCGTCAAAACGGTTGGAGGATAGAATGCGCCCTTGTCGTTGGGGGGCTCTCCGCCGCACAGGATTGTCGCGCCGCGTGCAACGCTGCGGCGGACTTGCTCGTGCAACTCGTCGCGCAGATCGTGCCGTGCCATCGGTCCGACATTGACTGAAGCATCGAGCGGGTTGCCAACGTTCTGTCCTTTCATTTTTTGGACGAACAGTTCTTCGAATCGTTTCAGCAACGGTTCGACGACGATGAAGCGTTTCGCGGCGATACAGCTTTGACCGTTGTTGATCAGCCGCGACGTAACGCATGTTGAAACGGTCTCATCGAGCTTCGCGTCTTCGAGCACGACATACGCGTCGCTGCCGCCAAGCTCGAGAACGGATTTCTTCAGCATCTCGCCTGCTTTTGCTGCGACGGCTTTCCCCGCCGCCGTGCTTCCCGTTATCGTCACTGCTTTTACGAGTGGATGTGCGATGAGTGTGTTGACGCGCTTCGATTTGAGCAGGAATGTCTTGAACAATCCTTCGGGCAAACCCGCATCTCGAAACACTCGCTCGATTTCCAACGCGCAGCCTGAGACATTCGATGCGTGTTTCAGCACGACGGCATTGCCTGCCATCAGTGCAGGTGCAGCGGCGCGAAACACTTGCCAGAAGGGAAAGTTCCACGGCATCACGGCAAGCAGAATGCCGAGCGGTTGAAACGTGACGAAACTTTTCATCGCATCGGTCGGAATGATTTCAGGCGATAAAAACCGTTCGGCATTCTCCGCGTAGTAATCGCAGACCCACGCACATTTTTCGGCTTCGGCGATTCCTTGTGCAATCGGTTTTCCCATTTCGCTTGCCATGAGTTTGCCGTATGCTTCTTTGCGCGTGCGAAGAATTGCTGCCGCAGCATTCACCGGTGCCGCTCGTTCTGCAAAAGGTGTGCGCCGCCAGGTTGCGAACGCATTGTTGGCTTCGAGAAGGGCCTGTTCAACTTGTTGCGGCGCGTGCTCTTCGTAGGATTGAATCAACTCGCCCGTGGCTGGGTTGATGGATTCGAGGGACATGATTTTGTTCAATGGTTCCTGTTGCAAGATACGGAGAGAAGCGTATATCGTCAATGAGGATATCATCTCTTCTCTCCTCTTCACAAGTTTTCCCAAACCGCCCATCCAAGGAATGGTGGGAACGCGGCGCGTGCGTGGGATGCCGCGAATCTTTCCACGACGCAGGAAGCCATTCTTGCGGCATGGTACACTGGTGGGACGATGTCGTCGGTCTGCAGCCCCAAAATTTCACCGGTAAGCTCGTGGGATCTCTTCGCAATGCGAAGCATTTCCTCTACCTTTTTTGTATTATGACAGCGGTTCTTTCTCTCCCACCGTACGCTCATTCAAAAGGATTGACACACAGATGAAAATTGGTGTTCCCAAAGAAACACTGAAAGGTGAAACGCGTGTTGCCTTGATTCCAGCGGCGCTTTCGACGCTAAAGCGTGATGGGCATGAAATTCTCGTCGAGCGCAACGCGGGCATCGGCGCATCCCACAGCGACGACGAATATCAGAAGGCTGGCGCCGTCATCGTCGCTGACCCAGCCGCATTGCTTTCTGAGGCGGACGTGATTATGAAGGTGAACCCTCCGCTCGTCGCCGAATCCGAACTCTTTTGCACGGGGGCGACGTATATCGGTTTTCTTGCGATGCGCGGTTCTCTCGCTCCGCGGTCGGGTGGCAACGCGCTTACGACATTTCTCAAGCGCAACATCACAAGCTTTTCGATGGAATATGTTCCGCGCATCAGCCGCGCGCAAAGTATGGACGCGCTCAGCTCGATGGCAACAGTTGCAGGCTACAAGGCTGTGCTGCTTGCGACCGAACATCTCGGCAAAATGTTTCCGCTGTTGATGACCGCCGCGGGGACGGTGCCTCCAGCAACAGTGCTCGTGCTCGGCGTCGGTGTTGCGGGACTGCAAGCCATTGCAACGGCAAAACGGCTCGGCGCGAAAGTGGAAGCATTCGATCCGCGCCCGGCTGTGAAGGATCAGGTGAAAAGTTTGGGCGCAACGTTCATCGAAATGGAATTACCGAAAGAAGATGTGGAAACGAAGGGCGGCTACGCGAAGGAACAGTCCGCCGAGTTCATCAAGAAAGAAATGGAGGCGATTGCCGCGCGATTGCCGAAGGTGGACGTCGTGATTTCGACTGCACAGATTTTTGGTAAGCAAGCGCCGATTCTTATTTCCGAAGAGATGGTGAAGCTGATGAAGCCCGGCTCGGTTATTGTTGACTTGGCAGCAGAGCAAGGCGGCAATTGCGCGTTGACCGAAGTGGGGAAGACGGTGGAGAGGTATGGCGTCGCGATCATCGGCGCTGCAAATTTGCCCGCACTGGTTCCCATTGATGCAAGCCTGATGTATTCGAAGAACATCGTCAATCTGTTCAAGCATCTCTATCCCAAAAACGGCTCGCAGCCGGACTTTAGCGACGAGATCGTGAAAGGCGCGTGCATTACGCGTGGCGGCGAGATTGTGAATGACACGGTACGAACTCTTCTCAGTGGAGGAAACTGAACATGACAGAAGCACTTCTTGTCTCGATTTATATTTTTGTTCTTGCAACCTTCGTCGGTTTGGAAATCATCAGCAAAGTGCCGCCGCTGCTGCACACGCCGTTGATGTCCGGCTCGAACGCGATTTCGGGTATCACGATTGTCGGCTCGCTGATTGCCGCAGGTGAAGGGCACGGCGACCTGAGCGTCTGGCTCGGCATGATCGCCGTGGTGTTTGCGGCGATCAACGTCGTTGGCGGGTACCTCGTGACCGATAGGATGTTGAAGATGTTCAAGCGGGAGAAAGAGGAGCCGAAGAAATGACCATCATCGCAAACTCGTTGTATCTGGTTGCCGCCGTTCTCTTCATCATCGGCTTGAAGATGTTGGGTTCGGCAAAAACGGCGCGGCGTGGAAATCTCTATTCGTCCATCGGGATGCTGATCGCTGTCGTTGTGACGCTGTCGAGCGAGAAGATCGTTGATTACACGTTCATTGTTGCGGGCATTGTCGTTGGCGCGGCGATCGGTATGTGGCTCGCTCGCGTTGTGCAGATGACGCAGATGCCGCAAATGGTCGGGGTTTTGAATGGCTTCGGCGGCGGCGCGTCTGCTCTCGTTGCCTACGCGGAATACTTGAGCTTCAGCGGCGGCGTATCGGCGAAAGGTTTGAATGTGCTCATCATGATTCCAGCCAGTCTGCTCATTGGCGCGGTCACGTTCGTCGGCAGCGGCGTGGCGGCGGCGAAACTGCACGGCTTGATGCGCAGCGCGCCCATTCTTTACCCGATGCAAAAACAAATCAATGCCGCGATGCTGATCGTGGTCGTCGTGCTCTCCGTTTTCTTTGTGATCAATCCTACGCAGTCGTTTCTGCTGTGGATTATTCTTGCACTCGCAATCATTCTCGGCGTCACGAGCGTTATCCCGATCGGCGGCGCGGATATGCCCGTTGTGATTTCGCTGATGAATTCGTATTCAGGACTTGCAGGCGCGACAACGGGATTCATTCTCGAAAACAACGTGCTCATCATCAGTGGAACGTTAGTCGGTACGTCGGGGCTCATCCTCACGGACATCATGTGCAAGGCCATGAACCGCTCGCTTGCGAACGTGTTGTTTGCAGGAGTCGGGGCAGACTACAAACCGGGCGAAGAGCAGGCAGAGCAGCGAACCGTAATTCGCTACACGCCCGATGACGCGGCGTACATATTGGAGAATGCCCAATCGGTCGTCATCGTGCCGGGCTACGGTTTGGCGGCCGCGCAAGCACAGCATGTGCTGCACGAACTGGCGAGTATCCTTCAAGCGCGCGGCGCGCTCGTGCGCTACGCGATTCATCCCGTTGCAGGACGAATGCCCGGCCACATGAACGTGTTGCTTGCGGAGGCGAACGTTCCCTACGATCTGCTCTTGGAGATGGAACAAATCAATGACGACTTTCAAAACACGGACGTGGCGATGGTCATCGGCGCGAACGACGTCGTGAATCCCGCGGCGCGCACGAAAAAAACCAGCCATCTCTACGGCATGCCGATCCTCAACGTTGATCAGGCGCGCACCGTGATGGTCTTCAAGCGCAGTATGGCGGCGGGCTTCGCCGGCGAGGATAACGATCTGTTCTATGACAAGAAAACGATGATGGTCTTTGGCGACGCGAAGTCGTCGTTGACGGGGCTTGTGCAACTGCTAAAAAGCCATAATTGACTCCGCAGAGTTCACTGTTCTTTCCATATAGAGCGAGTGTCGTATGATGCTGAAGCGCCTCACACTCACCCAAATGATTTTCGTCGGCATGGCAGTTGGCCTGTTCGTCGGCTGGATGTGGCCCGATGTCGCCGTAACGCTGAGACCGCTCAGCTCAATTTTCATTCGGCTCATCAAGAGCATCATTGCGCCGCTGATTTTCGCAACGCTCGTGATCGGCATCGCCGGGCACGGCAATCTCAAAGCCGTCGGTCGCATGGGCGTGAAGGCGCTGATCTATTTCGAGATCGTCACTACGCTCGCGCTCATCATCGGACTCGTTGCCGTGAATGTGACGAAGCCCGGCGTCGGCGTACATCTCGTTGCCGATGAACACGCCAGAGACTTTGCAGGCAAGCAACAATCCTTCGCCGAAGTCATCACGCACATTTTCCCTCAGAGTTTTTTTCAAGCAGCAGCCGAAGGAGAAGTACTGCAAGTGGTGACGTTCTCGATCTTGTTCGCGATGGCGCTCGCACTCGTTCCTTTGGAAAAGCGACAAGTGATGCTCTCGTTCTGTGATGCGCTTGCGGAGACGATGTTCAAATTCACAAGCATCGTCATGAAGTACGCGCCCATCGGCGTTGGCGCCGCGATAGCTGTCACCGTCGGCAACAAGGGGCTTGCCGTTCTCTGGAACTTGGGCTTACTGATTCTCACGCTGTACGGCGCGCTGATTGTGTTCGTCCTTGCCGTCCTCGTCCCAACCGCCATCATTGCGAAAATCCCGATCGTGAAATTTGCGAAGATGGTGAAAGAACCGGCACTCATTGCGTTTTCCACCACCAGTTCCGAAGCGGCGTTGCCGAAAGCACTGGAGCTGATGGAGCAATTTGGTGTCCCGCGCCGTATCGTCTCCTTTGTTCTTCCCACCGGCTACAGTTTCAATCTCGATGGCAGCACGCTGTATCTTGCGCTGACGTCGGTGTTCGTCGCGCAGGCGGCAAACATTGATATGCCCTGGCAGCAGCAAGCGCTGATGATGTTGACGCTGATGCTTACGTCCAAGGGAGTGGCGGGTGTGCCGCGAGCATCGCTTGTGATTCTCGCCGGCACGCTGGCGTCGTTCGGCTTGCCGCTCGAAGGCGTTGCCGTCATTCTCGGCGTGGATGAGATTTTGGATATGGGACGCACCACGATCAACGTGGTGGGCAACTGCCTTGCGACGGCGGTGATTGCGCGATGGGAGGGGGAGTTGGCGCCTGCCACAACGTGAAAATTACGCGCGGTGCGTTACGCGCCATGCGTAATTTTGACATAACCGCAAAACTCACTACATTACGCATGGCGCGTAACGCACTACGCGCCATCCAATCGAATGAAGAACCCTTTCCAATACGGCGGTGTTGTTGGCAGCGATGCATTCTGCAATCGCACGCACGAACTTACAGATTTGGTGCGCGCGATGAAGAACGGCGAAAGAATGTTCGTGTATTCCGAGCGACGCTTTGGCAAAACGTCGCTCGTGAAGCTCGCCCTCTCGAAACTGCCGCGGAGCCGATATGCTGCGGTCTATATTGACTTGTGGGCAACCGATAGCGAAGCGTCGTTTGTCATGACGGTGGCGAGAGCAATATCGAATGCAACGGGCGGGAACATTGATCATATGATGAACACGGTTCGTTCGCTCTTCGTCCATCTTCTCCCGACGTTGACAATGGACGAACGAGGGAAGCCTGTCGTCACGTTCGGCTTGCCGCGAGCGAATCGCGTCGATCTTGAGCTTCAAGACGTCTTGAACGCGCCCGTGAAGATGGCGCGAGAATACAAGCGCCATGTCGTCATCGTGTACGACGAGTTCCAACAGATTTTAGGATACGGTAGCGATATGATCGAGCGGGTGCTTCGCAGTGTGATCCAGTCGCAGAAAGGGATCTCCTATATTTTTCTTGGCAGCCGGAAGCATTTGCTCCAGGGAATGTTTCTGGACAAATCGCGCCCCCTGTACCGAGCTGCAACGCATTATCCAATCGGCGTTATCAGTGAACACCATTGGGTACCGTTCATTCGGAAACGATTCGCACGTGGACGGAAGAGCATCTCTCCCGAGCAGATTCGAATGATTTGCTCAGCCACGGAGGGTCACCCATTTTACACGCAGCACCTCTGTTACGCATTGTGGGAGCTCTGCGAACGTGGCAGAACGGTGAACGCAAAAATGATTGAAGAAGCGACGACCGTGCTCCTCTCGCGCGAACAGTACGCCTATGTCGTGCTGTGGGAATCTCTCACAAGAAACCAGCAGCGCTTTCTGAAAGCCCTTGCCTCCAGGGATTCGACGGCGAAACTCTTTTCCGCCGAGTGGCTCCAGCAGCATCGTCTCGGTTCGCCATCCACCGTCCAGCGCGTTATTGCGACGCTGCTCGATCGTGATATTATTGATCGGGAGAATGGGTCGTTCATCATTCTGGACCGCTTCTTCCGGCTTTGGCTCCGCAGGATGTAAGCAATTACGCGCGACGCGTTACGCACGCCGCGTAATTCCGATTCCCACAACCATCACCCAGCGAAATGCCTCTTACCGGCTTTCTCGAACCAATCGGCGTCCTCTTCGGCTTGCTGACGGTCTATTTTTCCGTCCGTCAAAACATCTGGACGTGGCCCACAGGCATCGTCAGCGTCAGCGCGTTCGGCGTGCTCTTCTTTCACATCAAACTGTACGCGGACATGTGCCTGCAGGTTTTTTTTCTTTGGTCGTGTATTCAGGGGTGGTACTTCTGGCTGAAGGGAGGAGACAATCACAGCACGCTGCGCATTACGCGGCTCACACGACAACAAATCATTCTCGTTTCGGTTGGGTTGGTCGCGAGTGTCCTTGGCATCGGCTTTCTCTTTCATACCTACACCGACGCGTCGTTGCCCTACCTCGATGCCACCGCCAGCGGCATGAGCGTCGTTGCGCAACTGCTGATGATGAGAAAAAAATTAGAGCACTGGTACTTGTGGATCGTCGTTGATGTGCTTTCGATAGGCATCTACATCTACAAAGACGTGCTGTGGACGGCGGGACTATACGGCGTATTCCTGCTTCTCTGCATCACAGGATTGAGCGAGTGGAGGCGCTCGTACGCTCAAGCATCTCAACACTCATGAGAGCGGCGCCTGACCGATTCCTAACTCATCAATCTTTCGGTAGAGACTGGAGAGACTGATGTGCAAGATGCGCGCAAGCTCCTCCTTGTTCGGGTGCAGGCGCAGCATATGGGTAATGTAATCGCGCTCGAAATCGGCGACGGCATCCTTAAGCGTTTTCTTGGCAGTGAACGCGTGCAACGTATGTTCCCGCGACATCATCTGCGGCAGATCGTTCGGCGCGATCAAGGGGCGGTCCGCAAAGATGACCGCTCGCTCGATGACATTCTCCAACTCGCGCACCTCACCTTTCCATGCGTGTTCAGTGAGAATCCTCATGGTTTCCGGCGCCACTCCCTTGATATCCTTCTTCATCTCCATCGCATACTTCTTTACGAAGTGTTCCACCAGAAGAGGCACATCCTCCAGACGATTGCTGAGCGGAGGTAAATCAATATTCACAACATTCAAGCGATAGAACAAGTCCTCGCGAAACTTCCCCTCTGCAACATGCTGCTCGAGGTTGCGATTAGTGGTCGCGATAATGCGGACATCTACGGGAACGGGATGCGACGTACCGACGGGCGTCACCTCCTTCAACTCGATCGCGCGGAGCAACTTGACCTGCAAGTGCACCGGAATCTCGCTTACCTCGTCGAGAAACAACGTACCGCCGTCTGCCGATTTGAAGTAGCCGACGCGGTCGGTGCTCGCGCCCGTGAACGCCCCTTTCTTGTGGCCAAACAACTCGCTTTCGAAGAGGTTCTCCACCACTGCGCCGCAGTTGACCGCGATGAACGGCTGATCCTTCCGCCTGCCGTTGAAATGAATCGCTCGAGCGACAAGCTCCTTGCCTGTTCCGCTTCTGCCGCTGATGAGCACCGTTCCGTCGGTTTGCGCCACACGCTTGATCGTCTCGAACACATGCTGCATCGCCTCGCTCTTGCCGATGATATTGGCAAAATCGTACTGCTTGTGCAGTTCTGCGCGCAGTAAGCTGTTGTTCATCTGCAAGCGCTTCTGTGCAAACAGGCGCCGCACCTTCACGAGCAGCTCGTCGAACTCGACGGGCTTCAGAATGTAATCCACCGCGCCTTTGCGCAACGCGGCAATCGCAGTTTCGATTGAGCCGTAGGCAGTGATGATGATGACGAGCAGATCGGGCGAGGCACTTGCGATGTGCTCCAGCAACTCGATGCCCTTCATCTCCGGCATTTCCAAATCCGTGATGACCAGGTCGAACGAACGTTTGCTGAGCGCCTGCAGAGCCGACCGTCCGTTGTCTGCCCCTTCGACGGTGAACCCTTCCTTCTTCAACACGAACGAGAGGGATTCACGAATAATTTCTTCATCGTCAACGACGAGAATGGATTCCGCCATGTGCTACTCCTTAGGATTGAGCGGGAGAACGATCGTGAATGTCGTTCCAACGCCGCGTTTGCTTTTCAAATGAATGTCGCCGCGAAAACTTCGGATGATCCCGTGACTGACCCACAATCCGAGGCCCGTTCCTTGTCCCACGGGTTTGGTCGTAAAGAATGGCTCGCCGATCTTCGCAAGATGTTCCTCCTCGATGCCGCAGCCGGAATCAGTAATCTCGATAGCGACGGAGTCGGTGCGGCGCGCAACCACCACCGTGATCGTCCCCTCACGCCCCTCCATCGCATCCACGCCGTTGAGGAGAATGTTGATGAACACCTGCGAGATTTGGTCCGGCACAAGTAGAAGGAGCGGAATCTCGTCGCGCACGTCCACGCTGAAGTGCACAAGCCGCGCCTTCTTCGCCATTTTCACGATCTCCACCGACTCTTTCACGACATTCACGATGTTCGTCGGCAAGAGTTGGTAATTCGACGGCCTCGAAAAATCCACTAAGTCGCGAATGATTTTTGTTATCCGGTTCACTTGCGACTGAACGAGTGCCAGCTTTTCTTTCGCGAACTCATCGTTCACCGTACGCTGCAACACTTGGACGATCGAAGAAATGGATGTGAGTGGATTGCCGACTTCATGCGCGATGCCCGCCGCAAGGGTCCCCATGCTCTCCATTTTTTGTGAATGCATCAATTGCTGCTCGAGCTGCTTCTGCTCCGTGATGTCGCGATGCGAGCCTAAGTAGCCCACAACCTTCCCATCCGCGTCCACGATGGGCGAGATGAGGAGTTGAGCGTACAGCGGCGAGCCGTCCTTACGGCGGTTCTCGATCTCGCCTTGCCAAATTTTTCCTGCAGAGATTCTCGACCAGACCTTTCTCCAAAAATCCGGTCCATACTTTCGGCTCGAAATGATGTTCGGATTTTGCCCGATGAGTTCTTCTTTCGTGTACCCGGTTGTTTTCTCGAACGCGGGGTTGACATACACCATACGCCCGCGTGCATCCGTAATTTGAATCGGATTCACGGTGTAGTGGACGACGTTCGAAAAGCGCAAGAGATCCAGCTCCTTCTTCTTCGCTTCGGAAATGTCGCGTGCGATGACGTAAAGAAATTCTCGGTCGGGCCCGGCGATTTTCTTGATGATGAGCGCAGCGTCGATTGTATTACCGTTCACGCCTTTGAAACGCGCCTCTGCCTCCCGCGTCTGTTCATCGGTGCGCAGGACGGCGATCAATGGCCGGGGAGAGTCGTCGGTCAGCAAGTCGTAGAAGTGAATTACCCCTTCGGGACGCACCGGTAATCCCAACAGCTCCCGCACGCGCTGATTGTATGCGAGTACCTCCCGATCACCCGACACGACAAAACACATGTCGGGGATGAGGTCTATGAAAATACTGCCGACGCCTTGCTGGAGTGACATATAGGTGGTGCATCAAATTACAGGTTTGCATGCGGAATATCAATGACGTTGCCGATTGAGAGGCTCAGTCGGAAATCACCTGTTGGCACTACGCGCGGAATCTGGGCGAAGGAAGTAGATAACCGGAACGTCGTCCTGTCCTCGGAGAGATTCTTGTCAGTTGCGAAGCCGTTCTCTCGCCTTGCGAGCAATCAGGAGAAAGCCCTTCGCAGTCGCGTCATTGCTGAGTGCTGTCAATCGTTGTCGTCCCATGGCTGGATTTGTCCCAAGAGTCATCGCAACCTCACCGTAGGCAAGACGACCTTCCATTTGCGCGGGAACATTGCCGCTCTGCTGAATTTCCGATTCGAAATTCTGTCGTTCCCTTTTTGTCCGGTCCAAGGCATTCGCCATCGCGCGAATGCGAACAACTGTAGTGACCACAAACGCGTTCCATTCCGTATCCGGCGTTCGCTGCCGATTCTCATCAAGGTATTGCGCTTGCTTGAGAGCATCTTCCATATTGTCCAGAGCGGCGTGTGCTTTGGCAAGGAGGGCGCGTGCCACGAATGCTTCATCACTTGCCGGCAGCGCCAACACGACAAGCCCGGCAACACTCTCCGCCTCCTTTGCCTTTCCCTGCTCAATGAGAACATCGGCAAGTATCACCTGGCTTCGCGCAATGCCGGCGGTGTTATCAAGCGATTTGAACAGCGCAGCTGCTTCCCGTGCCTTGGTTTCCGCCTCGGCAAGTTCGTCCTGATGTTTCAACACGCGGCTGATTGCCAGCAGTGCGTCCGCTTCGCCCCTCTTGTTTCCCGTCGCACGATATTGGTTGAGCGCCTCGCCAAGCGTCATGCGCGCGTCGCTCAGCTCGCCCTTCCTATACTGCTCGCGACCATGGGCAAGAACGGAATCCGGATTGTAGTAGATCGTTGCCACCGGAGGAGCCACAGGTTTCTTCTCGACAACGGCAAGTTGCTTTTTCGTCTGCTCCTCGACTGTTCTTTGCGGCTGATTCGGCAGTGCAACAATCAGCGGCGTTTCTTTGCTCTTCACCGGCGGGGGTGACTGTGTGGTAACTGTGGCGACTTGAGCGGGGGTGGTGTCTTGCAGCACTGCAGACGAGGAGTCGCTCGGAGAGACGTCAAGTTCGGTTACTGTTTTCTTGAGCGTCAAGAAATACCACGCGGCGAGGAGGGCGAGAGACCCAACAGCCGCGGCAAAAAGTGGTTGTGAGAGAACTCTTCTCCAGAAATGCGCGCCGGCGACCACAATGCGCTCTTGCTTCGGCGTCAATGCCGCTTCTTCGGCAATTTGCGGTCCCCACGGAAGCTGGACCGAGTAAATCTCCATCGGAAACTGGATGTTCTTGAGATTCCTTTGTCCGATTTTGTAAAGCGGAATGTCGAGTTTGTTTTGGACTTGGCGTGCAACGTCCTCCGAAATGCAAATTCCCTCAGGCGGCGCGAGCGGCTCGAGGCGCGCAGCAATGTTCACACCATCGCCCAAGACATGATTCCCTTTTTGAATCACATCGCCGATATGAATGCCGATACGAATGCGGATTTGCTCTTCCGCCCCGTGCGTTTGATTTCGTTCGTGAAGCGTGTGTTGCATTTCCACCGCGCACCGCACCGCCTCTACTGCACTGCCGAACTCGACAAAGAATGCATCGCCAACTGTTTCAATCTCTCGCCCTCCGTATTTCGGAAACAGCGGGCGAAGCAAGCTGCGATGTTCTTCTAACAGTTGTATCGCAAGCGATTCGTTCTTCTGTGTCAACGCGCTGTAGCCCACCATGTCGGTAAACATGATGGCAGCGAGCTTGCGGATCTCTTGGGGTTCATCGCTCATAGTGGTTCCTCATTGGACGGCATGGATCATTGCATTGGAACAGCCCCGGTTGGGTTTTGATTGGAAAACCGCAGCGCATTCAAGCGCTCTCCAGAAAAGGTTGCCACACAGCTCAATCAATATCTCTTCATCGTCGGTTCAACTTCTCTCGCCCACGCATCAATTCCTCCCGATAAATTTCTCACGTTTGCAAATCCTGCTTGACGAAGGAACGCGACGGCATGAGCGCTCCTCATCCCATGATGACAATAGACGACGATTTCTTGTGATGCGTCCAACTCGTGAACGCGTTGCGGCAGCTCGCCGAGGGGGATCAACGTGCCGCCGAGGTTGACGAGCTTGAATTCATACGGTTGGCGCACATCCAAGAGAAAAAGGTTGTTGCCATTATCGAGTCGCGCTTTGAGTTCGCGTACGGTCATTTCGCTGTTCAGTGTGCTGCGCTGCGGCGTTTGTGAAGGGACGCCGCAAAAGGCATCATAATCAATAAGATGTGTGATCGTTGGGCGCGCTCCGCAAAGTGGGCAGTCCGGGTTTTTCTTCAGCTTTAATTCACGGAATTGCATCTTCAACGCATCGAGCAGCAGCAAGCGCCCCACAAGCGGCTCGCCGATACCGAGAATGAGTTTGATGGTCTCATTTGCTTGAATCGTCCCAATGATTCCCGGCAGCACACCAAGCACACCACCTTCAGCGCAACTCGGCACTAGTCCGGGCGGTGGCGGCTCGGCGTACAAGCAGCGGTAGCACGGTCCTCGCTCTGCAGCGAACACCGACGCCTGCCCCTCGAATCGAAAAATACTGCCGTACACATTGGGCTTGTTCAACAGGACGCACGCGTCATTCACGAGATAGCGCGTCGGGAAATTATCCGTCCCATCAACGACGATGTCGAAGTCGCGGACGATATCGAGCGCGTTGTTCGAGGTCAGTTGCATTGCAAAGGTCTCGACGTGAACGTAAGGATTGATGTCGAGAATCTTCTCACGCGCAGATTCCAGCTTCGAGCGACCGACGTCGTTGGTCGAGTGAATGATTTGTCGCTGCAAGTTCGATTCGTCAACGACATCGAAATCCACCAAGCCCAATCTTCCCACACCTGCCGCGGCAAGATAGAGAGCGACAGGCGAGCCGAGTCCGCCCGCGCCGATAATAAGGACGCTTGCGGATTTGAGCTTCATCTGACCCGCTTCACCGACCTCATGAAGAATCAGATGGCGCGCATAGCGTTTGAATTCTCCGTTGGAGATCCTGTCGTTCATGACATCCAGAGGAACTTCGCTTTGGCTGTTACTTGCAGAGCTTGTGCTCCGTCGAGACTCAATGCGTCAGCGCCCACACGATGATATTCGTTCCAAATCGTAGTGCCTCCTGCCGCTTCTCCGGTGGGTCGTTGTGGATATCCGCGTCTGCCCAGCCGTCGCTCGGGTTCGATTCGAAGGTATAATATACGACGAGTCGTCCATTATGAAAAAGTCCGAAGCCTTGCGGCGGCTTCTTATCGTGCTCGTGCGTTTTGGGCGGACCGCTGGGAAAGTCGAATTGTGTATGGTAGATACCGTGGCTGAACGGCAACTCGACGAGTTCCTGTTCAGGAAAAATCTTTTTCATCTCCCGACGGAATGCTTTGTCCATCCCGTAATCGTCATCGGCATAAAGGAAGCCGCCGTTCTCCAAGTACGTACGGAGCCGTTTCACTTCATGTGCAGTGAAGACGATGTTGCCGTGTCCCGTCAGAAAAATCACCGGATAGGTGAAGAGTTGTTCGCTATTGACATCAACGAATTCGTACGTCGGTTCCACGGCAATGGATGTGTTGTCGCGAACGAATTTCAGCAGATTGACGTCCGCAGATGGGTCATTGTACCAATCGCCGCCGCCGGAGTATTTGAGGCGAGCCAGTTTGAACGCCGAGGAGACGCGGGAGGGCTGTGCCGAAGCCAGCTCGGCACATGCAAAACAGAGAAGAACGATGGTCACCATTCGCAGGTTCATGGCTCAGGGTTCACGAGCATGGTTTGCTCTCGTTAGCGTTTTCGTAACACAAGTTGCTTCTCATCTTCGCGCAACGCGTCGTTGTAAAACTTCTTATACGCTATATACTCTTCAGGCTCGATGCGATTCTTCTTCCTCACGGAGAGACGTGTTGCAACAAGCGAGTTCCCTGAGAGTGTGTAGGTGATAGAATGATCTGCAGCGCTTCCGGTGAAGCGTGTCCGTTTTGGCAGCTCCTCAACGACGATACCCTTCGGCAACTTCACAGTGATTTGCTCGCGCAAGGTATCTTCGCGAGAATGCAGGACAAGCGGATAGATACGTTTGTCTGAGGAAAGAGCCTCGTCGGGTTCGAGTTTATCCGCCCACGGAAGTTTCAGGAACCGAAACTTGCCCGACTCTCCGACATAATCCCGCACCTCGAATTCCGATTCCGTTGTCACGGAACTCGATAGCGAATCGAGCCCGCTAAACTGTAAACGTTTCAGCGTCATGTTAGGAAAATCTTTCGCGAGCCCCTGCGCGTAGATCTTCTGTCTGTCCTCCTGGCTTCGGTCGCGATAAAAATACCGCACGCCTGCTGACTCCGAGCCGGTGCGCTTCGCCGTGTGCTTCACGGTGATGCTGTTGTCGCTTGCCAGCGTAATGATCGTGGAACGCGAGATGTTGTTCGGGGAGAAGTGCTGCTTCGTCAGATAGGCGGGCGTGTTCACACTCGGCTTGATGAGCAACGTGAAGGCGTCCACGTCGGGTTCGGGAGCGGAACCGAACGGAAAATTATTCGCTGTCAGATCGAGATAGAGCAACCCCTGCTTCGTTTCGACCGCGGCAATCGCATGGTTGAATGCGATCGTCGGCAGGATGTTTGCGTTCGAGCCTTGATCGGAGGTGTTGACAAGAACGTGATGCGCCGTAATGCCTGCTTCGCGCAGCATCGCGATGCACAGTGTCGCAACATCCTTGCAATCGCCGATTCGGTTGATCAGCACATCACGCGCGTCTTGAGGCACGAGCGGCGATTGCCGGAACGGGACACTGCTGTAGCGAATGTTCTCCGTGATGAAATCATACACGATCCGAATTTTTTCCATCTCGGAAATGTTCTGCTTACCATCGAGCAGCTTTTGCACCTGCTCCCTGATTTCAAACGTGCTGCGCGTCTTCGTGCGCGCAAGGTCAATGTACCACTCGACAAGATAATCCCACGATTGAATACTGGAGATGTATAACGTCTTAGCGACGTCGGTCAGCGGCGGCATGGCCGGCTCGAAGACAATCGGCGGCTCGTTGCGCGCCGTCCATTCGTACAGCACGCCGTCTTCGGTCGTGCGCTTCGTCGGCGCATCAAGACTCCCTTGCGTCTTCGTGTTGAACTTCACATCCTGCGGAATCAAGAGCGCGTAGCGTGCCAGCAACACAGGATAGGCGCCGTTGAAATAGTTTTCATCCCAAAACTGATTCGAGAGTTTTCCATGGTAGTAATTCTTCGTTTTCCATCGCAGATAAATGCACTCGCCCTCTTCCAACTGCTTGAACACGACGCCGTTACGTGCCACGTCCGCTTTCACCTCCGTGCCGTCCGCTTTTATCGTTGCAGCCTTCTCGATGATGAGCGTTTCAGTGTACGGGTTGTACGGAATGCCGAATTCTTTGTACTGGTCAATCCCGGTTTTCGTGAAGAGTTTGACGAGCAGTTCGTGCTGCGACATCGAAGTGCCTTTCTCGAAGACGACGCGTTTGGTATCATCAAGCAGCACGACACCGTGGCCATCGCCTTTCTTCGGTGCGGCGGTGATGGCGCTGTCCACATTCACGGCGGCAAATTGTGAGAAAATAGATTTCTTTCCTTGTAGCTCGCGCAGTTTTTCTCGCGCTTCATAGTTTGCAGGATTGAAGCGCAGGGCGTTCTCATACGCAGACATTGCGCGCGCATTGTCTTTCTGCACGCGATACACCTCTCCAAGTTCCGCCCAATACGCGTCGCTGTTGGGACAAATCGCAATCGCTTGCTTCAACGCCTGTTCCACTTTGGTGTACTCCTGCAAACCCGAGTAGACTTTCGCCATACGGAAATGATAGCCGGGCGCTGCAGGCTCAAGCTCGATCATCTTCGCGTAATACGATTCCCACCGGGTGGGATCGGCGCCGTTGACGCTGTACTCGGCGAGCGTGCTGAGCGCATTCACCGTGTAATTGTCCTTCAAATATTTTTCTACGATCTCGCTCGCGCCGGCAGTGCCGCGAGTTTTCTGCTGTAAGAGTGCCGCCTCCAGATACACAAAGTCCCACACGTTCGGATGTTTCCTATACGCCTCGTGATTGATCTCGGCAATTTTTTCGCTCTGTTTCTTCTTGCGGTAGAGCGCGATTTGCTGGCGGTACACATTCTCGCCGAACGGCTGCAGTTTCTTCAGCGTGTTCAACGATTCCTCTGCGTTGTCGAAATCCTCGTTCTCGATCTCGCGCTGAATTTTATAGAGCAGCGCGGCGGGAACGTGCGGGTCGAGTGTGAGAATTTTCTCCATAGTTTGCGAAATCTCATCGTACTTTTCGCCGCGAACAAACGCTTCGAGCATCTTGTTCAAGATGAGCACATTGTTGGGCGAGCGCTTCAACGCTTCACGCAGTGTCAACTCGGCTTCAATCGCCTTATCGTTCATAAGATAGACTTGAGCGAGCAAGAGATAATTCTCCAGCCAGGCGGGATGACGTTGGATCTGCCCTTTGAAAAACGCTTCGGCGTGATTCTCGAGCACACGCTTGGGGGCGTTCGGTCGTGATGTGTAGGGCTGACCTGCGATAGAGACGTTCACGCCATCAAGCGGCTCGCCTCTTGCGTCCGTAATGCGCACCATGAAGTTGCAACGCGTAATCTCTGAATAGCCGCATTTGATGAGCAGGCGGTTCCAGCCTTGCTGCAATTCCGTCTCCACGATGTAGGTGTCGAGGTCGTTGTTGTTCTCGTCGAAGTACTGAATTATTTCCTCGTCGTTGAGAAAGGCTTTCAGGGAACCGCTCGTACCGATGCGAATCTGCGCGGTCTGTTTCCGTGGAGACAAGACAAACGTGTTTGCGTAAAACACCGACTGCGTAAACGCAAAGTACCGCGTGAAATCCACCCAGCGGTCCACCCTCATGCTCACGGGTGCAAACCACTGTGCAGGGATGCCGTTTTTCCCCTCGTAAGTTTTCGTTGCGTCAAATGCCTGTTCGGGGGGAAACACTCGGTCGAACCCCGACGCGCTGATATTGTCGAACGGACCGATGAGCATCCAGTCGGTAATGGCATTCAGTTTTGCAAACCATCCGCGGGCGGCAGATAAATCGCCGCGATGTTGGAAATGCGTTCCGAGTTGCTCGCACGCTTGCGCTTTCATCATGCCGTCCAGGTTTCCCTTTTCGCTCAACCTCTTGAGCAAATCCACCATCCCGCTTGTGGGGGAAGTGCGAATCTTGTCGTCCCAAGTATAGAGCCACTGCGCTGAGAGGTAGGGATAGAAATTCTGTTCGGTGGATAACACGTTCTTGAACGCATCCCACGCCGCGGATTTGCGGTCTTGCATCTCATAGAGAAGCGAAATACCGAGATGTGCTCGGCTGTTTGTCTTCTCTGCTGCGATTGCGGCTTTGAAATGCTCTTCGGCTTGCTTCTGTCCGGAGCCTTGCAGTGCTTTCCACGCCAGCTCGACATCCGACTCTGGGATCGCGAATGCAACAGTGTTCAACAAAAGAATAAGAAGAAAGAGAATTTTCCTCACAACGATATTTCCGCCCAATGAGTGAATGATTGTGATTTCATTCTACCTAAATGGGGTGTGAGTTTCAAGAAATGAAAAAGCAGGCGAGGGCACAAAGTCCAAAAGAAAAAAAGCGCAAAGTCCACACCTTCAGAGATCTTGTCGGCTTGGTGTATCCCCTCCGACATGATATCAAGGGCAACACGGTGTTTGGACATGGGGATGGGCGAATTCGGTGGATCGAGAATCTTCGAACACCTCGTGAGCCGTAGGTGTCCCAGCCGATTTTCTCTTTCATCATCTATCAGGAAACCAGAATTAATGAATCCTAATACCTGCTATCAATCCAACGCCGCCATTCTTGCACAACTCACGGGTTTTCCATAACTTAATCACCCATTTCGGTTCAGATAGCTGTTCTTTTGTCTCGCATGTAGATGTTCGAAGAACTCAGTTTAAAGCTCGAAGGCGTTTTCAAAAAACTCCGTGGTCAGGGGAAGATTTCCGAAGAAAATGTTGCGGAAACCCTTCGTGAGGTGCGGCGTGTGTTGCTTGATGCCGACGTCAATTATCAGGTTGCCAAGCAGTTCATTGACGACGTTCAGCAGAAGGCACTCGGTGCAGAGGTTCTGACGAGCATTACCCCCGGTCAGCTCATCGTCAAGATTATTCACGACGAGTTGGTGAAGTTGTTAGGCGATCGGAGCGTGAATATCACCTTCTCGCCGATGCCGCCGACGGTCATTATGGTTGCCGGCCTGCAAGGCTCGGGCAAGACGACGTTCTGCGGCAAGCTTGCGGCGATGTTGAAGAAGCAGGGGCGCAGTCCGCTGCTGGTTGCGGCGGATGTCTATCGTCCCGCAGCTATTGATCAGTTGATTTCGCTCGGTGCTTCGATTGGGGTGCCGGTGTTCAGCGATCGAGCGGCTGGTGCGGTGGACATCGCAAAGCGCTCAATCGAGCATGCGCGGAAACATGCGCGCGATACCGTCATCGTTGACACGGCAGGCCGGTTGCATGTTGACGAAGACATGATGAATGAAGCCGAGGCTATCAAGGCAGCCATCAAGCCACACGAGATATTGTTCGTCGTTGATGCGATGACGGGTCAGGACGCGGTGAACACGGCGAAGGCATTCAACGAGCGTTTGAATTTCAGCGGTGCCGTGCTGACAAAGCTGGATGGCGATGCGCGGGGTGGCGCAGCCATATCGCTGCGCGCAACCGTCGGCAAGCCGATCAAGTTCATCGGTGTCGGCGAGAAGATGGATGCGCTCGAACGGTTTCATCCCGACAGGCTTGTGTCGCGCATCTTGGGCATGGGCGACATTGTCTCGCTGGTCGAGAAGGCACAGCAGACGATTGACCAGCAGAAAGCGGAGAAGCTCCAACAACAACTCAGAAAAAATCAGTTTACGCTGGAAGATTTTCTCGAGCAACTGCAGGAGGTGAAGAAGATGGGTCCGCTCAGCCAGGTGATGGGCATGATTCCGGGTATGAATAAGCTCCCTCACGATGCGCAAGTGGATGACAAGGAGTTGGTCAAAATCGAAGCCATCATTCAATCCATGACGAAGAAAGAGCGCACAACGCCCGAGATTCTCAATGGCAGCCGTCGCCGGCGGATTGCCCTCGGCAGCGGAACCTCGGTGCAAGACGTGAACAAGCTGATAAAGCAGTTCGAGCAGATGCAGAAGCTGATGAAGTCATTCGGCAAAGGCGGGGCAAAGTTCAAGATGGCACAGCGGATGAAAGCGGTGATGTAAGTGTGCAGTGCACCGCGGCACGGATCTGCATCGGAAGAAGTTCATTTAGATACAAGGAGACAACATTGGCAGTACGACTACGATTGAGGCGCATCGGCAAGAAAAAGAAGCCGCAATACCAGATCGTTGCAGCCGATTCGCGCGCGGCGCGGAACGGCAAGTTCTTGGAAATCGTCGGGCGGTATGAGCCGCTCCAGCATCCTGCGCTCATCGAAACGAAAGAGCAGCGCGTGATGCACTGGCTGAAGCACGGCGCGTTGCCGACCGACACGGTGAGGAGTTTGCTGCAAAGCAACGGTACGTGGCTCAAATGGAGCATGATGCGCAAAGGCGCCGACGAAGCGACCATCGCGAGCGAGATGGACAAATGGAGCGCGCAGCAAGCCGACAAGCGCCAGCGAAGCGAAGCGCGCCGTGCGCGCCGCATCGCAGCCAAGCGCAAAGCGCGCAAGGCACAAGCAGGGAGCGAGACACCGGCTGCCACGGCAGAAACACCTCCCGCGTCATAAGAATTTTTTTTGTACTTTTACATTTGGGACACGGCAGAATTCTTGTAAGTTGCCGCGCACCGCGTTAGATCTTAGATGCCGCACCGTGACAGGGACGCTGCGGTTTCAAGACAGGGTAAGATCTCAACCACCAACAACAGAGGCGCGCTATGCGTGAATTCATCCAGTTTATTGCCAAACATCTCGTGGATAATCCCGAGCAGGTCATTCTCGACCAGGAAGAGAAGGACGGCAAGGTTATCTTCAAGCTGCAGGTTGGGCAACCGGATGTCGGTAAGATCATCGGCAGAAAGGGACGAACGGCTCAGGCAATGAGAACGTTGCTCGCAGCCGTGGCAGCAAAGGAAGGAAAGCGGGCGATTCTCGAAATCGCAGACTGAGTTTCACTCAACGATCTTGAGCCGAACACTATTAGCAATCGGTACTGTTGTTAAGGCGTTTGGAATTCGCGGCGACCTCGTCATTTCCCCACTCACGGATGATGTGCGCCGTTTCAAAACACTGAAGCGCGTCTTCATCGGCATGAGCGAAGCGACGGCGACGGAGACCGTTGTGACACACGTTGCGATAGGCTCGCGCGGCGTGCGTACACGCCGTGCAGGTGTGCGCATCCGACTCGCAGCGGCTGAGGAGCGAACAACGGCGGAAACGTTCGTCGGTTGTTTTCTGTTTGTAGACGAACGTGACGCGGTACGGCCACCGAAAGGCTCGTATTTCGTTCATCATGTGATTGGACTCAGCGTCCTCGACGAAGAGGAAAACCTGCTCGGCGTGGTGAAAGACGTTCTCAAGCTCTCGCCAAACGACATCTACGTTGTCGAGATGAATGGCAAAGAGGTGTTGCTCCCTGCCGTGAAGGAGTTCATCAAGGGCATTGATGTGAAAGCCGGCACGATGACCGTCAAGCTCATCGAAGGGATGCTCGAGTAGGTGCAGAGGGGAGAACGATGCTGTTGGGAGCAACCGGTGCGCGAAGCAACAGAGTGGACGTGGACTCCATCCTCGTGAGAAAGAAATGCGGATTGACGTCGTCACAGGTTTTCCGAAACTGATGCACAGTCCGCTGAACGAGAGCATCGTCAAGCGGGCACAGACGAAGGGACTTGTCGAAATCGTTGTGCATGATTTGCGCGACTATGCCACCGACAAGCACAGGACGATTGACGATACACCCTACGGCGGCGGCGCCGGCATGATCCTGAAAGCCGAGCCGGTGTTCGCCTGTATCGAGAAGTTGCAGGCTGAGCGTGTGTATGACGAGGTGGTGTATCTCAGTGCAGAGGGGGAGCGGCTAACGCAGCGGATTGCCAACGAGTTTTCACTCAAGCAGAACGTGCTGTTGCTCTGCGGACACTACAAGGGAATTGACGAGCGCATTCGCCAGGTGCTGATTACGCGCGAGATTTCGATTGGCGATTACGTCCTGACGGGCGGCGAACTTCCTGCGCTCGTGCTTATTGATGCGGTTGTGCGGTTGATTCCCGGAGTGATCGGCGACGGGGAGTCCTTGTTGACGGATTCGTTTCAATCCGCCAGTGGCGGACTCGACGCGCCGCACTACACAAAGCCCGATGAATTCCGCGGAATGAAAGTGCCCGCTGTACTACTCTCGGGAAATCACAAAGAGATCCAAGAGTGGCGCGCTCGCCAACGCGCACTGCGCACCAAGGAACGGCGAAACGATTTGTTCGAACATTCGGAATAAGGAGACTCACTATGGAAAAGTTACGATTAGTAGACGCAACCCAAATGCGGAGCGATATTCCGCACTTTATACCGGGCGATACCGTGAATGTCCACGTCAAGGTTGTCGAGGGGGACAAAGAACGCGTCCAGCATTTTCAAGGGGTCGTCATAGGGCGGCACGGTTCGGGCATGAGCGCGACCTTCACGGTGCGAAAAATTTCCGATGGCGTTGGTGTCGAGCGCATCTTCCCGCTCCATTCGCCGCGCATCGCGAAGATTGAAAAGGTCAAGCAAGGCTCGGTGCGACGCGCGAAGCTGTACTACTTGCGCGACCTCGCGAGCAAGCAGATCCGCCAGAAGACGACGGCGTAAAGACACAGCACTTCCAACGAACGCCTTCTCTCTGCGGGAGGGCGTTTTTGTTTTTGGATAATCGCATCATGAGACAGCCCGCACTGCTCGGCATTCCGCGTCACTTGCACACCAAGCCTCTCACGGAACCCCTGCGAGGGAACCCTTCGTTTCTCCTCGTTGAGGAGTCGCGCCCCGTGCTTGCCGCGAAGCTGCGCGAGAACGAACTGAGTGCGGCACTCCTCTCTCCGCTCGACTACGCAAAAGAGAGTTCTGAGTATCGTATTGTTCCCAAGGTCGCCGTTGTTTCTGCCGAGGGCGGAGCTCTCATTCGCTTTCGCGAAGGTGCGCAGCATATCCGCACGCTCGCAACTGATCCGCAGTACGCGTGCGAGATCGTTCTTGCTAAAATCATCTTGAGCGAGTCGTTTAACATCGAGCCGCAAATCGTGCCGACAAATTTCCCGCCCGACGCTGCGCTCGCACACAACGATGCTGTGCTGCTCGTCGGCGACGACGCGTTCCGTAATCAGTCTGCCAACACCATTGATGTTGTTGAGGAATGGTTCGAGTTGACAGGCACCCCCTTCGTCCACGCGCTCTGGTGCGGGAGAGAACACTCGTTGCTGGATGACGAAGTCAGGATGTTGCAGGACGCGCAAGCAAAGGGCAGCGCGGGAATTACCGACCTCGCTGTGCCCTTCGCACCCGCAGAGCGCGAGGCTGTGTCGGACTATCTTCAATCGTTCACCTACGCGTTGGACGAGCAGGACCGTGAAGCACTGGCGGAGTTCATGAAGTATCTCTATTATCATGGCGTTCTGCCCGATGTTGCTGATCTCAATTTCTTCAAAGCCGGCAGCACGATGGACGACTTGTTCTCCGACGTTTCTCCAAACTGAGGTCTGCCCTCAACAGCACCATCCGCAAGTCCAGTAGTCTTCAGAAGGCTTTTCCGCTGCGTCGCGGTTCGCTGGCTACTCTCAGTTACCATACGCAGTCGCGATCATCGGTAACGTCTTTCGCGTTCCTTCGTTGGGAATTCTTTTCTCATGCTGCAATCCGCGTTGCATCCCTGCGATTGGTCAAGTGGAATCTCTCTTCTCGCTTTCGTAGATTGACTTCGGAAAATTTTTCTTCATGCTCAAATCCCTTTCCATAAAGAATTACGCGCTGATTGACGAGCTTTCCATCGAGTTCGGCAAGCAATTCGTCATCATCACGGGAGAAACAGGAGCGGGGAAATCCATCATTGTTGATGCGTTGGGACTTGTTATCGGTGATCGTGCAAGTACCGAGGTCGTGCGTGCGGGATCGGACAAGGCAATTGTGGAAGGTACGTTCGATATTGCAGGGAACAACAAGCTTCAATCACTCCTCAAGGACCATGAGGTCGAGTTCGGTGATGAGTTGATAGTTCGCCGAGAAATTTCGGCGAAAGGCACGAGCCGCTGCCTTCTCAACGATTCGGCAATAAGTTTGAGCCTTCTGAAGAATGTTGGCGAGTTGCTTGTTGACCTGCACGGGCAGCACGAACACCAATCGCTGCTCCACCCGGAAATGCATTGCGAGATGCTCGACGAATTTGCAGGTATCGAAAGCCACGTTGACGAATTCCGAGCGGTGTTTCGCCGACTGAGAGAATCGTCGGCTGAATTGCGCGACCTGCAAACCCGCGAATCCCAACTGAAAGAGAAAGCGGAGTTGCTGAGCTTTCAGGTCAAGGAGATTGATGCAGTTGCCCCCCTCGCAGGCGAGGAGGAACAAATCGAACGGGAACTCAGAATTCTGGAGAACGCGGAAAAACTTGCAACCGGTGCGTTACAGGTGTACGCGTTGTTGTATGAGGGGGACAATTCTGTTCACGATCAATTGAGTGCTGCCCAGAAGCAACTTGCCGATCTCGCTTCTCTTGATAAGGAATTCGAGAGTGCAGAACGAGAATGCGCATCTGCCGCGGCGATCGTAGGTGAGCTTGCAACGGTGGTGCACCGTTACAGTGAGAAAGTGGAGTTCAACCCTGAGCAGCTCGAAGAGCTTCGCCAGCGTTTGGCGAAACTCATTGCACTGAAGAAAAAATACGGCGGCTCACTCGATGCGGTGATTGCACACCGGGAGCGCATCGGCAAGGAGGCAGAGCGTGCGGAACAGTTCGAGGCGGCAATCGCAAAGCTGACCCGGCAGGTCGAGGAACAGCGCAAGGTGTGCGGTCAGCTCGCCGCGCAGCTTTCCCAGAAGCGCCAAACTGCTGCAAAAAAATTGGAAAAAGAAGTCATCGAGGAGCTTGCAACCTTAGGCATAGCAAACGCTCGCTTTGCAGCGCAAATCCGCAAGCATGTACTTCCGAGTCACTCTTCCTCTGACGGCGAATTCGTCCACGTCGGTGAAAGCGGCAATGGGCAAGCGGTGCGCGTCTTCGCGCATGGATACGACGAGGTGGAGTTCTTCATCTCAACGAACCTCGGTGAAGAGGTGAAACCGCTCGCGAAAGTTGCATCGGGAGGCGAGGTCTCGCGCATTATGCTCGCGCTGAAAAGCATTCTCGCAAAAGCCGACCGTTTGCCCGTGATGATATTCGATGAGATTGACGTCGGCGTGAGCGGCAGAATCGCGCAAGCAGTTGGCTTCAGCATGAAGGCTCTCTCGAAACATCATCAGATAATCGCGATAACGCACCTACCGCAGATCGCCGGGTTGGCGGAAGAACATCTTGTTGTCGAGAAATTTGAAAAGAGCAAACGCGCAACTACCTCCGTGCGCAAGCTGACGCTCGATGAGCGTGTGCGAGAAGTTGCAAAGCTGATGAGCGGAGCGGAGGTGACGGAGGCGGGACTGCGGAGCGCAAGAGAGTTGATGGG